>NZ_JBSRQL010000002.1:0-339702 GCF_054083135.1 Stenotrophomonas maltophilia group sp. LNF247
CACCCCGCCATCCCACGGATACCCAGCTGTTGCTGTTGCTTCGACCTTCGCCTCCGCAGGTGCAGGGCGCAGCCCTGCATCGACTCCCCCTACTTCTTCAGGAAATTGTCCACCAGCAGATGCTTCACGTCGTCGAAGCGGCCATTCAACACCGCCTTGGCCGCATACAGCGCCGTGCCGGCGACCTGCTTGGCCTCGATCTGCGGCGGCATCACCAGCTCGGCGCGGCTGGTGTGCACGTCCAGCAGTGCCGGGCCGCGCTGGGCCAGGAAATCCTGCACCGCTTCCTCCAGATCCTCACTACGGGTCACCGTGCGGCCGTGGAAGCCGATCACCTCGGCCAGGCGCCCGAAGTCCGGGTTCTTCAGGTCGGTGTAGTTGTCCAGCAGGCCTTCCACCTTCTGCTCCAGCTCGACGAAGTTCAGCGAGCCATTGTTGAACACCACCACCTTGATCGGCAGGTTTTCCTGCACCGCGGTCAGCAGGTCACCCAACAGCATCGCAAGGCCACCATCGCCGGACAGCGAAATCACCTGCCGGCCGGGGAACGCCTTCTGCAGGCCCAGCGCCTGCGGCATTGCATTGGCCATCGTGCCGTGCAGCAGGCTGGTCAGCGTGCGGCGGCGACCGTTGACGCGGATATGCCGCAGCACCCAGACCATCGGCGAGCCGCCGTCAGCGGTGAACAGCGCATCGTCGCTGGCATGCTTCGACAGCAGCGCGGTCAGATGCTGCGGGTGGATCAGCTCGCCCTCGCCGGGCTGTTCTTCCTGCTCGCGCTTCTTCAACGCCTTGTCGCGACGTTCGATACATTCGTCCAGGAAACTGCTGTCCTCGCGCGGCGGCAGCATCGGCAGCAAGGCATCCAGCGTCGGTGCGATGTCACCGACCACGCCCAGGTTTACCGGGTGGCGGCGGCCGAGGTGGCTGCCATCGCGGTCGACCTGGATGATCGTGGCCTTGTCCGGGTAGAACTGGCCCCAGGCGAAGTCGGCGCCGAGCAGCAGCAGCGTGTCGCACTCCATCAGCGTGTGGAAGCCGGATTCGATGCCGAAGATTCCGGTCATGCCCATGTTGTACGGGTTGTCCGGCTCGACGAAATCCTTGGCGCGCGAAGTATGCGCAACCGGCGCCTGCAGGCGCCGGGCCAGTTCCAGCAGCTGCGCGTGCGCGCCCTGGCAACCGGCACCGGCATAGATGCCGATACGCTTGCCCTGCCCCAGCAGCTCGGCAATGCGCTGCAGTTCGGCGTCGGACGGGCGCAGCACCGGCTGGGTGTAGTGCACCGAGAACGGCACATCGTGCTTCACCTCAGCCTGGCTGATGTCGGCCGGCAGGATCACTACCGCCACGCCACGCCGGCTGATCGCCGCCTGGCAGGCCAGGGCCACCACGCGTCGCGCCTGCTCCGGGCTGTGCACCTGCTCGCAGAACACCGTGCAGCTGCCATAGACCGCCTTGAAATCCACTTCCTGCGGGAATTCCATGCCCAGCTCGCTGGTCACCACCTGGCTGGCGATCAGCACCATCGGTGCACGGTTGCGGTTGGTCTCGAACACACCGTTGATGAAGTGCAGGCCACCGGGACCACAGGAGCCCGCACAGGCGGTCAACTCGCCGCTCACCAGCGAATCGGCGCCGGCGGCGAACGCTGCCACTTCTTCATGGCGCACGTGCACCCAGGCGATCTCGCTGCCATGCATCGCATCGGTCACATGGTTGAGCGTATCGCCCACGATGCCGTAGCAACGGCGGACACCAGCCTGCTGCAGGGCGTCCACCACGATTTCGGCCACGCGCTTGCTCATCGGATACATCCTCGAACGGGGGAACGTCCGAGGCTAGACCCGATGAAGTGATGCCCCCGTGGGCAAGTTGCCCATTGCCTCGATGTGCAAACTGCGGGTAGACGTCTCGTCAATCATTGACGTTGATCCAACCCTCCACTGCACCGCTTTTCGGGTTGCGGTAGCGCAGCTTCACCCAGCCGTCCTGTTCATCCAGCAGTTCCACGCGATCCCCCTGCACCAGGTAACGCTTGGTGCTGGACGCGCCGGGTCGGTCGAAGAGGAACAGGCGCGCGGGCACCACGGTGGCCTGCTGCCCCTGCAACGGCCCGTCCGGCGGTGCTCCCAGGCCATCGGCGATGGCACTTTCCAACACATGGCCGGCGGGGTCATAGGTGCGCCAGACCGCCAACGGGCCCTGCTCTTCGGTCTGTTCCCAATGCAGCGCGGCGTTCAACGTATCGCCCAGCATCAGCACGCTCTCAGAGCGGTACAGATGGAGCTTCGCGCCTGCAAACCGGTACTGGTCGGTGTACCACATCGGGCCGCCGCGGCAACTGCTGGTCAGGGTGCGGGTGGCAACGTCCACGCTCAGCCCCATCAGGTCACCACAACTGTCCTTGCCGTGGGTATCGGCCTGCAGCGCGCGGAAACCGGCACTGGCCGGATCGAAGCGGTACACCGCCACCGCCTCGTTGACCATGCCTACCGAGGCGCGCGCGACCAGTTCCGGGTAGCCATCGAAATCGACGTCTTCCAGACCCCAGCGCGAATTGCCGTCGGCATCGGCCGCGCCCGCCAGCGTCTGGCGCTTGCCCGACGGTGACAGCTGCACCACGATGCTTCCGTCCTGCTGGGGATCGGCATGCGCCTGCACATGAGCGGCCACCTGGAAGCGTAGCGTTTCGCCGTCGTCCCCACCCGCCTGCGCCGGCGGTGCCAGCACGCCCACCAATACCAGGCCCAGCAGGCATTCCCTGTAGTTCATCATTGCTCCCTGCGGCACCGCGGCGGCGCCTTCAACTCAGAACGATACCTCGACCGGCTGCCGCGACCACAGCACCGACTGATGCCTGGTCTGCTGCTTCCACGCCAGGCGGATCGCTTCGATATCGGCGCGGCGCTGCGGGGTGTCCTCATGCAGCACCACCAGCACCTTCGTGCGCAGGCGGTTGGGCGCGGCATCGCCGCGGAACAGCCACTGGCCATAGGCATCGAACACGGTCAGGCCATCCGGGAAGCGCGGGGTCACCTCCTTGTCCAGGAAGGTGCGCCACTGCGCGTCGCTGATGGTGTCGGCCTGCGGGCGGTTGCCGGCGCCCTGCTCCTCGCCGACGCCAAAATACAGCTCGCTGCGCACCCAGCCGTGCGCGGAAGACGGGCGGGCGGCATCGCCCTTCAGTTCGGCGGTAGTGGCCGTGGCATAGGCGCTGGGCGCCTGCGAAGAAAGGCTGGCGCAGCCGCTGGTGGCCAGCAGCACGGCAAAGACGAGGCCAAGGTGTTTCATCGGTACAGCTCCGGGGAAGGGGGGACAAGGCGAGCCGGCAGCGTACAGCGCCACCGGCCCGGCGTGCTGATGCCAGCAGGGCATCAACTCATGCCAGGCCGGCAGGGGCTTGCATCGGCACCGGCCATCACGCGAAGATAATATATCGCTTCATCCGGATGGATGTAAGTGAAACTATCTCCCCTTCCCCGTCGTCGTTGTTGCTGGAGCCCCCATGTCCTTCCGCCTGCCCGCGTCGCCGCTCGGCCTCGCCATCGCCATCGCGCTTTCCTCCGCCGCCCCAGCCCTGGCCCAGGACGCCACCAACCTGGACACGGTGATCGTCACCGGCACCCGTGCCGCCGACCGCACCGTGCTCGAATCCACCTCGCCGGTGGACGTGCTCACAGCCGAGGACATCCGCAAGGCCGGCGTGGTCAACGGTGAACTGGGCAGCGCGCTGCAGGCGCTGCTGCCGTCGTTCAACTTCCCGCGCCAGTCCAACTCCGGTGGCGCCGACCATGTGCGCGCCGCGCAGTTGCGCGGCCTGTCGCCGGACCAGGTGCTGGTACTGGTCAACGGCAAGCGCCGCCACCACACCGCGCTGGTCAACACCGACAGCAAGATCGGCAAGGGCACCACCCCGGTCGATTTCAATTCGATCCCGGTCAGCGCGATCAAGCGCATCGAAGTGCTGCGCGACGGTGCCGGTGCGCTGTACGGCTCGGACGCCGTGGCCGGCGTGATCAACGTGATCCTCGACAACGGCGGCGACGGCGGCGAGATCGAGGCCAGCTACGGTGCCAACCACACCGACCTCCAGCCGATCGGCCGCACCCTCACCGATGGCCAGACCGGCAACATCAGCGCCAAGGTCGGCACCTCGCTGGGCGAAGACGGTGGCTTCCTGCGCGTCGGCCTGGAGTACAAGCACCGCAACGGCACCAACCGCGCCGGCTTCGACCAGATTCCGCCGTGGGACCAGACCCCGGGCAACCTGGCACTGCAGGGCAAGCGCAACTACGTCCTGGGTGATGGCAAGAGCAAGGACATCAACCTGTGGCTGAACACCGAGATTCCGGTCGGCCAGACCTCGACGTTCTACGCGTTCGGTACCTTCAACCAGCGCGATACCGAAGGCGCCAACTACTTCCGCTATCCCGATGGCGATGCCAACTGGAAGCAGGTCTATCCGAACGGCTACCGACCGATCTCCGAAGGCGAGAACCGCGACGTACAGGCCGTGGCCGGCGTGCGCGGCCAGTGGGGCGAGTGGAGCTACGACGGCAGCCTGGATTACGGCCAGAACGACTTCACCTACCGCCTGCGTGATTCGCTCAACGCCTCGCTGGGCCCGACCAGCCCGACCCGCTTCAAGACCGCCGACTACGAGTACGCACAGACCGTGGGCAACCTCGACCTGAGCCGCGTGTTCACCCAGAGCGACAGCATCAGCCACACGCTGGGCCTGGGCGTGGAAGCGCGCCATGAGCGCTACCAGACCCGCCCCGGCGACCCGGCCAGCTATGCGGCGGGCCCGTACACCGACCGCCCGACCGGCTCGCAGGCCGGTGGCGGCCTGACCCCACAGGACGCCGCCACCCTGTCGCGCGACGTGGCCAGCGCCTATGCCAGCCTGTCCAGCCAGTTCGGCGAGAAGTTCTCCACCGATCTGGCCGCGCGCTACGAGCACAACGACGACTTCGGCGGCGAGCTGACCGGCAAGCTCGGCCTGCGCTACGAGTTCACGCCGGCGTTTGCATTGCGCGGTGCTATCTCCAACAACTTCCGCGCACCTTCACTGGCGCAGATCGGCTACGAATCCACCTCCACCGGCTATAACGCTGGTGGCCAGCTGGTGCAGGGCCGACTGCTGTCGGTCAACAATCCGATCGCGCGTGGCCTTGGCGCGCAGGACCTGAAACCGGAAAAATCCCTGAACACGTCGCTGGGCTTCACCAGCCGCATCGGCGAACACTTCGACCTCTCGCTGGACTTCTTCCAGATCGACATCGACGACCGCATCGCACTGTCGGAGAGCATCACCGGTGATGCACTGACCGGCTACGTGGCAGCCAACTACGGTGTCAGCGGCCTGCAGAGCGCCAGCTTCTTCGTCAACGCCGCCGATACCCGCACCCGTGGCGCCGAGCTGGTGAGCAACTGGCGCCAGTCGCTGGGCGATGGCCAGCTGCTGTTGACCGGCACCTATGCGTATACCAAGACCACGCTGAAGAACGTGCTGGCCACGCCGGCCCAGCTGCAGGCGCTGGACCCGGATTATGTGCTGTTCGGGATTGAAGAGACCAACACGCTGACCGATGCCACACCGCGTACACGTGGCAGTTTCTCGGCTGCCTGGAGCAACGACCACTGGTCGCTGAGCAGCCGCGTGAACCGCTACGGCAGCGCCACCCGCGTGTTCAACTTCGGTGATGGCTACATCCCGCGCCAGACCTACCAGGCCGAGTGGCAGCTGGACGCGGAAGTCGAATACCGCATCACCCCGCAGTGGAGCGTGGCCATCGGCGGGCAGAACCTGACCGACAACTACCCGGATCGGTCCAACAGCGATATCCACTACTTCGGCAACCTGCCGTATGACGTGCTGTCGCCGATCGGCAGCAATGGCGCGTACTACTACGGCCGCGTCCGCTATACCTTCTGATTGCTCTGGGTGTAATTGCATTGGGTGGGTGCGGACCGTTGGTCCGCACTGCCCGGGTTCAATGCAGGCTGACCCTTTGTGCCAACCAACGGTTGGCACCCACCGGAAGTGATCGCTCTCGGTGGGTGCGGACCGTTGGTCCGCACTGTCTGGGTTCAATGCAGGCTGACCTGCCGTGCCGACCAACGGTCGGCACCCACCGAAGCTGATCCGTAGCCTGCCCTCGACCCCACGTACACGCCCACGCTGGCAAGGTGGGCCGCATGGCTGAACCGCTCCCCCTGCGTCCGCCACCGCCATTGCTGGACGACGCCTGTGCGTTGTTCCTCGATGTCGATGGCACCCTGATCGAGTTCGCTGCGCGCCCGGATGCCGTGCAGCTGCTGCCGGATGTGCGCGACGCCATCGGCCGCATCAGCGACCGCCTGGAAGGTGCCGTAGCACTGGTCAGTGGTCGCCCGCTTGAGCAGCTCGATCAACTGTTCGCTCCCCTGCAACTGCCTGCCGCGGGCCTGCATGGCCATGAATTGCGCGGCGAGGACGGTCGTGTGCTGCGCGAGGAGCACGACGACGACACCGCCGAGTGGCTGCACGCGCTGCACCAGCAGGCGATGCGCTTCGCCCATGGCCACCCCGGCGTGCTGGTGGAAGACAAGGGTGTCGGCCTGGCGCTGCACTGGCGCGGCGCGCCGCACGCCGCCAGCGACGTCCGCGCCTTCGCCGACCGCCACGTGCGCGGCCGTTCCAGTTACCGCCTGCAACCCGGCGACCACGTGGTCGAGTTCGTCCCGGTTGGCAGCGACAAGGGCCGTGCGGTGCGGAGGATGATGCAGTACCTGCCCTTCCGTGGCCGCCTGCCCGTCTTCCTCGGTGACGACCTCACCGACGAATTCGGCTTCGACGCTGCCAACGGCCAGCATGGCTGGAGCGTGCTGGTGGGCGAACGCGAACCCAGCGTGGCCGTGTTCGCGCTGCCCGACATACGCAGCGTGCACGCCTGGCTGCGTGAGAATGCCTATTGACCCGGCCCCCCCACGGCCGCAACCGAGATGTACCGCGTGATGACCCAACCCGATCTTGATCTGGGCGTGGTCGGCAACGGCAGCTTCGGCGCCCTGGTCGACAAACGTGCCCGCGTTGTCTGGAGCTGCCTGCCCACCTTCGACGGCGACCCCACCTTCTGTGCCCTGCTCGGCCCCAACCAGCAGACCGGTGGTGACTTCGCCATCGAGCTGGAAGACTTCGCCAGCAGCGAGCAGGAGTACCTGACCAATACGGCGATCCTGCGCACCGTCCTGCGCGACACGCACGGCGGCGAACTGGAGATCCTCGACTTCGCGCCCCGCTGGCGGCAGAACGACCGCTTCTACCGGCCGGTCAGCCTGATCCGCCAGGTGCGCCCGCTGGCCGGTAGCCCACGCATCACCGTGCGCGCCCGCCCGCTGGCCGATTGGGGCGCGCGCGTGCCGGAATCCACCTGGGGCAGCAACCATGTGCGCTGGATCCTGCCCGAGCACGTGCTGCGGCTGACCACCGATGTGCCGGTCCGCTTCGTGCGCGACGGCCTGCCGTTCGTGCTCAGCCATCCCGTCCACCTGATCCTGGGCGTGGACGAATCGCTCAACCGCTCGATCAGCGGCTACGTGCAGGAAGCTTTCCAGCGCACCCGCGACTACTGGCGCGAATGGGTGCGTTACCTGTCCATTCCCCTGGAATGGCAGGACGCGGTGATCCGCAGCGCGATCACGCTGAAGCTGTGCCAGTACGAAGACAGCGGCGCGATCATCGCGGCGATGACCACCTCCATTCCGGAAGCCCCCGGCAGCGTGCGCAACTGGGATTACCGTTACTGCTGGCTGCGCGATGCGGCGTTCGTGGTGCGCGCGCTGAACCGTCTGGGCGCAACGCGCACGATGGAACAGTTCCTCGGTTACATCTTCAACCTGGCCACCACCGACGGTACGCTGCAACCGCTGTATGGCATTGGTTTCGAGGCCAAGCTGGACGAGGATGAGGTGCCCAGCCTGTCCGGCTACCGCGGCATGGGCCCAGTGCGCCGCGGCAACCTGGCCTGGGTGCAGCGCCAGCACGACGTGTACGGCAGCGTGGTGCTGGCGTCCACGCAGCTGTTCTTTGACCGTCGCCTGCAGGATCCCGGCGACGCGCACACGTTTGCCCGCCTGGAACCCCTGGGCGAACAGGCCTTCGCCCTGCACGACGTCCCCGATGCCGGCCTGTGGGAATTCCGCGGCCGCACCGAAGTGCACACCTACACCAGCGCGATGTGCTGGGCTGCGTGCGACCGCCTGTGCAAGATCGCCGTGCGCCTGAAGCGTGATGACCGCGCACACTACTGGCGCGAGCGCGCCGACACCATCCACGCCCGCATCATGGCCGAATCCTGGAGCGAGGAGCTGGGCCACTTCACCGATACCTTCGGCGGCCATCGCCTGGATGCCTCGCTGCTGCTGCTGGCCGACATCGGCTTCATCGACGCGATGGACGCCCGGTTCATTGCCACCGTCGATGCCATCGGCCGCGACCTCAAGCACGGCAATTCGCTGTACCGCTACGTCGCGCCGGATGACTTCGGCGAACCGGAAACCAGCTTCACCATCTGTACGTTCTGGTACATCGATGCGCTGGCGGCGATCGGGCGCATGGATGAAGCACGCGAGATGTTCGAGCTGCTGCTGAAGCAGCGCAACCACCTGGGCCTGCTGTCGGAGGATCTGGCCTTCGACAGCGGCGAGGCCTGGGGCAATTTCCCGCAGACCTATTCGCACGTCGGCCTGATCACCGCCGCGATGCGCCTGTCGCGGTCCTGGCAGGAGGCATCGTGAGTCGTCTGGTCGTGGTTTCAAACCGTGTGGCCGTGCCCGGCGAGAACCGCGCAGGCGGCCTGGCGGTCGGCCTGTTGGCCGCCCTGAAGGAACGCGGCGGCCTGTGGTTCGGATGGAGCGGCAAGACCGTAAAGGAAGGCAGCGGCACGTTGCACCGGCAGAAGGACGGTGACATCGACTACGTCACCATGGACCTGAGCAAGCGCGAGGTCGATGGCTACTACAACGGCTTTGCCAACCGCACGCTGTGGCCACTGCTGCACTTCCGCCTGGATCTGGTCGACTATGACCGCGGTACCCGCGAGACCTACCACAAGGTCAATGCGCTGTTCGCCGACAAGCTCGCGCCATTGCTGCGCGAGGATGACATCGTCTGGATCCATGACTATCACCTGATCCCGCTCGGCGCACTGCTGCGCGAGCGCGGCATCGGCTGCCGCATTGGCTTCTTCCTGCATATCCCGATGCCGTCGGCCGACCTGCTGCAGGCGATGCCCGATCACCTGCGGTTGTTCTCCGCGCTGTACGCCTACGACCTGGTCGGCTTCCAGACCCAGCGCGATGCCGATCGCTTCCAGACTTACCTGCGCCTGTTCGGCGGCGGGCGCGTGCTCGACAACGGCGAGCTGGAAGCGCCGGGCGGGCGCCGCTTCCGTGCAGCAGCCTTCCCGATCGGCATCGACACCGAGCTGATCGCACGCCAGGCCGGCACAGCCGCCACCAAGACCGCCGTGAAGAATCTTCGCGCCAGCCTGCGCGACCGCCAGCTGGCAATCGGCGTGGATCGCCTGGACTATTCCAAGGGCCTCCCCGAGCGCTTCCTTGGCTTCGAGCGCTACCTGCAGCGCCACCCTGACCAGCGCGGCTCGTTGACCTACCTGCAGATCGCCCCGGTCTCGCGCGGTGATGTCACCGAGTACCGGCAGTTGCGCAGCCAGCTGGAGCAGATCGCTGGCCACATCAACGGCGGCCATGCCGAGCCGGACTGGACGCCGCTGCGGTACGTCAACCAGAACTTCACACATGCCACGCTCACCGGCTTCTACCGGGCGGCGGCGGTCGGCCTGGTCACGCCGCTGCGCGATGGCATGAACCTGGTGGCCAAGGAATACGTGGCGTCGCAGGACCCGGAGGATCCGGGCGTGCTGGTGCTGTCACTGCTGGCTGGCGCCGCCGACGAACTGAAGCAGGCACTGCTGGTGAACCCGCATGATCTGGACGGCGTGGCCGATGCGATCGCCACCGCAGCCACGATGTCGCTGAGCAGGCGCAAGGAGCGCTGGCACGCGATGATGGAGCACCTGCGCACCTACGACATCAACCACTGGCGCCGCAGCTACCTGGACGCGCTGGAGGGTTGAAGCACGCGTTCCTGTAGAGCCGAGCCATGCTCGGCTGCGTTTTGTAGAGCCGAGCCATGCTCGGCTGCTATTGGCAGGAGAAAAAAGCAAGTCGAGCATGGCTCGACTCTACAAAAGACAGGCGATCAATCCAGGAACCGCGCGGCCTGCTCCGGTGCTGGTAGATGGCAGGTGTCATGCCGACCGAACAAGCGGTAGCGGTTGCGTGCCAGCGCGCGATACGCCGCATCACGCCAGCCGCGCGGCACGAGCCGCAGCACGCCGGCCAGGCGCCAGGCGCCGCCCAGCCCGGCCAGTACGCGCAGGATCGCATCGGTATCGGTCCAGGCGCCCTGCGCGTCCAGCAGCAGGAACGACATCGGGTCCTGCGGGTCCAGCCCGTGCGCGCGCAGCATCGCGCTGCCCTGTGCGCCCTGCATCGCCGCAAAGCGATAGCGCCCCCTGCGGTCGAAGCGCAGCAGGAAGCGCACCCAGCGGTTGCACAGGGCGCACACGCCGTCGAACACGATCACCACGCTGCCAGTCTCAGCGGCGCCGTCACTGTGGTTCGAGCCAGCCTTCATAGCGGATCAGGGCTCCGGCCAAGGGCAGCGTCACATCGACCAGGAAAGTGTAACGCTCGCCCTGCCAGGCTTCGCGGCAACGCGCGCCATCAAACCAGCGCCTTGGCAGCGGCAGCAGCCCGAACGCCCAGACCCGCCGCACCGACCAGTCGATGCCACCCTCGCGGGCCTGCAGATCAAATTCGAAGCGCACCGCGCCCAACTGCTCGCGCAGATGCCCGTCGTGCGCCCACAGCCGCGACACCATTGGCCAGCGGCCGAACCGCCGCGCCCACTGCTCGCCCTGCCGGTAGCGGTTGAACGCCACCTCGGTGGGAAGCGCGTCACCGTCCTGCGGCAACCGCGCCAACGCAGCCAGCAGCGGCACCAGCCAGTGCCGCCCCCTCACGATGCAGGCCTGCCCCACGTAGCGGCACGGCAACGGCGCGGCATGCAGCGCCTGCACCGGTCCTGCCAGGGGGGCGAAGGCCGGCCCCAGCACACACGCGAACAGCGGCGGAGTCAGGGCGCGATCCAGGCCAGGGTCGCCATGCGCCCGGTGCGACGGTCGCGCCGGTGCGAATACAGGTCCGGATCGGCCATCGTCGACACCGTGCCGCCATACACCTGCGCCGGGTCCATGCCCGCCGACTGCAACCGCTGCCGCGCCAGCGCGAACAGGTCCACCTTCCAGTGTCCGGGACGGGTCGCGACGAACGCCCGCTCAGCAGCGGGATCATGGCCGACGAAGGCGTGATAGACCTCCTCGCCGATCTCATAGTCGGACGGCCCGGCGGCCGGGCCCAGCCAGGCCCGCAGCTGCGCCGGCGGCGTCTGCAGGGCGGCCACCGTGGCCTCCAGCATGCCGTCGGCCAGCCCCCGCCAGCCGGCATGGGCCGCGCCCACCTCGCTGCCGTCTGCGGCGGCGAACACCACCGGCAGGCAGTCGGCGGTCAGGATCGCCAGCACCACGCCCGGCACCGAGGTTACCGCCGCGTCGGCCACCGGCTCGCTCGCGCCCGGCACCGGCGGTGCATCGAAGCGCAGCACGGTGCTGCTGTGCACCTGGCGCAGCCAGTGCGGGGCCGACGGCAGCGCCAACCCCTGCTGCAGCAGCTGGCGGTTGTGCTCGACGTTGGCGGGGGTATCACCATCGGCCGCGTGCCGGTTGCCCAGGTTGAACTGCGCGAACGGCGCCGGCGAGATGCCCGCGCCGTGCCTGCGCGTGGTCAGCGCGTGGACGCCTGCGGGCGCCGGCCAGTCGGCCTGCAGCAACGGCAGCGCGGCCGCCATCACCAGCGGTCCCGCTCGCGGGCGGCGAAGGCTTCGCTGTCTTCGCGCAGCACCTTCATCAGGTGCAGCATGTCCTCCGGCACCGGCGCGGTGTTGCGCACCGGTTCACCGGTGATCGGGTGCATGAACTCCAGCGTCTCGGCGTGCAGGGCCTGGCGCTTGAAGCCGCGCAGCGCGGCCACCAGCTCGTCGCTGGCGCCCTTGGGCAGCTTCAGCGCGCCGCCATACAGCGGGTCGCCGATGATCGGATGGCGCACGTGCGCCATGTGCACGCGGATCTGGTGGGTACGGCCGGTTTCCAGGCGGCACTCGAGCGCGGTATGCGCACGGAAGCGCTCGCGCAGGCGGTAGTGGGTCACCGCTTCCTTGCCGTCCTCACGCACCGCCATCTTCAGGCGGTCGCGCGGGTGGCGATCAATCGGGGCATCGGCGGTACCGCCGGCCACCAGCGCGCCCATCACGATGGCCAGGTACTGGCGGTGCACGTCGCGTGCGGCCAGCTGCTCGACCAGCGCGGTCTGCGCTTCCAGGGTCCTGGCCACCACCATCACGCCGCTGGTGTCCTTGTCCAGGCGGTGCACGATGCCGGCGCGCGGCAGCACCGCCACCGACGGGTCGCGGAACAGCAGGGCGTTGACCAGGGTGCCGCTGTGGTTGCCCGCGCCCGGGTGTACCACCAGGCCGACCGGCTTGTTGATCACCAGCAGGTGCTCGTCCTCGAACAGCACGTCCAGCGGGATGTCCTCCGGCTGGGCGTCGGTCTGGGTTTCCAGTACCACGTTGAGGGTCACCACCTCGCCGCCGCGCAGCGGATCGCGCGGGCGCACCTGGGCACCGTCCAGCAGCACCTCCCCGGCCTTGATCCATTCGGTCAGGCGCGAACGCGAGTATTCGGGGAACAGTTCGGCCACGACGGCGTCGAAACGGCGCCCGGCAGCGGTGTCGGGGACGATGGCCTGGCGGGCCGATTCAGAGGGTTGTTCAGACATGGCAGGGGGCATTCTTTGAAATTTTGGGGTCCCGGCGGCCGGTTTCAGTCGCTGGACAGGACACTAGGCTATCATCGACCCTTCGTATTCCAGCCGCGTCCCGCCTCGACCCCATGATCCGACGCTCCGCCATGCTCTCCGCGCCCGTCCGCCTCACCGCCCTGCTGCTGGTGCTGGTCATCGCCGCCACCGGCTGCCATCGCGGCGCCAAGAAGGGTGATCGCCCCGATGAAGGCGTGCCGGTCGAACAGCTGTACGAGAAAAGCCACAAGCTGATGCAGGGCGGCAACTGGAGCGGCGCCGAGGCCAGCTTCCGCCGCCTGGTGGCCCAGTATCCGTACGGTCCGTACACCGAGCAGGCGATGATCGAGACCGCCTACGCCCAGTACAAGGCCGGCAAGCACGATGACGCGGTGTCCAGCATCGACCGCTTCATCCGTACCTACCCGACCCACCGCAACATCGCGTACCTGTACTACCTGCGCGGCCTGGCGAACTCCAACCGCAGTACGGTTTTCCTGCGTCGCGTATGGGCGTTGGATGCCAGCCGCCGCGACCTGTCCACGCCGCACCAGGCGTATTCGGACTTCAACATCGTGGTGGACCGCTATCCGAACAGCCGCTACGCCGCCGATGCGCGCCAGCGCATGCTGGAACTGCGTGACGTGTTCGCCCAGCACGAACTGGACAACGCCCTGTACTACATGCGCCGCGGCGCCTGGGTCTCGGCCGCCGGCCGCGCCAACTACCTGCTGGAAACCTATCCGCAGAGCGCGTTCCAGTACGACGCCGTTGCTGTCCTGGCCGATTCCTACACCCACCTGGGCAACAAGACCCTGGCCGATGATGCGCGCCGCGTCCTGCAGTTGAACCAGCCGGACCACCCGTGGCTGGAAGGCAAGTGGCCGAAGTACCCGTGGATGATCCGCAAGCTGAACCCGTTCGCTGGCGAGAAGTCCGCCAGCACCGGCCAGCGCAACGCGCGACTGGAAAAGAAATAAGAAAAAGGCCCCGCAAGGGGCCTTTTCTTTGTCGGTTATCCACGCCATGCGTGGATGGTTCGTGCGCCCATGGACCACGACACTAGGAATTCTACGAATCCCCGGCGGATGCGACGCCGGTCCCAATCGGCGCGGGCGAGCCCCTCCACACTGCGGCGCAACGGCCATCCCGGCCGTGAAGGAGCGCCTCATGACCCCACCGCCACGCCATTTCCGTCCCCGCGCCTGCCTCCTCGCCACTGCCCTGCTGGCGCTGTCCTCGGCCTCCCTGGCTGCCGCACCGGCAGCACCGGGCGATCTGCTGTCTGCAGCCCCCTATCGCGCGTCGTGGGTGCCCTCCAAGGCCGCGCACGCCTACAAGCTGTACTACCGTACCCCGGATCATCGCGGCCAACTGGCCGAAGGCACCGGCCTGCTGTACCTGCCCGCCGGCACGGCGCCGGCGGGCGGCTGGCCGGTCGTGTCCTGGGCGCATGGCACGCAGGGCATCGCCGATCGCTGTGCGCCTTCGGTCTCCGGCCCGTACCAGCCCGCGCGCGACGGGCGCTTCCTCGATCAGTTCCTGGCGCAGGGCTATGCCGTGGTCGCGGCGGATTACCAGGGGTTGGGCAGTCCAGGCAGCCATGCCTATCTGCATGTGCGCACTGCCGCGCGCAACGCCATCGACATGATCAAGGCCAGCCGCCAGTACCTCGGCAACGGGGCGCTGTCGCCGCGCTGGGTCTCGGTCGGCCATTCGCAGGGCGGTGCCGCCGCGCTCACGGCGGGCCACATCGCCCCCTCCTATGGTGGGCCGTCGTTGCAGTACCGCGGCAGCTTCACCACCGGCACGCCCACCGCAGTCGAACTGACCGCGCTGGTGATGAAGCCCGACAACCGCACCGCCAATCCGGGCGCGCTCAACGCGTATCACGCGTATCTGCTCGATGGCCTGCTGCAGGCCGCGCCGCAGATCGACCGCGTCCTCAGCGATGAAGGCCGCGCGCGGGTGGCGGTGGCACGCGAGCAGTGCCTGGGCGAACTGGCCGTCACCCTGGACGGCGCGGACACCGGCAGCATGTTCACTGCACCGCTGACCCACGTGCCGGGCATCTGGGCCGTGCTGTACGACTACCTTGGCGTACCGCGCCGCGGCTTCAGCCAACCGCTGATGCTGGGCCACGGCAGCGAGGACCGCGATGTGCCCTATCTGACCACCCTGCTGTATGCCGCAGGCCTGGCCCTGCGAGGCGAGCCGGTCGCGTTCCGGCGCTATCCGGTCGATCACCGCGGCACGCTGGACGCGGCGGCGGCGGATGGCCTGGCGTTCGTACGTGCGCGGTTTGAGGATGGCCACTTCAGCGACGCTGCGGAAACTGCCGGCATCGAACAGCTGCTCGACGAAGTCCCGTAGATCCATGCCACGCGTGGATGATCTTCGACCACCGTGCGGACCAAGGTCCGCACCCACCGGAGAGGGCCGACGGGTCGCCGGCCAGCGGCCGGCACTGCCCACCCACCGTTGCCTCAGCCCTTGTAGCCGTTGCTGATCGGGTAGCGACGCTCGCGACCGAACGCCCGGCGCGACACCTTCGGCCCCGGCGCGGCCTGGTGCCGCTTCCACTCGCTGATGCGTACCAGGCGCAGCACGCGGTCAACCACGGCCGCGTCGTAGCCGGCGGCCACGATCTCCGTGCGCGACTGTTCCTGGTCGATGTAGCGGTACAGGATGCCGTCCAGCACGTCATAGGCCGGCAGCGAATCCTGGTCCAGCTGGTTCTCGCGCAGCTCGGCCGATGGCGGGCGGCTGATCACCGCCGGCGGAATCACCGGCGCGCCGCCCACGGTATTGCGCCATTTGGACAGGCCGAACACCTCGGTCTTGTACAGGTCCTTCAACGGCGCATAGCCACCGCACATGTCGCCGTAGATGGTGGCGTAGCCGACGGCGTACTCGCTCTTGTTGCCGGTGGTCAGCAACAGGCCGCCGAACTTGTTGGCCAGTGCCATCAGGATCACCCCGCGGCTGCGCGACTGCAGGTTCTCTTCGGTCACGTCCGGCGCGGTGCCTTCGAACATCGGCGCCAGCGATTCCATCAGGCCCTTGAACGCCGGCTCGATCGAGACCGCTTCCAGCTTCACGCCCAGTGCCTGGCACTGCTCGGCGGCCAGGTCGTTGGACATGCCGGCGGTATAGCGCGACGGCAGGCGCACGGCGGTAACGTTCCCAGCGCCGAGCGCGTCGACCGCCAGCGCCAGTACCAGCGCCGAATCAATGCCACCGGACAGCCCCAGCCACACCTTCTTGAAGCCGTTCTTGCGGCAGTAGTCCTGGATGCCACGGGTCACGGCACGCCAGGCCAGCGCGTCCATGCTCTCGTCGCCATCGTCCATCCACACGTGCGGCATGAAGCGGCGGGTCTCACCATCGTACTCCACCACCAGCCACTGGTCGACGAAGGCAGCGGCAGCCGGGTGTACCGTGCCGTCACCATCGGCCACCACCGACGCGCCGTCGAACACCAGCGCATCCTGGCCACCGACCACGTTGAGATAGGCGATGGCCGCCCCGCTCTCGCGGGTGCGTGCGGCCAGCACCGCGTCGCGCTGGGCGTGCTTGCCCCGCTCGTACGGCGAGGCATTGGGCACTACCACCAGTTGCGCCCCCGCGCGCACGGTGTCGGCCAGCGGCTCGGCGAACCAAAGGTCCTCGCAGATCAGCAAACCCACCGGAATGCCATTGACCTCGAACACACAGCTGCCGCCGTCCGGATCGACATCGAAGTAGCGACGCTCGTCGAACACCGCGTAGTTGGGCAGCTCGCGCTTGCGGTAGGTCTGCTCCAGCAGGCCATCGCGCAGCACGCTGGCGGCGTTGTAGACCACCGCACCAGCCGCCTGCGGCCAGCCGACCACGGCGGTGATGCCACGGCAGGCAGCAGCGATACGGCCCATCGCCTGCTCGCATTCGTACAGGAAGCCGGGACGCAGCAGCAGGTCCTCCGGCGGATAACCGCTCACTGCCAGCTCGGGGAACATCACCAGCTCGGCGCCATACTCGTCGCGCGCCTGTCCGATCATCTCGATGATGCGCTCGGTGTTGCCGGCGACATCGCCGACCGGGAAATCGAACTGCGCCATCGCGATGCGGATCGAAGCCATGGGAATCAGCCTGTGGTTGCAATGCGCCCATTGTAGCGCCGCGTCGTGCGCGCGCCGGGGGCGTTCACTGCGTGGACAGCCCCGGCTCAGTAGATCCACGCCATGCGTGGATGGGCCGACCAGGCGGCCGCCAGACGCAGAAAAGCCGCCCGAGGGCGGCTTTTCCAAAGCAAGCCGAGCGTGGGCTCGGCTCTACAGAATCGGCTGCCAGAGGCAGTCGTTCTTATTTCACCAGCTTGGCGATGGCAGCGCCCAGGTCGCCCGGCGAACGGACGGTGACGACGCCAGCAGCTTCCATGGCGGCGAACTTGCCTTCGGCAGTGCCCTTGCCGCCCGAGGCGATCGCGCCGGCGTGGCCCATGCGCTTGCCGGCCGGAGCCGACGCACCGGCGATGAAACCGACGACCGGCTTCTTCACGTGGTTCTTGATGTACTCGGCACCGGCTTCCTCGGCGTCACCGCCGATTTCGCCGACCATGATGATGCCTTCGGTCTGCGGGTCTTCGTTGAACAGCTTCAGGCAGTCGACGAAGTTCAGGCCATTGATCGGGTCGCCACCGATGCCGATGCAGGTGGACTGGCCCAGGCCGACTTCGGTGGTCTGCTTGACCGCTTCATAGGTCAGGGTGCCCGAACGCGACACGATGCCGATCTTGCCCGGCTTGTGGATGTGGCCCGGCATGATGCCGATCTTGCACTCACCCGGGGTGATGACACCCGGGCAGTTCGGACCGATCAGGACGGTGTCCGGGTAGGAACGGGTCAGCACGTTCTTGACGCGCAGCATGTCCAGCACCGGGATGCCTTCGGTGATGCAGACGATGACCTTGATGCCGGCAGCAGCGGCTTCCAGGATCGCATCGGCCGCGAACGGCGGCGGCACGTAGATGACCGACGCGTTGGCGCCGGTGCTCTGCACGGCATCGGCAACGGTGTTGAAGACCGGCAGGTCGATGTGGGTGGTGCCACCCTTGCCCGGGGTCACGCCGCCAACAACCTGGGTGCCGTACTCGATCATCTGAGTGGCGTGGAAGGTGCCCTGCTGGCCGGTGAAGCCCTGCACGATCACCTTGGTGTTCTTGTTAATCAAAACAGACATGGGAATTTCCTTCGGTGTCGTGGATCAGGCGGCGTTCTTGACCGCTTCAACGACCTTCTTGGCGCCGTCGTTGATGTTGTCAGCCGGGATGATGGCCATGCCGCTGTCACGCAGCAGCTGCTTGCCTTCTTCCACGTTGGTGCCTTCCAGGCGCACCACGACCGGAACCTTGACGCCCACTTCCTTCACGGCGGCGATGATGCCTTCGGCAATCATGTCGCAGCGGACGATGCCGCCGAAGATGTTGACGAAGATGCCTTCGACCTTGTCCGAGGACAGGATCAGCTTGAACGCTTCGATGACGCGCTGCTTGTTGGCACCGCCGCCCACGTCCAGGAAGTTCGCCGGCTCGCCGCCGTTGAGCTTGATGACGTCCATGGTGGCCATGGCCAGGCCGGCACCGTTCACCATGCAGCCGATGTTGCCGTCCATGGTGACGTAGTTGATGTCCAGCTCCGAAGCAGTCACTTCGGTTTCGTCTTCCTGGGACTTGTCGCGCATCGCGACCAGTTCCTTGTGGCGGAAGTTGGCGTTGTCGTCGCTGTTGAACTTGCCGTCCAGCGCGTACAGGTTGCCATCGTCCAGGATGGCCAGCGGGTTGATCTCAACCAGCGCCAGGTCCTTTTCGTTGAAGATGCGGTACAGGTTCACCATGATGTTGGCGAACTGGCCGGCCTGCTTGGCGGTCAGGCCCATCTTGAAGCCGATGTCACGGCCGTGGTAACCCTGCACGCCCTCGACGAAGTCCACGTTCAGGGTGTGGATCTTGTCAGGGGTCTCGGCAGCGACCTGCTCGATTTCCATGCCGCCTTCGGAAGAGGCGATGTAGCTGATGGTGCGGGTGCCGCGATCCACCAGGACCGACAGGTACAGCTCCTTGACGATCTCACCGGCGGTGGTCACCAGCACCAGGTTGATCGGCAGCTCGACGCCGGCGGTCTGGTAGGTGGCCATCTTGGTGCCGAGCATCTTGGCCGCTGCGGCCTTCACATCATCGACGGTCTTGCAGAACTTGACGCCGCCAGCCTTGCCGCGGCCGCCAGCGTGGATCTGCGCCTTGACCATCCAGGGGCCCTGGCCCAGCGACTGGGCGACTTCAACCGCCTCGTCCGGGGTCGCCGCGACCTTGCCGGCCGGGACCGGGATGCCGTATTCGGCAAGCAGTTGTTTTGCCTGGTATTCGTGGAAATTCATGCGTCACCGTGGGAATAGGAACGACCGCACGCAATTCCTCAGGGCCCCCTGGAAGAGGCACCGGCACGGACCGCGGCGGGCCCACTATTGTGGCCGAGCCGGCGCCGGGGCGCAAAGAAGTCTGTACAAAACGCCAGACGCGGGCGGATTTTCGCCGTCATTCAGGCAGTTGCGCCCGCCCTGGCGCTGGCCTCCGGTCTCCGCGGCGGGCCAAATGCGCGATGCGGGGCGGTCCCGCGGCGCCAGCGCAGGGGCCCTATACTGGCCCTCTCGAGCACGCTCGACACTACATCGACGCGACGTGCCCGCCCGGCCTCAGGGGATGCCAGGCAGGCCCGCCGCAGATTCCAGACCCAGGCAGCCAGAAGGGGAGTTCCGGCGTGTCACCCAGTGCTTCATTGATCGACCGCATCGAATCGATTCCGCGGCGTGAGCTGTACTTCTTCGCGCTGTACCGGGTGCTGATCGCCGCAGTCATCGCCGGCCTGCTCTACAGCCCCCTGTCCGGCATGGTCGGCGAGGCCCACCACCCGCGCCTGGCCGATACCGTTGCGGCCATCTATCTGGTGCTGTCGCTGCTGGCCCTGGCGATCGGCCGCAACGAACGCTGGCTGCGCCCCATCGTGGTCACCAGCGTGCTGGTGGATATCATCGCCGCCACCCTGCTGGCGCACGCCCTGCCCGGCGCCAGCGCTGGCATCTCGATGTCGCTGCTGTTCAACATCGCCGCGGCCGCCACCCTGCTGCCGCTGAGCTGGGGGCTGGGCCTGGCAGTCGCGGCCAGCCTGGCCACCGGTACCGAATACCTGTGGAAAGTGCTGGAAGGCGGCGATCCCACCCGCACGCTGGCCGAGCTGGCCATGTTCGCCACCAGCTACCTGGCGCTGGCCTTCATCAGCTACCAGGTGGGCAGCCGCGCACGCCGCAACCAGCAGCTGGCCAACCAGCGCGGCGACGAAGTAGCCAACCTGTTCCAGATCAACGAACTGATCATCCGCCGCATGCGCACTGGCGTGCTGGTGGTAGACGCCGACAACCGCATCACCCTGGCCAATGAAGCGGCCTCGATGCTGCTCGGTGACAATGACGGCATCGGTGAGACAGGACGCCTGGATCTGGCCAGTGCCGCGCCGGAACTGGCGCGCCGCCTGCAGCGCTGGCGCAACGGCTGGGCGCAGGACGAACTGCCGCTGCAGCTCAACCCCGACCAGCCGGAAGTGCAACCGCGCTTCGCCCGCCTGCTGGCGGGCAGCGAGCTGGCCCTGGTGTTCCTGGACGATTCCAGCGTGGTCTCGCGGCGCGCCGAATCGCTCACCCTGTCGGCCATGGGCCGCTTCTCGGCCAGCCTCGCCCATGAAATCCGCAACCCGCTGGCGGCGATCAACTATGCCGTGCAGCTGCTGGAAGAAGGCACCGGCTTCAACGAAAGCGACCGCCGCCTGCTGCAGATCATCCGCCAGCAATGCCAGCGCACCAATGGCATCGTCGAAAGCGTGCTGGGGCTGGCACGGCGCGAACGCGCCACGCCCGAGAACGTCGACCTGGTCGCCTTCGTGCGCCGCTTCGTGCTGGAGTACAAACAAGGCCAGACGCTGGAAACCGACAGCATCGAACCGATCATCAGCGATACGGCGGTGATGGCGCAGGTCGACGCCAAGCACCTGTACCAGGTGCTCACCGTGCTGGTGCACAACGCATTGAAGTACGGCCGCATCGGCCAGCAGCCGGCGCGGGTGCGCCTGCGCGTGGCCCAGCACGAGCGCAGCGCGGTGATCGACGTGATGGACCGTGGCCCGGGCATTCCCGAGAGCGTGGCCGCGCAGCTGTTCCGTCCGTTCTTCACCACCTCCGAGCACGGCACCGGGCTGGGCCTGTATATCGCCCGCGAGTTGTGCCGGGCCAACCAGGCACGCCTGGACTACATTCCCGTGCCCGCCGGCGGCTCCTGCTTCCGTTTGGTGCTGCCCGGCCCCCACACCTTGCTGCCCACCTGATTGCAGATCTGTGCGTCAAACATTTGTCGCTTCCAGCCCCCTCGTTTATCTTTCACGCCCATGAACGAAACCCGCAGCGCCCTCGTCGTCGACGATGAACGCGACATCCGCGAACTGCTGGTACTGACCCTTGGCCGCATGGGCCTGCGCATCAGTACCGCCGCCAACCTGGCCGAAGCCCGCGAGCTGCTGGCCAGCAATCCGTACGATCTGTGCATCACCGACATGCGGCTTCCGGATGGCAACGGTATCGAGCTGGTCAGCGAGATCGCCCAGCACTACCCGCGCACGCCGGTGGCGATGATCACCGCGTTCGGCAGCATGGATCTGGCCGTGGAAGCGCTGAAGGCCGGTGCCTTCGACTTCGTCAGCAAGCCGGTGGACATCTCGGTACTGCGTGGCCTGGTCAAGCACGCGCTGGAACTCAACAACAGCGAGCGCCCTGCGCCCGGCCCCGCCACCGAACAGGCAGCACGCCTGCTCGGCGCTTCGCCGGCCATGGACGTACTGCGCACCACCATCAGCAAGGTCGCGCGCAGCCAGGCGCCGGTCTACATCCTCGGTGAATCCGGAGTTGGCAAGGAACTGGTTGCTCGCACCATCCACGCCCAGGGCGCGCGCGCGGCCGGGCCGTTCGTGCCGGTCAACTGCGGCGCCATTCCCGGCGAGCTGATGGAAAGCGAATTCTTCGGTCACCGCAAAGGCAGCTTCAGCGGCGCGCATGCCGACAAGCCCGGCCTGTTCCAGGCCGCGCACGGCGGCACCCTGTTCCTGGACGAAGTGGCCGAGCTGCCGCTGCAGATGCAGGTGAAGCTGCTGCGCGCGATCCAGGAAAAGTCGGTACGTGCGGTGGGTGCGGCCAACGAGGAACCGGTGGATGTGCGCATCCTATCGGCCACCCACAAGGACCTGGCCGAGCTGGTCGAGGACGGGCGCTTCCGCCACGATCTGTACTACCGCATCAACGTGATCGAGTTGAAGGTGCCGCCACTGCGCGAGCGCCGCCAGGACCTGCCGGAACTGGCCGCCGCCGTACTGGCGCGGCTGGCCCGCAGCCACGGCCGCGCCACCCCGCTGCTGGCGCCGTCGGCGCTGGAAGCGCTGGCCCACTACGCGTTCCCGGGCAATGTGCGCGAGCTGGAGAACATCCTGGAACGCGCGCTGGCACTGGCCGAAGAAGACCGCATCGGTGCCGACGACCTGCGCCTGCCGCAGCACGCCCCGCGTGCGCCGGGCAGTGCCGCGCCCGCCGAAGCCGTGGCCGACCTGCAGCCCGGCAGCGCCGCCCTGCCCTCGTACATCGAGCAGCTGGAGCGCAGCGCCATCCAGCGCGCGCTGGAGGAGAACCGCTGGAACAAGACCCGCACGGCCGCGCAGTTGGGGATTACCTTCCGCGCGCTGCGCTACAAACTGAAGAAGCTGGGGATGGAGTAGAGCCGAGCCCATGCCCGGCTGCGCGGTGGTCGGGACCGCGCCATCCACGCACGGCGTGGAACTACTATGGGATCCGTGGCCGATCATCCACGCATGGCGTGGATCTACTGTAGAGCCGAGCCCACGCTCGGCTGCTCTTCGGTACCTCAGCCGAGCATGGGCTCGGCTCTACCTCAATCCTTGGTAACGCGATTGATCTCCGCCAGGCTGGTGATCCCGGCCGCAGCCTTCTTCAACGCAGACTGCCGCAGGTCGTTCACCCCGATCTGCTGCGCCGCCTCTGCAATCTGCAGTGCATTGCCACCGGCCAGCACGATGGTGGCGATCTCATCGGTCATCGGCATCACCTGATAGATACCCGTTCGGCCCTTGTAGCCCTCGGTACACTCATCGCAGCCCACCGCCTCATACAACTGGATACCCGCATCCAGCTGCGCCTGGGTGAAGCCCTCGGCCAGCAGCGCGTGCTCCGGCAGGTTCGCCGGGCGCTTGCAGTTCGGGCACAACCGGCGTGCCAGGCGCTGCGCGATCACCAGCGTCACCGAGCTGGTGATGTTGTACGGCGCGATGCCCATGTTCATCAGGCGCGCGATGGTCTGCGGCGCGTCGTTGGTATGCAGCGTGGACAGCACCATGTGGCCGGTCTGCGCCGCCTTGATCGCAATCTCCGCCGTCTCCAGGTCGCGGATTTCGCCGACCATGATGATGTCCGGATCCTGTCGCAGGAACGAGCGCAGCGCCGCAGCGAACGTCATGCCACGCTTGTTGTTCTGCTGCACCTGGTTGACGCCGGGCAGGCGGATTTCCACCGGGTCTTCGGCGGTGGAAATGTTGCGCGTCTCGTCGTTGAGGATGCCCAGCGCGGTATACAGCGAAACGGTCTTGCCCGAACCGGTGGGGCCGGTCACCAGCACCATGCCGTAAGGCTTGTGGATCGCATCCAGGAACAGCTTCTGCTGGTCCGGCTCGTAGCCCAGTTTGTCGATGCCCAGCTTGGCCGCGCTGCCATCCAGGATACGCAGCACCACCTTTTCACCGAACAGGGTCGGCAGCGTGCTGACGCGGAAATCGATCTGCTTGGTCTTGGACAGGTTGAGCTTGATGCGCCCGTCCTGCGGCACGCGCTTTTCGGCGATGTCCAGCTGCGCCATCACCTTCAGGCGCGCGGCAATGCGCTGGTTCAACTTCACCGGCGCGCGCGCCACCATCTTCAGCAGGCCGTCGATGCGCAGGCGCACGCGGTAATCGTCTTCGTAGGGCTCGAAGTGGATGTCCGAGGCCCCCTTGCGGATCGCATCGACCAGTACCTTGTTGACGAACTTCACTACCGGGGTGTCGTCGCCCTTGGCGTCGATGCCGGCGTCGGTGCCCGCGCCTTCGTCGTCGCCCAGGCCGACATCGAGGTTGGCCATGCCTTCGTCGTCGCCGCCCAGCGCGTCGCCGATGGTGTCATGGCTGGCGTGCCACTGTTCCAGCGTGCGGCGGATCTGGTCCTCATCGACCAGGATCGGCTCCACCACCAGGTTGGTATGGAACTTGATCTCGTCCAGCGCATGGGTCGGATTGCTGGTACCCACGAACAGCTTGCCGCCGCGTTTGAACAGCGGCAGCACGTTGTGCTTGCGCAGCAGCTCCTCGCTGACCAGGCTCATGGCGTTCTGGCTGGCGTCGAACGTGGACACGTCGAACAGCGGCATGCCGAACTCGACCGCGTTGGCGGCGGCGAGCTGCGGGGCACTGACCAGCTTGTTCTGCGCGAACCAAGTGGGCAGCGGCTGGCGTGCCGCAGCGGCCTTGGCCATCGCATCGCGGGCGGAGGCCTCGTCCAGAGCGCCGTCCTGGACCAGGCGGCGGGCCAAGCCGGTGATGCCGACGAGGTTGGCGGTGGTTACGGTGTTCATGTTGCCCTCTTGATTGAATTTACAGCCCTTGTTGCGGATTTACCGCGAAGTGGCCTACATGAGGGGCGATGCAGATGCTCCATGCACATCAGAACCCATTTCAACTTTTGGTCCCTGTCCCGATATCCCAACAAAGACCGCATTGGAGGGCTACCGAACGATACGTCCAAATCATACGACGCGCAGCGCACCTCTACACTTCTCCGGCGATGCGCTCTGCCTCCACAGCTGGTTTGACGTCGCGGCACCAGGCCACGTCGAACCCAGGGTCATCTTGGTAATGTTGACAGACAGCAGTCTGCAGCTCAGCAATGCCAGGAATATCGGACGGATAGCCAGTGCATCCCATTGTCCGAGCGGTGTAGTCAACAACCTGCCAACACGGTGCAGATGCTTGGATGTCGAGTCCAGTCGGAGGATCAGTCATCACCCCGACATTTCCTCGCGTAGCTCCCCGCTGCTTCTCAGCCAGCTTTCGGGGTATCAGATCTGGTCGAATCTCAAAGCGCATATCGGCCGTGACTCGATACAAATAGGACATCTCGCCAGCGACGACTCTTTCGTCGATCTGCGCCCGCTCCACGCCGGCCGACCGGATTCCATTCTCGAAGAAGCGGATCCGTTCCTCAGGTAAATGTCCAACCTGATCGAGTGACTGTCTCCACGACAGTCCTTCCAAACGATCGGTCTGAGCACCAACGATATCCAGCAGTGTCGGTGCAACATCAATCGTGGACGCGGCGCCATTCATCATCCTTGGCGCCCAGAGCGGCCGACCGTCGCGAAACCGTTGAATGGCCATGACCACGTGATTCTGCGCCTTGGAAAGCGCGAAGTTCCCATGGCCAAAGAACCTGAAATCCGGTCGATTTGGATCACTCGCCGCGAGCCGGTCTCGCTCCATAGCAAAATCTTCACCATGGTCAGAAAGCACAACCACCACAGCGTTAGCAAGCCGCCCTTGTGCCTCAAGCTCACTCCAGATGGTATGGAACTGCCCATCGACACCTTGCATCGCGCGAAGATACTGAGCTGGCGCATCTGCGTAGCCGCTTACTCCCCGGATCCACGTCGGCAAGTCGTCACCATGCACGTCGCTTGGCAGATACGGCCAGTGCGGCAGACAAAAGTGGCCCACCATGAACAGAGGCTTGTCAGGCGAGAGATTCCGCAGTTCGCGGATAACGCGTTGCGGATGATCGTTCAACCTGTAGCTACGGTACGCGGCACGATTGCCCTTGACCGGACTCAATACGTCTGCAGTCGGCAGAACCGACAGAAGTAGGTTGGTGGCAAACAGATCAAATGTGCCACCCACAACAAAATCCAATGCCCCAGGCTTTGGATTTATCACCACATCAAACCCGAAACTCTCATCGAAGTTGGCAAATCTCGATTCGTCCATCGCGAATAATGTCTGATATCCGCGCCCCTTGAGAGTCCAGGCAATTGTGTTGTCAGGACTAAAGTCCGACCTTGGATGAAGATTGAACCTAACTCCATTAGTGATCGGATATTGCCCAGTCAGAATGCTTGAATAAGAAACAAAAGTTCGCGCCACAGGCGTTTTTGCATCCGTCAAGATCACTGATTGCTTCAGTGCTCGATCAATAGCCGGCGTCAAACGAGCTGGAAGCCCACCATACGCGGGGATGAAATCAGGCCGTAGCGAGTCAATTCCCAAGATGATAACATCGGGCTGGCTACGTGCAGATCCCTCTGTATTGACCGCAGGCAGAAATTTCCACAGCAGAACAGCGCTTGCAGACATCGCCAGCATAGACACAGACGCATAGGTCACTCGCCGAAAGTCCCGCGCGAGTGTAATCATCGATGCCAGCAACATCCCGCCGCACAGCAGGCACAACAGCCCAAGCAATAAGGGCGAGTACGTCTGGACCAGAAGCAGATCCATGAACGCAAACGCTTCTGACATTGGGTACAGCCACTGATTGGCCAAAGTGGCAGATGTCATTACAGCTGCCAGAAACGCAAGGCACCTGACGAGAGAGTCCCGGCGGGCGGGAGCAATGGCCCTGCAGCCGCCTCTGTACACAGCGACCGCCCCCAAGGCAAGCAGCAGATGAGCGACTAGGGCAAGCAGCGCGAACCCCAAGATGGCAGCGACCGCTAACGGATCAGATGCAATCTGTGCCGCGATCTGCACCTGCATCACGTTGCTCTTTACACCACCTCCGTTCAGCCCGAAGCTCTCAACGATCTGCCACGCCTGAACTACCAGTAGTGCGACACCAACAATGGCTGCACAGACGCACTGGCGAGCAATCGCCGAGACCTTCATCAACGCCCCCTCTGCGAGAAGTTCCTGCTTCGCATTCCTGTTCCCCTATGTCCTCCGCCACCAAATTCTGGCCAGAGACCACACCCTTCCGTGAGTTGCCTTGCTATCCACCCAGCATCAGGAAGACCTGCACTCCGCTGGGACGAACTTGTTCGCCCCCGCAATTCGCTTGCAGGTCCAACGAATAACCTCGTTCGGATTGTAGGCAGGTGTGAGCTGCAACGTTACTTGCCCTGCAATTCTGGTCGTAACTACGGTCAGTACACCGGTTCCCGTGCAGGTCAACGATCCTACATTTTCGGTCGCCGCCCCCAAATCGTCGACGCCGGCACAAGCTGTCGCATCGAGCTTATTGATGTTGTTTACATTTTCAGTGACCGTGACCTTTGCTGCCGAGGCCATCAGGAGAGCTTCTGAAACCCTGGCCCGCACGGTGTAATCCTGATATGCCGGCAGCGCGATTGCGGCAAGAATTGCAATAATTGCAACCACAATCATCAGCTCGATGAGTGTAAATCCCCTGTCTGCATGCATGGTTGTGCCTCCCCAATCGGCACATTTTCGAGTCCAGATCGATTCCTCTGCTCCAACAAAGAACCCCGCCTGAGCGGGGTCCCTTGAGCCAGCTGAGAAGCTGCTCTTACGAGCGGCATTCCGCCGGATAGTACTTGGCGGCGCTACCGCTGCCAACGCACTTCCAGGTGGTGCCGACCGCGCCCGACTGGGCAGTCGGGGTGTAGGTCAGGACGGTGCCCTTGCCCTTATCAGCGGTCATGGTGACTTCGATGGCGCCGGTTGCAGCCGTGCAGGTCATCGAGGCAACGTTCGGATTGTTCGCCGGAATTGCAGTATCAACGCCAACGCAAGCGTCGGTCGGCAGCGCGCCGCCGTTGTTCGCGATGTTCTCGGCGACAGTCACCTTGGCCCCAGCAGCAATGACGGAGGCTTCCGAGACACGAGCGCGGACGGTGTAGTCCTGATATGCCGGCAGGGCGATGGCAGCCAGGATGGCAATGATCGCCACGACGATCATCAGTTCGATAAGGGTGAAGCCCTTCTGGTTCTTCATTTGGTACATCCCCAAGATAGTGGTGATTGATGTCAGCGGACAGGATCGGTCCGACGATCGGCCGGTTGAGCGGGACCTGCCCCTGCGGGTGGATCAACGCAGGTTGCGTGCCAATCCCGGCACGCCTCCCCCTGAATTTCCCCGCGCCCATGATGGCAGCTATTTCACGTATGGGAACCCCCTGAATGCGAATCTGCGATGGACGCGGCAATGTGACGCAGTGCGTCACCTTTGGCCGCCTCCCGGCACGAAATCGCGTATCAAGCCTGCCCGTGGCTGCCCAGAAGCCCTTGAACCAGCTACCATCCACGGCTAGATGCCCGCCTGGGGATGGCGGGTCATGGGGAGCCAACATGTCTGTCAGTCGCAGTGCGATCAAGAAGGAGCCGGTGGCGCGTGCCACCATGGAGCTGCAGCCGTTTGTCTGGGAGGGGACCGACAAGCGAGGGATCAAGATGAAGGGTGAGCAGTTGGCGAAGAACGCCAATCTGCTGCGAGCTGAGTTGCGTAAACAGGGTATCAACCCCGGGCAGGTCAAGCCCAAGCCAAAGCCACTGTTCGGCGCGGCAGGTAAACCCGTTTCACCTAAGGACATTGCCTTCTTCAGTCGGCAGATGGCCACAATGATGAAATCCGGCGTACCGATCGTATCGGCACTGGACATCATCGGCAGCGGGCACAAGAACCCGCGCATGAAGAAGATGGTAGAAACGATCAAGACGGACATTGAAGGTGGCTCATCGCTCTATGAAGCGGTCAGCAAGCATCCGGTCCAGTTCGACGAGCTCTATCGGAACCTTGTCCGCGCCGGCGAGGGCGCTGGCGTTCTGGAAACGGTGCTCGATACGGTTGCCACATATAAAGAGAACATCGAAGGCCTTAAAGGCAAGATCAAGAAAGCGCTGTTCTACCCGGCCATGGTTGTCGCCGTCGCGATTGCCGTGAGTGCAATCCTACTGATCTTCGTGGTTCCTCAGTTCGAAGAGGTCTTCCGTGGTTTTGGCGCGGAACTGCCCGCCTTCACCCAGATGATCGTTGCTGCTTCGCGCTTCATGGTGTCCTGGTGGTGGCTCATGCTCATCGTCGTGATCGGCGCCGGCGTCGGCTTCGTCATGGCATACAAGCGATCGCCAAAGATGCAGCACACGATGGATCGCCTGATCCTGAAGATTCCGGTGATCGGCCAGATCATGCACAACAGTTCGATCGCGCGCTTCGCCCGCACCACGGCGGTCACCTTCAAGGCCGGCGTCCCACTGGTGGAAGCGCTGGGTATCGTCGCTGGAGCCACCGGCAACAAGATCTACGAGGAAGCTGTCCTCCGCATGAGGGATGACGTCTCCGTGGGCTACCCGGTCAACATGGCCATGAAGCAGCTCAACCTGTTCCCGCACATGGTCATCCAGATGACCGGTATCGGTGAAGAAGCGGGCGCACTGGATTCGATGCTGTTCAAGGTGGCCGAGTATTATGAGCAGGAGGTCAACAATGCCGTTGACGCCTTGAGCAGCCTGCTCGAACCGATGATCATGGTCTTCATCGGTGTCGTCGTTGGCGGTATGGTCATCGGCATGTATCTGCCCATCTTCAAACTCGGCGCCGTCGTCGGCTAAAGGTATCAATGGCATTTCTCGACCAGCATCCCGGCCTCGGCTACCCCGCCGCGGCCGCCTTCGGACTGCTGCTGGGCAGTTTCCTGAACGTGGTCATCCTGCGCCTGCCCAAGCGGCTGGAGTGGCAGTGGAAGCGCGATGCGCGCGAAGTCCTGGAGGAACCGGACTTCTATGAGCCACCCCCACCGGGGATCGTGGTGGAGCCATCGCACTGCCCGCACTGCAAGCACAAGCTGAGCTGGTACGAGAACATCCCGCTGTTCAGCTGGATCATCCAGGGCGGCAAGTGCCGCCACTGCAAGGCGCCGATCTCGCTGCAGTACCCGCTGGTGGAGGCGCTGACCTCGGTGCTGGTGCTGGCTTGCGTCTGGCAGTTCGGCTTCGGCTGGCAGGGCTTCGGCGCCATCGTGCTGACCTGCTTCCTGATCGCCCTGTCCGGCATCGACCTGCGCACCCAGCTGCTGCCCGATCAGTTGACCCTGCCACTGATGTGGCTGGGCCTGATAGGCAACATCGACAACCTGTACATGCCGGCAAAGCCTGCATTGGTCGGCGCGGCGGTGGGCTACCTGTCGCTGTGGATGGTCTGGTGGCTGTTCAAGCAGCTGACCGGCAAGGAAGGCATGGGCCACGGTGATTTCAAGCTGCTGGCCGCGCTCGGCGCCTGGTGCGGGCTGAAGGGCATTCTCCCGATCATCCTGCTGTCGTCGGTGCTGGGCGCCATCATCGGCTCGATCTGGCTGTACAGCCGGGGCCGTGACCGCGCCACGCCCATTCCCTTCGGGCCGTATCTGGCCATCGCCGGCTGGCTGTACTTCATGTGGGGCGCACCGCTGGTGGATCAGTACCTGATGATGAGCGGGCTGCGCTGAGGGGAGTCCCCATGAGCCGCTATGTGGTTGGCCTGACCGGGGGCATCGCCTCCGGCAAGACCGAAGTAACCCGGCGCTTCGAGGCGCTGGGCATTGTGGTGGCCGATGCCGATCTGGCCGCACGGGCCGTGGTGGCCGCCGGCAGCCCGGCGCTGGCCCGCATCGCCGAGCGCTTCGGCGCCGACATGCTGCTGGCCGATGGCAGCCTGGACCGGGGGCGCCTGCGCGCCCACGTGTTCGCCGATCCGGCCGAGCGGACGGCGCTGGAAGCGATCACCCACCCGGCTATCCGCCTGCTGATGCAGCAGCAGTGCGAGCAGGCTGAGAGCCCCTATGCGGTTGCCGCCATTCCGCTGCTGACCGAGGTGGGTGGGCGGAAGGCCTACCCATGGCTGGACCGGGTGCTGCTGGTGGACGCGCCGGAGGCCGTGCAGCATGCCCGGCTGATGCAGCGCGATGGCATTGATGCTGCGCTGGCCGACCGGATGATTGCTGCGCAGGCCAGCCGCGCGCAGCGGTTGGCGCTGGCCGATGACGTGGTGGTCAATGATGGCCACCCGGAAGACCTGCAGGCGCAGGTGGAACAGCTGCATGAGCGGTATCTGGGGTTGGCTGGGGGCTGAGACCTGGTTGCCGGCCAGCGGCCGGCACTACCGAGGCGCATCCGCGCATTGCGGCGATCTACCCTGCACCGGCGTGGAACTGCTGTAGAGCCGAGCCCATGCTCGGCTGCGATCATCAAGCCGAGCATGGGCTCGGCTCTACAAAGCGTTCTGCATCCACGCATTGCGTGGACCTACTCCAGCTGCAGGCGGGCATAGCGGGCCAGTTCTCGTGCGCCAAGCAGCAGTCCATCTACGACATCCGGGCTGAGCTGCTGGTGGGCACCGCCCTGCTCGCGGGCGGCTTCGGCGGCGTGCAGCACCTGCATGAGTGCATTCAAGCCGGCCAGGGTGCGGCTGAGGCCGGCCATGGTGGCCGCCTGGGCCGGGCTCAGGCCCTGCGCGTCCAGCCGTCGGCCGTCGGCTGCATCGCGCCCGTCCATGCGGGCCAGCAGCGCAGGCAGCAGATCCTTGGGATCATCGAGCAGGGCTTCGATGCGCTCGGCGACGTCGACCGGCAGCAGGTCAGCGGCTTCGCCGATCAGGGCGTGCAGCTGGGGGAACAAGGGGCGTGCGGACATGGTGAATCTCCTCGCAGACGGCAGGCCACCCGCGGATGCAAGGTGGCGGACGGTGCGGGTTGGCGTACCGGAGACCCAACAACTCAAGCGCGAGGAAAAAGACTCCAGCGGATTCTGATGAATCCCCACGCACCATCCGCCGAAACAAGGCAGCCGATGCATTTTCCGTGATGAGCCGCAGCACACCCGGAGCGCTTGAGTTGAAGGTTTTTTTCAGGACGCCAATCCCGGCCAGGGCACCTGCCCCGGCCGCCCCATCTGGCCATCACGCAGCGCTGTGATCTGTAAGGAAATTCTCAAGCCGCAGCTGAGGGTGCGAATGCGTGCATGCGGGCACGCGCGCGGCGTGGCGGCGATCACGGTGATGTCGTGTTGGGCTTCTGGCCCATCACGCCTGCGAAGTTAATTCGATGGCACAAGCGACACAGGGCGCAAAACGAACCCGGTGTAGAGCCGAGCCTATGCTCGGCTCCGGGAAGCCACCGCAGCCGAGCGCGGGCTCGGCTCTACAAACGTGGAGCCCCCACCAAAGTGAAGGCTTTACAACGGCTTCGGCGAGAACGTCAGGGTGGCGATCACGCCACGCTCGCCACCGGGGCGCACGCTCACCTGCCAGCCGTACAGATCGCACAGGCGGCTGACGATCGACAAGCCGATGCCGCCGCCCTGCGAATGGCCAGCATGCGTGCCGCGGTAGCCACGCTGGAACAGCTTGGCGGCATCTTCCTCGCTCAGGCCCGGGCCACTGTCGGTCACCGAGACCGAATTGGCGCCGACGAACACGCGCACCTCGCCGTCCTGCGAGTACTTCACCGCATTGCCGATCAGGTTGCCCAGTGCCACCGACAGCGCCGCCTCGGGCGCATCGATCACCAGGTTGCGCTCACCTTCGAGCACCAGCTCCAGCGGCTTGCCACCCAGCTGCGCACGGTGCGCGTCCAGCAGCTGCTCGGCTACGCGGGCCACGTTGCTGGTGCCCTGACCGCGTTCGTTGCGCGACAGCAGCAGCAACGCGCCGATCAGATCGCTGCACTGCTGTTCGGCACGCTGGATGCGCTGCAGGCGCTGCAGCACCTTTTCGTCCAGGCCGGGCCGGGTCAGCAGCAGCTCGGTGGCACCCCGGATCACCGCCAGCGGCGTGCGCAGCTCATGGCTGACGTCGGCATTGAACTCACGGTCGCGCTGCACAACTTCGGTCAGCCGCGAGGAATAGTCGTCCAGTGCCTGTGCCAGCTGCCCCACTTCGTCATCGGGGAAACGCGGCGCCAGCGGCTCAGGGTCACTGGTACCACCACGGTAGGCGCGCAACCGTGCGGCCAGGTCCGATACCGGCTTCATCACCTTCGAGGCCGACCACCAGCCCAGCACCAGTGACAGCAGGCTGAACACCAGCACCGACAGCACCAGCGCGCGGTTGAGCTGCTTGCCGCCGCGCACGCTGTCGGTCATGTCATAGGCGAGGAAGAACCAGGCGTCCGGCGTCTTGCGCACGGCCAGCTTGTAGGAGTACGGCTCGCCGTGCTCATCACCGCTGACGCTGTGGATGCCATCGGAGAAGCCCGCCCACTGCGCGCGTTCTTCGCGCACCCGGTCGAACTTGTCCTTCGAATAGGCATAAGCCCTGATCTGCAGCACCGGTGCATCCGGGTTATGCCCGGGGTGCTCGTAATAGCGGCGCGCATACTCGTCGATGTTGCGGTTCATCAGCTCTTCCACCAGCTGGTTTTCCACGCGCAGGCGGGCCCAGTTGGTGGCGAACGCGAACAGCGTTGTCAGGCAGAAGCCCAACAACACGAACGAAACGATGATGCGGCTGCGCAGGCGCCGCCGATACGGCGTGCGCCGGCGCTCCCCCTTGCTTGCCACCGAATCAGGCTTCCGGGGTGGCGATGCGGTATCCGATGCCATGGCGGGTCTGGATCAGCGGCACTTCAAACGGCTTGTCGACCACCGCACGCAGGCCGTGGATGTGCACGCGCAGGGAATCCGAATCGGGCAGTTCTTCGCCCCACACGCGGGTTTCCAGTTCCTGGCGGGTCACCACGGCCGGGGCCGCTTCCATCAGCGCCTGCAGGATCTTCAGTGCAGTCGGGTTGAGCTGCAGCAGCTTGCCCTGGCGGCGCACTTCCAGCGTATCCAGGTTGTATTCCAGATCGCCGGTTTCCAGCACGCGGGTCTGCACGCCCTTGCCGCGTCGCGACAGGGCGTTCAGACGCACTTCCACTTCCTGCAGCGCGAACGGCTTGATCAGGTAGTCGTCCGCGCCGGAATCGAAGCCGGCCAGCTTGTTGTCCAGCGAGTCGCGGGCGGTGAGCATCAGTACCGGGGTCTGCTTGCGCGCTTCGTTGCGCAGCTTGCGGCAGACCTCGATGCCGTCCATGCCTGGCAGGTTGAGATCCAGCACGATCGCGTCGAACTCGTGCACCACGGCCAGATGCAGACCGGTAACCCCGTCAGCCGCGAAGTCCACGGTGTGGCCCCGGTCCTCCAGGTAGTCGCCCAGGTTGGCCGCAATGTCGCTGTTGTCTTCGATTACCAGGATTCTCACTGTCACCTCTAATTGACGAATTTGCCGACGCGCTGGGCCTGGCCCATATCACGCTGTGCCTTGTCCTTCCGTCGCGCGCGCTCGGCTACGGTCGTGCACTGCGTCGTGGACCGGTTCGAACCCGTGGCCTTTTCACGTTGGCATATTAGACGACTATCTTCACGGGCCTGTGTCAAAACCGTGTTCACGATCTGCTGATCGTTGAAGACATCGGTTCGTACCTGTTCAGGCATGGAATCGCGGTCGGGATGCTGCTCGACGGCCGTACGCATGCGCACCAGCGCCTCGCGCACGCGGCTGCGGTCGGCCTGTTTCAGCTCGCTGTAGGTCTCGCCATCGTTGAGTTCGATTTCGATGCGCTCGATCTGCTGCTGCAGCGGCTTGCCCGGAATAAAGACCTCACCGGCCTGGCTGGATGCGGAGGCGGCGGTGGCCAGGGTCAGGCCCGAGACCAGGACCGCCGACATCAGGAGAGACTTCATGACAAACGAATCCTTGTTTGAGTTGAGGGTTGACTGTATTCGCACCGCCTTCACGCGAGCAAGTGCCGGTCGCTCGGGCGGCAATCGGCCCGGCTAGCGGTTACTGGGAGGCGTGAGATTGTTGAAGGTGCGCTGGTCGTTGAGCAGGGCCTTGCCCTTTTCCTCGATCCGGCGGCGCTCGGCCACCGTCAGGCAGCGGCTCTTGGGCATGTTGCTGCCCGTGGTGCGGGTGTGCTGGCAGATCTTGCGGCTGTCTTCGTGGGCGCGGACAAGAACGGTGTTGATCCGCTCCTGGTCGTTGAAGACCTCTGCCTGGACCTGCGGCGGGAGCTCCTGAAGCGTGCTGTGGTCCCCCATGCGCTGGGTGATGCGCGCCAGGGCCTGCTGCACCTGGGCGCGGTCGTCAGCGGAAATCTCGCTGTACTCGCCGTCATCAAGGGCCCTTTCAACCCGCCGGACCTGCTCGGCCACCGGTGCCTGCCCGTCCATCTGTATGGCGGTCTTCTCCGGCTTGGCGGAGACAGTGCCAGACAACCCCAGCAACAACGCGATCATCGTGATGCGGTACATCGCCAGCCTCCGGATCCATCCAGGAACGATGGCCACTCTACGGCCGTCACGCGGCCTCCACAAGGGACTTCCGGCAGGTATAAAAAAGACCCAGGCGGTGGCCCGCCTGGGTCTGAAGTCGTATCCCGATACCGATCCTGCTGAGAGGCAGAGCTGCGGTTCGCTGAAGGCTACGCCGGCGCCGATTAAAGGCATGTTAAAGCCGGCCTCATTTGCCCATGAGAATCTCAAAATATTGATTTGTCATGGCTTTTTCAGCTTCTCGACGTGCTCGATGATGCGCGTGGCCACATCTACCCCGCAGGCGGCTTCGATCCCCTCCAGCCCCGGCGTGGAGTTGACCTCCAGCACCAGCGGGCCGCGCGCGGAGCGGATCAGGTCCACCCCGCACACCGACAGGCCCAGCGCCTTGGCCGAACGCACCGCCACCTGCTGTTCGGCGCGGCTGGCCTTGGCCGCCACCGCAGTGCCACCGGCATGCAGGTTGGAGCGGAAGTCGCCTTCCGGCGCCTGGCGCTGCATCGAGGCCACCACCTGGTCGCCCACCACGAAGCAGCGCAGGTCGGCGCCCTTGGCCTCACCGATGAACTCCTGCATCAGGAAATTGGCATACAGCCCGCGCAGGGCCTCGACGATACCGCGCGATGCGCTGGCCTTTTCGGTGAGGATCACGCCCCGCCCCTGGGTGCCCTCGTTGAGCTTCACCACGTGGGGCGGCGGGCCGAGCATGGACAACAGGTCGACGGTGTCATCCGGGTTGTCACCGAACACGGTGACAGGCATGTCGATGCCCTTGGCGGCCAGCAGCTGGTGCGCACGCAGTTTGTCGCGCGAACGCAGGATCGCGTCGGAGGGGTTTGGGGTGCGTGCGCCCATCAGCTCGAACTGCCGCAGCACGGCGGTGCCATAGCGGGTGATCGAGGCACCGATGCGCGGGATGACCATGTCCACGCCGGTCATCGGCCGGCCCTTGTAGTGCATCGAAAAACCATCGGCGGCGATGCGCATGTAGCAGCGCAGCGGGTCGAGGATGCGAACGGTATGGCCACGCGTGCGTGCCGCCTCGACCAGCCGGCGGGTGGAATACAGGGAACTGTTGCGGGACAGGATGGCGAGCTTCATCGCGGCAGGATCGGGCGGCAGGCGCGCAGCATAGCGCGGGCGTGTGGCGGGTGGATGATGCCCCGCAGGCCACCGCATCTGCATGCCTGCCGGGGCTGTGCGAATATGCCGTTGCCGGCTGATGGACATAAACGGCCGGCTTGCACAATCCAAGGAGAACCACAGATGCGAATGGGAATTCCGCTGTTGTTGCTGTTTGGCCTGGTGGGAGGCGCCGCAGACGTACGGGCTGCGCCGACCCACGCAGTCTCCCGGCTCTACTTCGATGCCAACAACACCCTGATCGGCCAGGGCCTGCGCTACTGCACGGGCAAGACACAGCACCAAGGCGTTGCCTCACACGCCAACACCCGCTGGATCGATGTTTCCTACGCCTGCCAGGGCGACTCGACCGACGTGTCCTACGGCAGCTGGGTGCCTGCGCAACTGCGGCAGGACTTCTGCACGCTGTATGACGCCTGCACATCACTGATGCCGTGGCCGGAACCCAGCCTGCCCGGCACCCTTGGCAACGGCTTCTACTCAGACTGACAGCCGATAGTCGCCGCACCGTCTCCGGCGATGACCGCACCGTCGCCGGGGACATCCTCATGGCTCATCCAAGGGATGCCTGCCGCCGCTGATCAGCGCGGGGGCAGGCGCAGCGAGAAGTGCCCATCGCGGACACGCACGGCCAGCGCGGTTTCCCGCCATTCCACAGGCAGGGCGAGCGCCGTGTGTGGTGTGGGGATGCGTGTGATCGCGTCGAACGTCCAGTGTTCCTCATAGGCTTCGCAGCGAAGCGAACCGTCATCGCCGGCCTCGATCACATCGATCCAGGCACCACTGCGGGCCTTGCCGCTGCCGCCCGTCGCACGGCGGCCAATGGCCTGCCAACACCCCTGCCAGTGGACGAGCCATACGCCCTCGATGGGACGCAGATCCCCATCAAGCACGCTGCCCGCCACCACCACGCACCGTCCGGACGGGCTGGTGATCACCGTTTCCAGATCGCAGGCGTGACGGTCACTGGGCTCGCCATCAAGACAGAGCGCGTACGGGCAAACGCGCGCGAACAGCGTCGGATGCGCGGTCAGGCGCAGATCGTCGGGCAGCAGCGGTATGGCCTGCAGCACCCGGGCATCCGGCAGGACATGCCGCAATGCCTGCGGCAACCCGGCGGCCAGCGCGGGATGCTCCGGTTCCAGCCATAGACCCCGGCAGGGCCGCAGCGCGGTCGATCGACAGGGGATATCCCGCAACCACATTGCGGCTTCGGCATCCCCGCCAAGCTGCCGGCGCTCGTGCAGTTCCTGCCAGAACAGGCTGGGAACAATTGCCTGCAGGTGCATCACCCGCTTGTCCGCTTCGTCGTAGACGATCACCGCTTCGCTGCGATCAACATAGCCACTGGCCACACGCAGCCCGCTTCCCGCCAGCGTCTGCCACTCGCCACTGGCGTCGTGGCTGCCTCCAGTGGATACGCCCTCGACAATGGCGCCATCGCGCAGCATCTGGGTGCTGTAGGCCGGACCTCCCATGCCCAGTTCGCCCCAATCCAACAGGACATCATGCGTGGGCGGCCGGGTAGCAAAGGGCAGCGTCGCCCGCGAGCGCAGCAGTGCGCCGCCTACGGTATCGCCGACCAGATCAAGGCGCTGCAGCACACCACCCACTGCAAGGCACGCGGCCAGGGCGACAACCACGCCCAGCGGCGACCACCAGGCCACGCAGATGGCGACCAGGACCAGGAACGGCAGCCACTGGGTGAAACGGCGGAGGGCGATTCGATCAACGGTCATGCGGGCATGGTGACTGCGATTGCGCACCATTCAAACCTTCAACGCGGTGCCAGGCAATGGGGGTCGAACCGGCATTGGCGCTAGACTTTCCCTGATGATGGAACCGATGACTGCCGTGAACCGCCGGAATCTGCTGCTGGACGTACTACCGCGATGGAGAGCACTGGCCAAGGATCCGGGAGTACCGCGCCGCATGCTTCGCCTGCCGGACTGGCAGGCAGACTGGAACGCGGGCATGGCCCTGCTTGCGCGTCATGCGCGCAATGGCGGTGACCCTGCGGAGGAACCGCTGCAGGGGCATGCGGCGCTGGAACATGCGTACGGCTTGGAAGCGGTTGCCCAGACCGGCAGCAACCTGCTGCTGAAAGGCATCGACCGTGGATTCGCCCCCACGGCATTGCAGCAGATGCATGCCGACGTTGCAGAACTCTGGCTCGAGCATGCACGTTTGCTGGCCATTGCCCGGAACAGCCTGCAACAGCAGGGCCACGACATCGCGCTGGCCGCGCCGTTGCAACCGCGCACAACGCAGCACTACGAGTACGCCCTGCAGCTGTTGTCACTGGGCGTGCTGCTGGATGCGCAGGACCGTCTTCCAGCGTTGGTGGAGAAGGTGCTCTGCTTCGACACCGACCGCGTGCTGGACTACCTCAGCGCACCGGCACTGGGCCTTGCCGAAGCCAGCGATGCGATATTCCATCCGCGCCCGTTCGCCGAGCTGTTCGCGCCGTTGCGCGACGGTGAAGCGTTCGACCCTTCACTGCTGGCCGGCTACCTGCAGGTGCAGTACCGCGACTTCTTCCTGCTGTCGCCCAAAGCCCAGAAGCGGACCCGACGCCTGACCGGACCGAATGCCTGGGGTTACTGGGCGCTGGAGGTAGCAGCGCTGGTGGTGCTGTATGGCGGCGACGATGCCGCGCTGCGCACCTGCCCGCACTATCCTTCCGACCTGGTGGACTTCGCCCGGCCGCAAGCGGGCGCATAAGCCACTCCAGCTATGGTTCGAAGGGACCACAGCCCAACACTGAGGAAGAGATTGCGGCGCTGCTGCCACACGCTCGAGCTGGGTGTGGTGCATCGAGTACGCCGCGTCTGCCGGGGGTGAATACCCTGGAGACATGGAGCGGGCGATGGGAATCGAACCCACGTCAGTAGCTTGGGAAGCTACAGCTCTACCATTGAGCTACGCCCGCGATGCGGTGGAAAGTCTATGCGCTGGGGCCGGTGTTGCGCAATGGTGCCCCCGCATCAGAGCGGGGCCGGATCCCCTTCGTTCCCGAAAGGGATCCGGCCCCGCCTGGTTTCTGCTTAGAAGCTGCCGCTGAAGTTGGCGAACAGCGTCGCGTCCTGGGCACGCTTCTGCCCGGCCGAAGCGCTCAGGCCGAAGTTGCTCTGCAGGCCGAACAGCTCGGTACGGGCACCCAGCACCACGGTGGCGTAGTTCTTGTCGAAGTTCAGGCCCGGCACGCGATAGCTGCCCAGTTCCGGCAGGGTCTGCAGCCATGCGCTGGCCTGCTTGGTGTCTTCGAACTCGTGGTCGTAGGTCACCTGCGCGTACGGCTTGACGGTGCCGCCATCGAAGCGGGCCTGCCAGCCGATGCGGCCGACGGTCGAATCGACGTTCTGGCGGTCGTAGCCCAGTGCGGTGGCCAGGGTGCCGGCGGCAGCGCTTTCGGTGTAGCCATCGATCTTCACCTTCTGCCAGATCACCGAAGCAATCGGGCCGTGGCGGAAACCGCCTTCGGTGCCGAACTCGTAGCCGGCGTTCAGCGCGGCGGTCAGGTTGCTGCCGTCCGGCGAACCGCCGTGCTCACGAGTGGCCGGGCCCAGCTGGACCTTGCGGTTCACGTCATAGGACAGCCAGGTGTAGCTGACCTGGCCATTGATCCAGATGCGGTCACCATACCAGCCGGCGAACAGACCGGCAGTGGTGTCCTTCTGGGTGAAGTCGCCACGGCTGTTGCCGAAGTCTGCGTTGAGGCGGCCGAAGCCGGCGAAGCCGCCGAACACCATGCCGTCGCGTGCCCAGTCGATACCGAACAGGCCGGCGGGCGCCAGGCCGTCGTACAGGTCGGCATGGTCATAACGCTGCAGGTCACCGCGCACGCCGCCCCACCAGGACAGGCCATCGGCCGGGCGACCACCCAGGTGCATGCTGACCTGGTCGGCACGCGAACGGCCGATGGTCTGGGCCGAGTGGCTCAGCACCTGCTGCAGACGCGGGCCTTCCAGCACCGAGACAGCATACTGGCCCAGCAGCTGATGGCCGGCGGTGGTCGGATGCACGCCGTCGGCGAACAGGTAGGTGTTGGCTGCATCCGGGCTGACGTAACTGGTCGGGTTGCAGCCGATGATGCTGGCGGTGGAGTTGTTCGGATCGATCCTGCAGGCGGTGCTGGTGACGTTGGTGAAGCCGTACATGCCCGGATTGGCAGTCACTTCGCGCAGGATGCTGAAGGTATCGAGCGGAATGAACTCGATGCCTGCCTGCTTCAGGCCACCGTACAGCGCCTTGTTGTAGCCGGCCGACAGTGCGGTGGCGGCGGCGGCATTGGGGCCGCGGAACTGCGGGGTGATGCCCACATCCGGCAGGTTCGGTACCAGCACGTACTGGGCACCAGCCTGCTTCAGCGCACCTACCAGCGCGATCTGGTCGGTGACCGCTGCGCCGATGATGCCCTGCACCTGGGCCTGCGACGCGCCACCTGCCGCCGCACGGGTGGCCGCAAACAGATCATTGGCGCCTCCCCATACGGTGTACAGGGCGTTGCCGTCAGCCTTGCCACCGTTCGCGGCAAGGTAGCGGGTTGCTTGCGACTTCAGCGACGGAATCACGCCCAGGCCACCGGCCTCGTCCACCGATACCCGGGCACCGCCCACGGCGTAGTTGTCGCCACTCTGGCCGTTGCCGTTGGCACCCCCGTTGAGGCCGTAGTAGTTGGCGACCTGCTGTGCCCACACCCAACCCGGGTTGGTGGTGAACTGGCCGGTGACCGGCTGCACGCCCGGATCGAGCAGCGGCCGGAAATAGCCGGCGTCGGTGAGGCTGTCGCCGAAGAACACGGCCTTGGAATACGGACTTTCGCCTGCCATGGCCGGCAGCGCGGCGAGTGCGATCGCAGCCGCCATCAGGGAGCGGATCGGGTGTTTGCTGAGCTGCATCTAGGAACTCCTGTGGGGTAAATAGGTTGGAATCCGGCACACGTACGCCGGCGCACGGTCAATGGTTTCACCGGGCCGCCGTTTGCTCACGCTGCGCCGCCGCATGGATTGTCGCCTGAGCACGCCGAAGCCTGCTGTGCTGGAGCTGGCGCCCCGATCAAATTGCAAACGTTCCGATCACGAAGGGCTATAAGCGACAATGCAGGCATGAACATCCAGCTCAACGGCGAACCCCGCACCCTGCCCGCCTCGGCGACCCTTCACGACCTGCTCGAGGCCGAGCAGCTGCTGCAGCGCCGGGTGGCAGTGGAGGTCAACGGCGAGATCGTCAGCCGCAGCCGCCATCGCGAGCATGTCCTGGCTGAAGGCGACATTGTCGAGATCGTGCACGCGCTGGGTGGGGGCTGAGGCCTGTCCGGGTTTGCCGGCCAGCGGCCGGCACTACCCATGCCGATCCACGGCCGGCACGCCATTGCGTGATCCCATCTTCAGGCGGATAGGCGATAATCGCGCCATGAACGTTCATGTCTCCCCCGATTCGCTGGTGATCGCCGGCAAGACCTATGGCTCGCGGCTGCTCACCGGCACCGGCAAGTTCAAGGACCTGGAAGAAACCCGCCTGGCCACCGAGGCTGCTGGCGCCCAGATCGTCACCGTGGCCATCCGCCGCACCAACATCGGGCAGAACCCGGGCGAGCCGAACCTGCTGGACGTGCTGCCACCGGAGCGCTTCACCATCCTGCCCAACACCGCTGGCTGCTACACCGCCGAAGACGCGGTGCGTACCTGCCGCCTGGCCCGTGAGCTGCTGGACGGCCACAACCTGACCAAGCTGGAAGTGCTGGGCGACCAGAAGACCCTGTACCCGGACGTGGTGCAGACCCTCAAGGCCGCCGAGCAGCTGGTCAAGGACGGCTTCGAGGTGATGGTCTACACCTCCGACGACCCGATCCTGGCCAAGCGCCTGGAAGAGATCGGCTGCGCCGCAGTGATGCCGCTGGCCGCGCCGATCGGTTCGGGCCTGGGCATCCAGAACAAGTACAACCTGCTGCAGATCATCGAAGACGCCAAGGTGCCGATCATCGTTGATGCCGGCGTGGGCACCGCGTCGGATGCGGCGATCGCGATGGAGCTGGGCTGCGACGGCGTGTTGATGAACACCGCCATTGCCGGTGCGCGCAACCCGGTGCTGATGGCCACTGCCATGCGCAAGGCAGTCGAGGCCGGCCGCGAGGCTTTCCTGGCCGGGCGCATCCCGCGCAAGCGCTACGCCAGCGCATCCTCTCCGGTGGACGGGCTGATCGGCTGATGACCAATCCTTTTGACAGCGCCGGCTCCAAGGCCCCACCCAAGCCCTTCACCGTAAGCGAGGGCCGCCGCGAGGTGCGCAGCTTCGTGTTGCGCCAGGGACGTTTCACCCCCGCCCAGCAGCGCGCGTTCGACGAACGCTGGCCGCGCTTCGGCCTCGACTACACCGGCCAGCCGCGTGACCTGGATGCCACCTTCGGCCGCCCGGCACACAAGGTGCTGGAAATCGGCTTCGGCAACGGTGCCGCGCTGCGCTTCGCCGCCCAGCACGATCCGTCGCGCGACTACATCGGCATCGAAGTGCACGCCCCCGGCGTGGGCCGGTTGCTGAACGCGCTGGCTGAGGACAATGCCGACCACGTGCGCCTGTACCACCATGACGCGGTGGAAGTGCTGCAGAACGAGATCGCCGATGGCGCGCTCGATGAAGTGCGCATCTACTTCCCGGACCCGTGGCACAAGAAGCGCCACAACAAGCGCCGCCTGCTGCAGCCGGCATTTGCCGAGCTGCTGGTGCGCAAGCTGCGCCCGGGTGGCCGCCTGCACTGCGCCACCGACTGGGAAGACTACGCCGAGCAGATGTGGGACGTGCTTGACGCGACTGCCGGCCTGGTCAACCGCGCCGGCCCGCGTGGCAGCGTGCCGCGTCCGGACTGGCGCCCGCAGACCCACTTCGAGACCCGCGGCCAGAAACTCGGCCACGGCGTCTGGGACCTGCTGTACGACCGCACCTGATGATCGCCTGAGGACGCCGCGCCCCACATGGATACCGCGCTGACGCTGACCAACGACATGAAGCTCGTGCTCGGGCTGGTCGGCTTCACGATGGCGATGTTCCTGTTCGAGCGCATCCGCGCCGACGTGGTCGCGCTGGTGGTGCTGGTGGTACTCGGTGTCACCGGCCTGATCGCGCCGGAGGAGATCTTCGGCGGTTTCTCCGGTAACGCGGTGATGAGCATCATCGCCACCACCATCCTCGGTGCGGGCCTGGACCGCACCGGGGCGCTGAACCGGCTGGCCGCATGGCTGCTGCGGCGCGGCCACGGCGTCGAACAGCGGCTGCTGATGATGACCACCGCCATCGCCGGCCTGAACTCGTCCTTCATGCAGAACCCGTCGGTGATGGCCTTGTATCTGCCGGTCGCCTCGCGACTGGCAGCGCGCACCGGGCTGACGATGCAGCGCCTGCTGCTGCCGATCTCGGCGGCGATCGTGATGGGCGGTGCGCTGACCATGGTCGGCAATTCGCCGCTGATCCTGCTGAACGATCTGCTGGCCTCGGCCAACAACAACCTGCCTTCCGGCCTGGCCACCATCGAGCCGCTGCGCATGTTCGCGCCGCTGCCGATTGGCGTGGCACTGCTGATCGCATCGCTGCTGTACTTCCGCTACTACGGCGACCGCAAGCTGATCGAGGAAGAAACCTTGGTCAACGACGGGGTCACCCCAGCACGCACCGAGAGCTACTTCGCCAAGACCTATGGCATCGAAGGCGATGTGTTCGAGCTGGTGGTCAGCGCGGAAAGTCCGCTGGTGGGCATGACCCTGGGCGAGGCCGAGAACCTGCACGACGCCCCGCTGCTGCTGGCCCTGAAAACCGGTAATGACACCCGCCTGGCGCCGCCGGCGGAGATGCGCATCTGGGTAGGCAGCGTGCTCGGTGCGATGGGCCCGCGCCAGCAGATCAACGATTTCGCGCAGAACCAGTTCCTGCGCATGTCTTCGCGCCTGAAGCACCTGGGTGACCTGTTCAACCCGAGCCGCGCCGGTATTTCCGAGGCGGTGGTACCGCCGACCTCGAACGTGATCGGCAAGAGCGCGGCCGACCTGCGCCTGCGCAAGGAGCGTGGCATCAGCCTGCTGGCGATCAACCGCGACAAGCAGGTGATCCGCGAGGACGTGCGCGACGTGCAGTTGCGTGCAGGCGACATGCTGGTCTTCCACAGCATCTGGACCGACCTGGCACAGGCGGCCAAGAGCCGCGACTTCGTGGTGGTGACCGACTATCCGACCGGCGAGCAGCGCCCGCACAAGTTCAAGATTGCGATGGCGATCTTCGCGCTGACCATCCTGATCGCGCTGACCAGCAAGCTGCCGGTCGCGCTGACGCTGATGACCGGCGTGGCCGGCATGCTGCTGACCGGCGTGCTGCGCATGGACGAGGCGTATGCCTCGATCAACTGGAAGACGGTGTTCATGATGGCCGGGCTGATTCCGCTCGGCTGGGCGATGGACTCCAGCGGTGCGGCCGCGTGGGTGGCCGGCCATACCATCGACAAGCTGCCGACCGGCATTCCGGTGTGGGTGCTGGAGGTGGCGCTGGCACTGCTGACCACGGCGTTCTCGCTGGTGATCAGCCATGTGGGCGCGACCATCGTGATGGTACCGATCGCGGTGAACCTGGCACTGGCGGCGGGCGGCAACCCGACCGCGTTCGCGCTGATCGTGGCGCTGTCGGCGTCCAACAACCTGATGACGGCCTCCAACCCGGTGATTTCGATGATCACCGGCCCGGCCAATTACACCCCGCGCGAGATGTGGCGGGTCGGCGGACCGTTGTCGCTGATCTACACCTGCGTGGTGGTGTTGATGATCAACCTGATGTTCTGAGGGTTGGGTTTGTTGGCAGGGCTGCGCCCTGCACCCGCAGAATCAACGTCAACGTCAACGTCAACGTCAACGTCAACGGCTGGCATTCCGTGGGATGGCGGGGTGGGTCCACGCCATGCGTGGAGCCTTTGTAGAATCGAGCCGTGCTCGACTGCTTCCGGCCTCAGGCCAGATAGACCTGCCCATCGCGGATATCGACCGGCACCGCACGCAGGCGGTCGCCCTTGCACGGGCCGGCAATGCAGTCGCCGCTGTCCAGCGTGAACGAGGCGCCATGCGCGGCGCAGACCAGATGGCCTTCGCGGCTCTTCAGGAACTGGCCCGGGGCCCAGTCCAGGCGACGGCCGGCGTGCGGGCAGATGTTCAGGAATGCGCGCACCTGCGCGCCGTCGCGGTACAGCACCAGCGATTCGGCATCGCCATCGATCACCGCTTCGACCTCGGCAAACGCGCCATCGGCAATGGCATCAAGGGCGATCAGGGCAGCAGCGATAGTCATGGCGAAAGCTCGGACGGTAAACCGGAATTGTCGCATGCCTGCTCAGGTGACTGGCTGCGACATGAACACAAGTCATTGATCCGTAATAAGCACAGGCTATATTTAACGAGTTTTTCACTCAATGACAGTGGCGCGTCCCGATACTCTGTCTTCGCTGATCCCAGCCTATCGAGCCGCCATGTTCAACCGCGCATCCGCCTTCAACCAGTTCCGCACCCTGTTCGCGCCGCGCAAGCCGCGCCATCCGTTGGTGCGCGTTGCCGTGGGCCTGCTCGGCCTGGCGATCCTGGCCGCGATGGTGTTCATCGGTGTGTTCGTCGGTGCCGCGATGATCCTGGTTGGCCTGGCATGGAAGCTGCTGGCCTCGCGCAAGCCGGGCGCCGCGCGTCCGGTGGACCCGACCGTGGTCGAGGGCGAGTACCGCGTGGTGCGCAAGCCGGTGTTGCCGGCCTCGCGCTGATCCAGGCCTTCCGCGCCCGCTGACGGCGGGCGCCATGCGTTCTAGACTGCGGGCACGCCCTTCCTGGATGCCCGCATGTCCGATGTCTCCGATGTGATCCCTGCCGTAGCCCTGCCGCGTGTACCGGTAGCCGGTGGCGGCAGCTTCCCCGTGCACCGTATCTACTGCGTCGGCCGCAACTTCGCCGACCACGCCCGCGAAATGGGCGCGGCGGTGCCGGCGGCCGATGACCGCGGCCGCCCGATGTTCTTCAGCAAGCCGGCCGACGCCATCGTGGTCGGCCACGACGATGCCATCCCCTATCCGCCAGCAACCGCCAACCTGCACCACGAAGTGGAACTGGTGGTGGCGATCGGTCGCGATGCGCCCGCCGGCGAGCTGGCCGTCGCCGACGCCGATGCGCTGGTCTACGGCTACGCCGTCGGCCTGGACCTGACCCGCCGCGATCTGCAGGCCGCAGCCAAGGACAAGGGCCATCCTTGGGATGCCGCGAAGGGGTTCGATGCCTCCGCGCCGATCAGCGAAATCGTGCACGCCGAAGAAGTCGGCGACCTGGCTGCGCTGAACCTGTCGCTGGAGGTCAACGGCGAGGTGCGCCAGCAGGCACTGCTCGACCAGATGATCTGGAACGTGCCGGAGATCCTGCATGAGCTGTCCAAGCTGTGGCAGCTGCGTGCCGGTGACCTGGTGTTCATGGGCACCCCGTCCGGGGTGGCTGCGCTGAAGCCCGGCGACCGCTTCAGTGCCCGCCTGGAAAACGTGGCCGAGCGCCACGGCGTGATCGCCGGCTGACGTCACCTGCGCTACCCTGCGCGCTGTCCACTTCCCCACCGGAGAAAAACAACAATGGGAATGCTCACCGAGTTCAAGGAATTCGCCATGCGCGGCAACGTCATCGACCTCGCTGTCGGCGTGGTGATCGGCGCGGCCTTCGGCAAGATCGTGACGGCGCTGGTCGAGAAGATCATCATGCCGCCGCTGGGCCTGCTGATCGGCAAGGTGGACTTCTCGCAGCTGGCGTGGACGCTGTCGCCGGCCCGCATCGGCCCGGACGGCAAGGAGATTCCGGCGGTGGTGATCGGCTACGGTGATTTCATCAACACCCTGATCCAGTTCGTGATCGTGGCCTTCGCGATCTTCATCGTGGTCAAGGCGATCAACCGCCTGTCTCGCAAGAAGGAAGCTGCACCGGCCGCACCGGCCGAGGAAGTGGTGCTGCTGCGCGAGATCCGCGACAGCCTGAAGAAATGAGGTATCGGGCGCCTATGGGCGCCCCCCCCACCTGTAGAGCCGAGCCCACGCTCGGCTGATCTGCAAAAGGCAGCCGAGCATTGGCTCGGCTCTACAGAAGCAGGCGAAAGCCCCGCCCCGGCGGGGCTTTCGCTTTGCTGCATCTGGCGGGAAACAGCATCCGCGCCAGCCATGACCTCCCGCCCATGCGCCGGGCTGAACGACTGTTAAGCTCCAAGGCTTAGGTCCCTTCCCGGAGTTGTCCATGCGTCGCCGCGTTCTTGCCATCGCATCCTCCCTCGCCCTGCTGGCCGCCCCGGCCTTCGCGGCGCCGCACACCACTACCCTGCCCCCGGCGTCGCTGGCCACCGCCGCACAGCTGCGCGACCAGGCCTTGGCCGATGACACCGGCTGGAAGGTGGTCGAATCGCTCACCACCGAGATCGGCCCGCGCATCGCCGGCAGCGAGGCTGACGCCCGCGCCGTGGCCTGGGCCGAAGCCAAGTTCAAGGCACTGGGCTTCGACAAGGTGTGGAAGGAACCGGTGACCTTCCCGAAGTGGGAGCGCCGCAGTGAACACGCTGCCGTGACCGGCAAAAATCCGCAGCCGCTGCAGATCACCGCACTGGGCGGCAGCCCGGGCGGCACCGTTGAAGCCGAGGTGGTGCGCTTCGCCGACCTGGCCGCACTGCAGGCGGCGCCGGCCGGTTCGCTCAAGGGCAAGATCGCCTTCGTCGATTACCAGATGCTGCCGTTCCGCGATGGCCGCGACTACGGCCGCGGCGGCGCGATCCGCAGCAAGGGTCCGTCCGAGGCGATCCGCAAGGGCGCGGTCGGTTTCCTGATGCGTTCGGCCGGCACCGACTCGCACCGCGTGCCGCACACCGGCATCACCCGTTTCGATGACGGCCTGACCCCGGTGCCGTCTGCGGCACTGTCGGTGCCCGATGCCGACCAGCTGGCCCGCCTGCTGGCCCGTGGCAGCACCACGGTGAAGGTGGCGCTGGACTGCGGCTGGGATGGTACGGCGACCTCGTACAACGTGATCGGCGAGATCACCGGCCGCAGCCTGCCGAAGGAAGTAGTGGTGATTGGCGGGCATCTGGATTCGTGGGACCTGGGCACCGGCGCGGTGGATGACGGCGCGGGCGTGGGCATCACCATGGCCGCAGGCCACCTGATCGGCCAGCTCAAGCAGGCACCGAAGCGCACCATCCGCGTGATCGCCTTCGCCAACGAGGAACAGGGCCTGTATGGCGGCAAGGCCTATGCCGAAGCGCACGCGAAGGACGTGGCCCTGCACCAGCTGGCCGCCGAGAGCGACTTCGGCGCGGGCCGCATCTACGCCTTCAATACCGGTTCGCCGAATCCGGACGGCTCGCGCGAAGCGACGAAGCAGATTGCCGAAGTAATGAAGCCGCTGGGCATCGAGTACCAGGCCGACAAGGGTGGCCCGGGCCCGGACGTCGGCCCGCTGGCCGCCAAGGGCGGTGCGTGGGCGTGGCTGGCGCAGGACGGCTCGGACTACTTCCACCTGCACCACACCGCCGACGACACGCTGGATAAGATCGACCCGAAGGCGCTGGCACAGAACGTGGCCGCCTACACTGTGTTCGCCTACCTGGCGGCGGAAGCCGATGGCAGCTTCGGCAGCGAGGCCAAGGCGACCACGCCGCCGAACGAATGATGCGGTAGCGCCGGGCCATGCCCGGCGTTTGCGGCGGGAAGAGCGGTGCGAACCAAGGTTCGCACCCACCGGGCGTCACTCAGCCGCGGCGGCTCGCCCACTGCGCCAGCAGCACGGCCGTGGCGGAAGCAACATTCAGGCTTTCCACCGCGCCGCTGCCGGGGATCGAGACCTGCAGATCGCACTGGCTCGCCAGGCCACGGTCCATGCCCTCGCCTTCGGCGCCCATCACGTACACCAGCCGGTCTGGCAGGGACGCGCGGAACACGTCATCACCGCCCTCGACCAGGGTCGCGGCCAGGCCGAAACCGGCTGCGCGCAGTTGTGCCATTGCCTGAGCGGTCTCCGGCAGCTGCACCAGCGGCACCGCTTCGGCGCCGCCTTCGGCCACGCGCGCGGCGGCACCGGACAGCGCCAGCGTGCTGCCAGCCGGCAGAAGCAGCGCCTTGACGCCGAAGTGCGCGGCCGAGCGCAGGATCGCACCGAGGTTGTGCGGGTTGCCCACGCCATCCAGCCACAGCGCCAGCGCCGGGCCGTCACCGACCTGCTGCAGCCACTGCGCCAGCGGCAGTGCCGGTGCGCGCAGCATGTCGGCCACCACGCCTTCGTGATGGGTGGTGCCGGCCAGCTTGTTCAGATCGCCATCCTCGACCACGCGGTAGCCCACGCGGTTGGCCACGCACCACTTCAACAACGGCTGCAGGCGCGGAATGCGTGCTTCCAGCAGGTACAGCTTGCGCAGCGCCTGCGGCCGCGCTTCGAACGCAGCCAGCACGGCATTCAGGCCGTACAGACGCAGCTCATCGCTGCCACCGCGCCCACCACCGCCCGTGGCCGGCACCTCCGGGCGCGGCAACGGCGTTGCGCGCGGCGGACGGGCGGACGGGCGGCGGTTGTTCCAAGGGTTGTTCACTTACACACTCTCCTGCTTGCGCTGGCGCCAGAAATCGGCGTTCTTGATGCCCAAGGCATCAGGGTCGAACACCGGATCCAGGCCCAGCTTCTTCTGTCGTTCGTAGTCACGCAGGGCCAGCATCGCCGGCTTCTGGATGATGAGGATGGCAATGATGTTCAGCCAGGCCATCAGGCCCACGCCGATGTCGCCAAGCGCCCAGGCCAGGGTGGCATTGTGGAACGCGCCGAACACCACCATGCCGATGATGCCCAGGCGCAGCACCAGCACCGTCAGCGGGCGCTTCCTGTTGTGGTTTACATAGCTGAGGTTGGTCTCGGCCATGTAGTAGTACGCCATGATGGTGGTGAAGGCGAAGAAGAAGATGGCGATGGACACGAATGCCGAACCCCAGCCCGGCAGCACCGCTTCCACGCCGGCCTGGGCGTAACCGGCGCCTTCGGGAATGCCGGCCAGGCCCTGGAAGATCGGCGGTGCGCTGGCACCTGCCGGCGAGTACACGTTGTAGGTGCCGCTGGCCAGGATCAGGAACGCGGTGGCGGTGCACACCATCATGGTGTCGAAGTAGATGGCGAAGGCCTGCACATAGCCCTGCTTGGCCGGGTGCGAGACTTCCGAGGCGGCCGCTGCATGCGGGCCCGAACCCTGGCCGGCTTCGTTGGCGTAGATGCCGCGCTTGATGCCCCACTCCACCGCCAGGCCCATCATCGCGCCAAATGCGGCATGCGTGCCGAAGGCACTCTGGAAGATGATGCCGAACATTTCCGGCACGCGGTCGTAGTTGATGACCATGATGATGATGGCCATCAGGATGAAACCGGCAGCCATGAACGGCACCACCACTTCGGCGAAGTTGGCGATGCGTTTGACGCCACCGAAGATCACCACGCCCAGCAGCAGCGCGACCACGATGCCGATGCCCAGCTTCAGCGCCTGCACCGATTCCATGCCGAAGGCCTGGCCGTCGAGCGGCCCGCACAGCGCGGTCCCACGGCAGGCGTTGATGATGCTGTCGGCGATGGCATTGGCCTGCACGCCCGGCATCAGGAAACCTGCGGCGATGATCGTGGCGATGGCGAAGGCCAGCGCATACCACTTCAGGCCCATCGCCTTCTCGATGTAGTACGCCGGGCCACCGCGGTAGCGGCCTTCGGCGTCCTTGGTCTTGTAGATCTGCGCCAGGGTGCATTCCACGTACGAGGTGGACGCGCCGAGGAAGCCCATCACCCACATCCAGAAGATCGCCCCGGGGCCGCCGAAGGCGATGGCGGTGGCCACGCCGGCAATATTGCCGATGCCCATGCGGCCGGCCATCGACATGGCCAGCGCCTGGAACGAGGACACGCCGGCGTCGGATTTCTCACCCCTGACGGTGAGGCGGCACATTTCGAAGAAGCCACGGATCTGCATGAAGCGCGTGCGCAGGCTGAAGAACAGGCCGGCGCCCAGGCACACGAAGATCAGTGCCTTGCTCCAGATGATGCTGTTGATGAAGTGTACGGTTGCTTCCACGCGCGCTCTCTCCAGTCGGCGGGTTGTAAGGACGTCCCGTCGGCTGGAGGGGACCGGTCGATTCTCCCTGATCGAAGGCCGCTGCGGTAGCGCTGTCTTGTAGCGCCGAGCCCATGTCCGGCTTGGGCCCCGGAATCAGCCGAGCATGGGCTCGGTGCTACAGCGGCCAGCCCGCGCGTTCAGGGCAGCTGCGTGCGTACCCGGGCGAAGCGGCGCAGGTCGTGCAGCACGCCGCGCTTGTAGACCGCGCAGCGCTCCACGCCCTCTTCCTGGAAGCCGTTCTTCTCCAGCACCCGGGCCGAGCCGAGATTGAAGTCGACCACCGTGGCCTGCAGCCTGAACAGGCGCAGCTCGTCCATCACCCAAGGCGCAAACACACCGACCACCCGGGTCATCAGGCCCTGGCCCCAGTAGGCCCGGCCCAGCCAGTAACCCAGTTCGGCGGTATGCCCACGCTCGGCCACGCCCTGCTGGGCACCGACGCTGCCGCAGGCCTGGCCGTCTATCTCGATGGCCAGGTTCAGGGTGCCGGGAGCCAGCACGCGGCCGGCGAGGAAGGCCTCGCCATCCCCGCGCGTGTACGGGTACGGAAAGCGATCACGCAGGCCCCGCGACACCTCGGCGTCGTTGGCGTGGTGCAGCAGCGATTCCAGATCATCCGGGCGCCAGGGGCGCAATTGGAAGCCTTCACCTCGCAGCACGGTGGTCGGGTCAGGCATGGCCACCCACCGACGGCGATTCCGCTTCCTGCTTCTCCAGCTCGCGCTTCACCGCTTCCGGCGAGCGGGTGTACGGGGCCAGCCGTGCGTAGAACGCCGGCACCACGAACAGCGACAGGAAGGTCGAAAGAGTTACGCCGAAGATGATCACGATACCGATCGTGCCACGGCTGGCCGAGCCGGGGCCACCGGCGACCACCAGCGGAATCGCGCCGACCACGGTGGCGATCGAGGTCATCAGGATCGGGCGCAGGCGCACCATCGCCGATTCGATGATCGCCTCGCGCACCGTGCGCCCGTCATCGCGCAGCTGGTTGGCGAATTCGACGATGAGGATGCCGTTCTTCGCTGCCAGGCCAACCAGCATCACGATGCCGATCTGGCTGAACAGGTTCACCGTGCCGCCACTCACCCACAGGCCGACCAGCGCACCGAGCACACCCAGCGGCACGGTCAGCATGATGGTGAGCGGGTGGATGAAGCTTTCGAACTGCGCGGCCAGCACCAGGTACACCACCAGCAGGGCCATCGCGAAGGTCAGCAGCACCGCACCGCCGGCACTCTGGTACTCACGCGACTCACCCTTCCAGTTCACCTGTGCGTACTGCGGCAGCTCTTCCCGGGCCACGTTCTGTGCCCAGGCAATGGCCTCGCCCAACGGATAGCCTGGCGCCAGGCCGGCACTGATGGTGATCGAGCGCAGTCGGTTGAAGCGGTTCAGGGTTCCGGCCTCGGCCACTTCGCTCAGCGTGACCAGGTTGGACAGCGGCACCAGCTCGCCGGAGGTGGCACGCACGCGGATCGCGGCCAGGTCGGCCGGGCTGGCACGGCCATCGCGCCCGGCCTGCACCAGCACGTCGTACTCCTCGCCGTTGTCGACGAAGGTGGTGACGCGGCGCGAACCCATCATGGTTTCCAGCGCCGATCCGATCGCGGTGACCGGCACGCCGAGGTCGGCCGCGCGCTGGCGGTCGATGTTCACCCGCATCTGCGGCCGGGTTTCCTTGTAGTCCGAGTCGGGGCCGACCAGGCCGGGATTGTCGGCCATGCGCAGCAGGATGCGGTCGCGCCACTGCGCGATCTCGGCATATTCGGGGCCGCCCAGCACGATCTGGAACGGCTGCCCGCCACTGCGCACCAGGCCACCGCCCACCTGCGTGCGCACGCGCACGCCGCGGATGGTGTCCAGTTCTTTCTGCAGCGCGTCGGCCACTTCAGGCGTCCCCTCGCTGCGCTGGCGCCACGGCTGCAGGAAGATGCTGACGCGGCCGGTGTGCATCTCCTCGCTGGCGCCCCAGCCGCCCGGCACGCGCGGGTTGGCGCGCACGATCGGCTTGTCCGGGCCGACATGCGGCGCCAGCAGCGCTTCCACCTGCTGCACCTGCTGCACGGTGTAGTCGTAGCCGGCGCCTTCCGGGCCGTCGATCATGATCTGGAACGAACCGCGGTCTTCGGCCGGCGCCAGTTCCGACGGCAGCAGCTTGAGCAGGCCCCAGCTGGCAGCCAGTGCGGCCACCATCACCAGCAGGTAGATCCAGGTGCGGTCGACATGGTGGTCGAGCACGCGGCCATAGCCCGAGGCCAGGCGCTCCAGATTGCGGTTGATGAAGCCATGCAGGCCACGTGGTGCCTGCCCGGTGTGCGGCTTGAGCAGCTTGGACGCCATCATCGGCGTCAGCGTCAGCGCTACGAATGCGGACAGCGCCACCGCTGCCGCCAGCGCCACCGCCAGCTCGCGGAACAGGCGCCCGGTATTGCCTTCCAGGAAACCGACCGGCAGGAACACCGCCACCAGCACGGCGGTGGTGGCGATCACCGCGAAGGCAACCTGCGTGGTACCGCGCTTGGAGGCCACCAGTGGGGGCTCGCCCAGGTCGATGCGGCGCTGCACGTTTTCCACCACCACGATCGCATCGTCCACCACCAGGCCGATGCACAGCACCAGTGCCAACAGGGTCAGCAGGTTGATCGAGAAGTCGAACGCGTACAGTGCGATGAACGCGGCCACCAGGCAGACCGGCACGGTCACCGCCGGAATCAGTGCGGCACGGAAGCTGCCGAGGAACAGCCAGATCACCGCCAGCACCAGGATCATTGCCTCCACCAGCGTGGCGTAGACGCGGTCAACGGCGGCTTCGATGAAGGTGGTGTTGTCGAACGCAACAAAGATCTGCGTGCCCTTGGGCAGGGTCAGTGCCACCCGCTCGGCTTCAGCGCGCGCGGTGCGCGCCACGTCCAGCGAGTTGGCGGTGGAGGTCTTGACGATACCCAGGCCGATGCCCGGCTCGCCGTTACTGCGGTAGTAGGCGCGGCGCTCGGCCGAGGCCAGTTCGATCTTCGCCACGTCGCCCATGCGCACCACGTAGCCGTCGCGGCCCTTGCCCAGCGGGATGGTGGCGAAATCCTCGGGCTTGATGTAGTTGCGCTCCACGCGCAGGGTGAAATCACGGTCGGTCGACTCGATGCGACCGGCCGGCAGTTCCACGTTCTCGTTGCGCAGTGCGGTTTCCACGTCGCCGGTGGTCAGCCCACGTGCGGCCAGCTGGTCGCGGTCCAGCCAGATGCGCATCGCATAGCGCTGGCGGCCGCCGATGCGGACCTGGGCCACGCCGTCGAGGCTGGAGAAGCGGTCGACCACATAGCGGTCGGCGTAATCGCTCAGTTCCAGCGTGTCCATGGTCGAAGAGACCATGTTGAACCAGATGATCGGGTCGGCATCGCTTTCGACCTTGGCGATTTCCGGCGGCCGGGCTTCTTCCGGCATGCGGTCGGCGACGCGGCTGACCGCATCGCGCACGTCGTTGGCCGCCGCTTCGATATCGCGGTTGGAGGTGAACTCGATGCTGACCTGCGAGCGGCCGTTGGTGCTGCGCGCGTTGATCGTATCGATGCCTTCGATGCCGGCCAGTGCATCTTCCAGGACCTGGGTGATGCGGCTTTCGATGACCGCCGCCGAGGCACCGGTGTAATCCACCGACACCGAAACAATGGGCGGGTCGATGGCAGGCAGCTCGCGCAGGGTCAGGCGGGTGAAGGACATCACGCCCAGCACCAGCAGCAGCAGGCTCATCACCACGGCGAACACCGGCCGCTGGATGGAGATGTCGGACAGTTTCATCCGCCGTGCCCCTCGGCCGCGGCCGGTGCCGGCGCGGCATCCGGTTTCGCGCCGCTGGCCGGTGCCGCATCCCTGGCCGCGACCTTCAGGCCCGGGCGCAGCTTGCCGGTGCCATCAACCACGATGCGCTGGCCCGCTTCCAGCCCCTGCTTGATCTCGACCACGCCGGCGCGGCGCGCACCGGTGACCACGTCCACGCGCTCGACGCTGTCGTCGGCCTTGATGCGGTACACGAAGGTATCGCGGCCGACCTGCACCACGGCGATTTCCGGGACCACCAGCGCCGGGCGCTCGGGGCGGAACAGCCGCACGTCCAGCAGCATGCCCGGGCGCAGCGCATGATCGCCGTTGGCGAAGTCGGCGCGCACGGTCACCGCACGGGTGACCGGATCGATGCGCGCATCGATGGTGCTGACCTCACCCTCGAAGGTGCGGCCCGGCCACGCCACGCTGGTGGCGCTGACCTTGTCACCGACGCCCAGCGCAGCCAGTTCCACTTCCGGCACCTGGAAATCGACGTGCATGTGCTCGATGTCATCGAGCGTGGCGATGACCGTGGTCGGGGTCACCAGCGAGCCGGGGCTGACCTGGCGGATGCCGAGCACGCCAGCGAACGGCGCGCGCACGCGGCGGTCACCGATGTCGGCCTGCATCTGCATCACGCGCGCCTCGGCCGCATCGCGGATCGACTTCTGCGTATCCAGCGTGGCGCTGGACACCAGCCGCTGGGAGGCCAGCTCGCGCTGGCGCCTGTACAGCTGGTCGGCTTCGTGGAAGGTGGCCTGCGCCTGCACCAGCGCGGCCTCCTGGGCCTGCCCGCGCAGGGTCACGATCGGCGCACCGGCGGCCACATGCTGGCCACTTTCAAAGTGCACCTTCTCGACGATTTCGCTGACCTTGGCCGTCACGCTGATGGACTCGCGCGCCTTGGCCGTGCCCAGCGCCTGCAGCGTGTCATTCCACTGCGAGGACTGCACGACCTGCGCGGTCACCGGCACCGCTTCGCCCTGCCGACGGGCGGCGGCCTCCTGTTTGCCCCCGCACCCGGCCAGAAGGGCCAGGCTGAGGCCAAGGGCCAGGGTCGAAGCAATGCGAGCCAACATGAACGGTCCTGATAGATCCACGGCCGCCGAGTGTAGGCAAGCACCCGTGGAAGCGATATGTGCCAAGCGTTTACTGGCGTGGCACCGGCGGCGCGATAGCGCCGTGAACCTGTTCCGTGCAAGGCTCGCAGCAGCGGTGTCGGCATGTGTCGAGGTGTATCCCGCCGTGCGCCGCAGGCGTTGTCATCGTAGAGTCGAAGCTGCCCGACAGAGGGCGTCGGGCGGGGACGGATCCTGGCGGGGATCCGGCCCCGTTTTTTTACCCGGCCGATCAGTACCGGTAGTTCACCTTCATCCACAGGCTGCGCCCGGGTTCATTGATGCGCACCGGGTCGGCCGGGAAGCCGAAGTCGGCGCTGCCGGCCAGGTTCAGGTGCTCGCTGTAGGCGCGGTCGAACAGGTTGTCGACGCCCGCACTGAGCTGCAGCTGCGAACTGAAGCGGTAAGCGGCATTGAGCGCGAAGGTAGCGAAGCCGGCACTCGGCCCCAGGTCCTGCGCGACCACGTTGCCCTGTCCATCTGCGACACGATGCTGATGGGTCACCGCACGCAGCAGCGCACCGGCACTCCAGCGCTGGCCTTCCCAGTTCGCGCTCAGGCGCGCTTCCAACGGCGGCATCTGCGGCAGCGGACGCTGCTGGTCGCGGTTCTCGCCCCAGGCATAGGCCAGCGTGCCACCCAGCTTCCACTGCGCAGCCAGGCTCACTTCCAGCCCGGCTTCGGCACCGGCGATGCGCGCATCGACGTTGTTGGCCTGGCTCATGCCCATCATGCCGCTGCCGTGATAGGTGAACAGGATGTAGTCCTGGATCTGCCCGGCATACGCCGATACCCATGCCTGCACACGCGGTCCCTTGAACTGCAGGCCCATGTCGAGCTGGGTGGTGCGCTCGGGCTGCACGCCGGTGAACGCGTTCACTGCGCCCGACGGGCCATGGTTGGGCGAGAACAGCTCCCAGTAGTCGGGCATGCGTTCACTGTGGCCGAGGCCGGCGTACCAGGTCAGGCCGTCGGCAAGGTCCTGCTCGTAGCGCAGGAACCCGCTGCCGAGCCATTCCTTGCGCGTCTGCCCGGCGCTGGGATTGGGCCGGTTGCCCATCATGCCGCCGATCGATTGCCGCTCATCGCGGGCGCTGGCACGGTCGATGCGCAGGCCACTGATCCAGCGCTGGTCCGTGCCGGCACCCAGGGTCAACTCGGTGAACACGCCATAGCGGTGGAAGTTCGCATCGGTCTGCCACGCGGCCTGGCGGTAAGTATCGCGGCCCATGCCGTTGCGGCCACGGTGGCGGCTGTCCTCACCGTCCACACCGGCCACCAGCTGCACCTCCTGCCAGCGCCACTCGGAACTGGCCCGGCCGCCCTGGGTTCGGCGGTCCACGTTCGAAGCCATCGGCATGGGCATCATGCTGTTGGGATTCGGCGTGCGCAGCGTGTAGTTGTCCATCACATGGTCGGCTTCGTTGTAGTACACGTTGGCCTGCAACGTTTCCCACGCGCCCGGCAGGTTGCGCTTCTCGAAGCGTGCCGCGTAGCTGGTGCGCTCGAACGCGGCGCCGTCCATGCCACGCCCGGCATAGCGCGCGATCGCATCGCCGGCACCGGCGGAGATTTCCAGCAGCGTATCGGCGTCCGGCGTCCAGCCGATGGCCACGTCGCCGTTCCACTTGCGCCACTTCGACGGCACCACGTCACCATGACCATCCTTGTAGTCGTCCGCTTCCGAGCGATTGCCGCTGGCACGCACGTAACCGGCCGGATTGCCCAGCGTCAGGTCCAGCACCTGGTCGTTGCGGTTGCGCGAGCCGACCAGTCCACTGGCATCGGCACGCAGGCCGGGTTCCTCGAAGCGCGGCGTATCGCGCTCGAAACGGATGGTGCCGGCCGAGGCACCTGCGCCCCAGCGCACGCTCTGCGGGCCCTTGATGATGGTCAGCCGGTCGAAGCTCTCCGGCGCGATATAGGAAAGCGGATTGTCCATGCGCGACGGGCAGGCACCGATCAGGTTGCCATCGTTGCTGAGGATGTTCAGCCGCGAACCGAACATGCCGCGCAGCACCGGGTCACCGTTGGTGCCGCCGTTGCGGATGGCGGAGAAGCCAGGCACGGTCTTCAGGTAATCGGCGCCATCACTGGCGGGGACCGGCTGCCGCGGCAGGCGCGGATCGGTCACCCAGTGCAGTGGCGACGAAGGCGCGGCGGCAGTGACCACCATCGTGTCGAGGGTGCGCGCTTCTTCAGCAGGCGCAGCGTGGGCCAGTGACGCGGCCACGGCCAGGCCAAGGGCAACCGGCAGGCGCGCGCAGGCGCCCGCGGGGCGGGAAGTCATTTTCATCGGAACAGCTCCAAGGTACGCATGCGCGCACGGCGCCCGGTCAGGCGTCGTGCGGCAGATTCGATAGGGACATCAGCGGACGATGGAGGAGCGTGGTGGTCCACGTGCGGCATGCGCCGGCCAGCGCAGTGCCGGCAGCACCTGTTGCGACCACGGGAACACCAGGCGCGGCCGCCACAGCAGCGGCAACTGCAGCACCAGCACCGCCAGCCACGGCAGCAGGCGCATGGCCAGCACGCAGTATTCGCAGACTTCGCCATGCATGGCGTGGGGGTCGGCTGGGCGCTTGGGTGCTGCCTGCGAAGCGCCATGCGGGTCGTGCCCGGCCATGGTCATGTCGTGCATGCCATGGCCCATGGCGGCGTGGTCCATGCCCGCCATTGCGGTGTGGTCCATCGGCGGCGCCTGCAGCGCGCGGCTGACCAGCGGCGCAAGCACCATCAGCAGCGTCGCCAGGACGGCGAGCTGGAGCAGAAGGCGCTGCGGGCGGGACAGGCGGGTCACCGCGCTAGTGTAGAGGCGGGTCCAGGGTTGCCCTGTGCGACGAACCGTCGCAGGAGGGAGTTTATCGGCAGGGCTTGCAGCCCTGCACCTGCTGCGGACCACGGCAAGAGCCGAAGCAACAGCAAAAGCGGTTTCCTGAGGGTGGGCGGGGTGGGTCCGGTTGCGGGAGACGCCGTAAACCCATCCATGAAGTGACCCCCGGGGCTTGGCCGCGGCTTGCTCGTGTGCGCTTTCCTGCGCACACGGCAAGACCGGGGTTGGGCGTCCTGCCCAACCCGCCCGAGGCATGCCTCGGGCCCATGCCGCGGACACTCCCGCAACCGGACCCACCCCAACTTCGACAGATCTCCGCGATCTGCAGTAGATCCACGCCATGCGTGGATGCTTTTCGATTTCAATTCGAAATATTCGATTTCGATGGAGATTCATCCACGCATGGCATGGATCTACGTGTCGACCAAGGTCGACTCCTACCAACAGCCATCGGGATCTGTCAGAGGTGGGGCGGTGTCGGAGTGCGGGGTGTCAGCCGCATGGATGCGGCTGCCAAGCTTACAGGGACGTACTTGCAGCGTCCCCGCACTCCAACACCGCCCCGCCAACCCACGGAATGCACGCTTCTGCTGTTGCTGTTGCTTGAATGTCGTAGTGGGTGCAGGGCTGCAAGCCCTGCTCGACCAACCCCTCACACCGTGATGGTCTGGGTCAGTGACTCCCACGTCGGTGGCACCGGCCACGCCGCCGCCTGGTTGCCATCCAGCACCCTGCGCAGGTCACGCGGATCAATCTGCGGTGCCAGCACATGCACCAGCTCCAGCGCGTAGTCACGCAGCACGCGGTCGCGCGGCAGCACCGCCCAGGCGATGCACTCGGCGATCGGGTCCGGGGCCGGCCACGAACGCAGGTCTTCATCGTTGGAACTGACCGCCATCTCGGCCAGCAGGCCTACGCCAAGACCCGTGCGCACGTAGGTCTTGATCAGGTCCGCATCCAGCGCGGTCAGTGCCAGATCGGGCACCAGCCCATTGGCGGCGAAGGCGCGTTGCAGGGATGAGTTCGGTCGGGTCGAGGATTCGTAGCTGATCAATGGCTGGCGGGCCAGCGCGGCCAGGTCCGGTGCGCGGCCGGCGCGGTCCAGCGGGTGGCCCTTGGGCACCACCACCAGGCGCCGCCAGCGGAACAGCGGCACTGCGATGCCATCGGTGGGCTCACCGCCTGCGGTGCTGATGATCGCAATATCGGCATCACCCTGGTTCAAGCGGTCCAGCGCGTCGGCTTCACCGGCCTGCTGCAGGTGCACGCTGACCTGCGGGTAGGCCTGCTTGATCGCCGCCACCGCCGGCGGCAGCACGAAGCGCGCCTGGGTGTGCGTGGTGGTCAGGATCAGCTGACCCTGGCTCTCGCGACGCTGGTTTGCCGCGTAGGTGCGGATGTTGTTGGCCTCAGCCAGCACCGCGCGGGCGCGGGCGATGACCTCGGTGCCGGCCGGGGTGACCGACTCCAGGCTGCGGCCCTTGCGCACGAACAACAGAAAGCCGAGCTCGTCTTCCAGCTGCTTGAGCTGCTTGGACAGGCCGGGCTGGGTGGCGTGCACGCGCGAGGCAGCGAGCGTGATGTTCAGCTCGGCATCGGCAATGGCAACCAGGTAGCGCAGCTGGGTCAGCGTCATGGGAGGCAGGCGGCGTGGGGCGGAGGTCCACTCTAGGGTCAATTGCCGTCACCAGCTTATAACCAAAGGTTGTTTAAGAAAGGTATCTGGTCATTTCCGGGCGTCATATGCCGGCGCTACGGTCAGCCGGCAGCCGCTGGCCTGAACAGCCAGCCCTCCCCCTTTGCCCGCCGAAGCCCGGCGCGGCCCCGTTTCCGGAGCGCTTCCATGGCCCTGTACGAGTCCATCCTCGATACCGTCGGCAACACCCCCATCGTCAGGCTGCAGCGCCTGGCACCGCCACAGGTCAGCGTCTACGCCAAGGTCGAGTCATTCAATCCGGGCGGCTCGGTCAAGGACCGCCTGGCGCTGGCAATCATCCTCGACGCCGAAGCGCGTGGCCTGCTCAAGCCAGGCGACACGATCGTGGAGGCCACCTCGGGCAACACCGGCGTGGCGCTGGCGATGGTCGCTGCCGCGCGCGGCTACAAATTCGTGGCCACGATGGTCGAGACCTTTTCGGTGGAGCGTCGCAAACTGATGCGCGCCTATGGCGCGAAGGTAATCCTGACCCCGGCCGCCGAGCGTGGCAGCGGCATGGTGCGCAAGGCGCGCGAACTGGCCGAGCAGCATGGCTGGTTCCTGGCCAGCCAGTTCGCCAACCCGGCCAATCCGGCTTATCACCGCAACACCACGGCCGCCGAGATCCTGCGCGACTTCGCCGGCAAGCGGCTGGATTACTTCGTCAGTGGCTGGGGCACCGGCGGCACGCTCACCGGCGTGGGCGAAGTGTTGAAGGTCGCGCGCCCGCAGACCCGCGTCATTGCTACCGAACCCGCCGGCGCCGCCCTGCTCAAGGGCGATGATTGGAAACCGCACAAGATCCAGGGCTGGACCCCGGATTTCGTGCCGGACGTGCTCAACCGCGATGTGGTGGATGAACTGGTGTCGGTGGAGGATGACCGCGCCATCGCCACCGCGCGCCGACTGGCGGCGGAGGAAGGGATCTTCGTCGGCATCTCCGCCGGCGCCACCGTGGCCAGCGCGCTGGACGTGGCAGCCCGCGCTGAGCCGGGCTCGGTGATCCTGGCGATGCTGCCGGACACCGGTGAACGCTATTTCTCCACGCCGCTGTTCGCCGATGTGAACGAGGGTTCCGACGACGACTGGCTGGCTGGCCTGCCATGACGCAAGCCGCCGGGCATTGCCTGGCGCCACCGCCTGCCGCGGATCCATGACCGCTTCAGCCTGCGTGAAGGCAGCGACCGCCATCGTGCGTGAAGGCCGTCGGATCGCAGCGCGTGAGACGGTCATGACGCAGTATCGATGCCCTGTCCCCTACCGTGGGGTACAGCCGGCGCAGAGGCTGCGCGGAACACCTCACAGGCAGGAGACGGACGCATGAAGATCGAAGTTTGGCAGGGTGACATCACGACCCTGGCGGTGGATGCGATCGTCAACGCGGCCAACGAAACATTGCTCGGCGGCGGTGGTGTGGACGGCGCGATCCATCGTGCGGCCGGCCCCGCATTGCGGGCCGAGTGCGAGCGGTTGCCCGAGCTGCGCCCGGGCGTGCGTTGCCCGACCGGCGAAGTGCGTGCCACCGGCGCTTACGCCTTGCCGGCACGGCATGTACTGCACACGGTGGGCCCGGTCTGGCACGACGGCCAGCGCGACGAGCCGGCATTGCTCGCCAACTGCTACTGGAAATCGCTGCAGCTGGCCGAGTCGCTGGGGGTGCAGTCGATCGCCTTCCCGGCGATCAGCTGCGGTGTGTATGGCTATCCGCTGTACCAGGCGGCGCAGATCGCCGTGACCGAGACACTGGCCTGGCAGCGCAGCCATGCGCAGCCGATGCGCATCGTGCTGGTGGCGTTCAATACCGCGACGGCCAAGGCGTACCAGCAAGCGTTGAGCGCCGCCGGGCAAGGCGCAGACGGCGAACCGCGCGGCTCGATGCTGTCGCCGCTGGGTGATGCGGGCTTCGCCGCCGCGCACTGAATCCGGCGGTCAGCTTCAAGGAAAAGGCCGGGCATTGCCCGGCCTTTCCTGTTGCGCCGTTGTCCACACTCCCACGGAGTGTGGAACACGCTCAACGGCTGGCAGCTTCCACCGCGGCGGCATCATCGGCCGCAGCAGCGGCCGCGTCGGCAGCGGCACTTGCCGCCGAAGCAGCAGCCCCATCGGCGCTGGCGCCGTCCACCTGCACACGCACTTCCACCATGCCCGCGCCGTTGCTGAGGCTGGACACCTCGACGGTGTAATGACCGGCAGGCAACGCTTCTTCCAGGCGTGCGTTGGTATCGTTGCCACCGTCATCGTCGGTCAGTTCGACATCGCCGCCAACCACGCGCAGCACGGTATCGACCTGGCCGGAGATTGCATCCAGCCGCACATTGGTCGGACGGTCCAGCGTCAGCAGGAAGCGGCGGACGCCATCGTTATCGAGCATCGTGTACACGCTGCCGGACTTCGGCAGTGCGGTGCCATCGCGATCGACCAGGTTGCCCGGCAGCTCGATCCGATTGGCCGACAAGGTGAACATGCCACTGACGCCGTCGCCGAGGCCACGCGCGGTCAGCGTGTACTTGCCCGGCTTCAGCGACAGGGTCAGGCGCGAGTTGGTGCTGTCCCCGCCGTCGTCATTCTCGGCATCCACGCCCTGCCCGGACAGCTTCAGCACCGGGTCGAAGGCGTCCGAGACCAGCCGGATCTCGTACAGGCCCGCCTTGTCCACCTGCAACGTGTAGTCCTGCGAGTTGCTGGCCAGCATATCGACGATCTCGCCACTGCCCGCCAGCGGCTTGCCGTCGTACGGCTTCAGCTTCTCGGCGCGAAGGCGATAAGGGCCGAACGCGGTCGGGCCATCGGCGTTGACTGCCACCTGGTAGGTACCACTGCCGTTGGCACGGAAAGCCAGCGAGACGTCCCCCTCGCGCTCATAGCCTGTGTTGCTGGTGGATACCAGGCTGCCGTTGTTGAACACCGCAATCGAGCCGCTGAGGGCACCAGTGAGCTTCAGGCCGACCAGATCCCTGTCTTCCAGCTTGATCTGGTAGAGCTGGTGATGGCTGCCGTCATTGAAGTTGATGCCGCTGCGCGAGGTGATCTCGCCGGAGACCGGCTTGTCGAAATCGAGCGACGCGGCCTTGCCTGCCTCGGCACCGCCGCCACCGATGCGGTTGCACCCGCCGGCGACCAGGACCGTGGCTACGGCCAGTGTGATTGCTGCCAAACGCATGTTGTTTCTCCTTGGCCTTCCATGTGGTTCCCACGCACCGGCCGGGCGCATGGGGGCGGAAAAGATACCCGCAAAAGCAAACGCCGGCGTGATGCCGGCGCTGCCTTGTTTATCCAGCGATGGGACGGATCACCCGTTCCACTTGCCCAGCGCGGCCAGGCCATTGTCCCTGGCGCGCTCGTACACGGTCTTCTGGGCAGAAGCGTAGTTGCCCTTCATGTCCTTGGCCCACAGCTTCAACGCGGCCTGCTGCATGGCACGGCCGTAGGAGAAGCTCAGCGGCCACGGCAGGTTGCCCAGCTGGTTCATCGCGTTCAGGTGCTCGGTGGACTGCTCGTCGCTCTGGCCACCGGACAGGAACACCACGCCCGGCAGGATGGCCGGCACGGTGCTCTTCAGGCACATCACGGTCGACTCGGCCACTTCCTCGACGTCGGCCTGCTCTTCACAGTCCTTGCCCGAGATGACCATCGAAGCCTTCAGGATGGTGCCTTCCAGCAGCACGTTCTGCTGGTACAGGGCGTCGAACAGCGAACGCAGGGTCGCTTCGGTGACTTCGTAGCAGGTCTCGATGTCGTGGTCGCCGTCCATGATCACTTCCGGCTCGACCATCGGCACCAGGCCGCATTCCTGGCACAGCGCTGCGTAGCGGGCCAGCGCATGGGCGTTGGACTCGATGCAGGTGCCCGACGGGATGCTCTCGCCGATGTTGATCACAGCACGCCACTTGGCAAACCGCGCGCCCAGCTTGTAGTACTCCTGCAGGCGCTCGCGCAGGCCATCCAGGCCTTCGGTCACCAGCTCGCCCGGGCAGCCGGCCAGCGGGTGCGCGCCCTTGTCCACCTTGATGCCCGGAATCATGCCGTGGTCGGCCATGTACTTGGCGAACGGCACGCCGTCCTTGGTCGACTGGCGGATGGTTTCGTCAAACAGGATGGCGCCGGAGATGTGCTCGTTGAGCTTCGGCGTGGTCAGCAGCAGTTCGCGGTAGGCACGACGGTTCTCCTCGGTGTTCTCGATACCGACGCCAGCGAAACGCTTGGCGATGGTAGCGGTGGATTCGTCGATCGCGATGATGCCCTTGCCCGGGGCAACCATGGCCTGGGCGGTTTCAGCCAGCTGTTCGATGCTCATGTACTTCCTGTGGCGGGTGCGGGAAAAACACAAGTATAGCCCCGCCGCCCGTTGCGCCGGCGTGCAGGCCAGAATGGAAACGATTCCAATGTCGGCGCAGGACAAGCGATGTCCTGCGGCACGGGGTCAGAGCCCTTGCGGGGATCCGACCCCGGCGGGCCTCAGAGGTCGCCCAGGCCGATGGCGCGGCCGTCCTCTCCCACTTCCAGCAGGCGCAGGGTATTGGTGGCACCGTGGGTTTCCATGTGCTCGCCACTGGTGAACACGACGCGGTCACCGGCCTGCAGCAGTTCGGCTTCCACCAGCAGGCGGATGCTGCCGCGCGCGGCTTCGCGCGGGGTCAGCCCGCGGCTGTCGAAGTTGATCGGGAACACATCGCGCATCAGGGCCATCTGGCGGCGCGCGCCGTCGTGGCGGGTGACTGCGAACACCGGCGCCTTGGCGCGGAACCGCGACAGGTAGCGGGCGGTGCCACCGGATTCGGTCATCGCCACGATCGCACGCACGCCCACGTGCTGCGACAGGAACATGGTGGCCATGGCAATCGCCTGGTCGGCACGTTCCAGATTACGCGGCGAGGCGTTGAAGTCGGTCTCGGTCTGGAACTGGCGCTCGGCACCCAGGCAGATACGCGCCATCGCTTCCACCGCCTTGACCGGCCAGGCACCGGCAGCGGTCTCGGCCGACAGCATCACCGCGTCGGTACCATCGATGACCGAGTTGGCCACGTCCAGCACTTCGGCGCGGGTCGGGATCGGGCTTTCAACCATCGACTGCAGCATCTGCGTGGCGGTGATCACCACCTTGTTCTGCGCAAGCGAGGCCTTGATGATCTTCTTCTGCAGGCCGGGCAGCTCGGCATCGCCGATTTCCACGCCGAGGTCGCCACGGGCGACCATCACAACGTCACTGGCCTCGACGATCTCTTCCAGGTTCTCGATCGCCTCGGTGCGCTCGATCTTCGACACCAGCGCGGCATCGCAGCCGTGCGAGCGGGCGATCTCGCGCGCGTCGTTCATGTCCTGCGCGTTGCGGCAGAACGACACGGCGATGAAGTCGACACCGATCTTGGCGACGATGCCGATCAGTTCCTTGTCGCGCTCGGTCAGTGCGCCCAGCGAGAGGCCACCGCCCTGCTTGTTCAGTCCCTTGCGATCAGACAGCGCGCCGTCGTTGAGCACGGTGCTGATGATGCGCTCGCCCTGCACCTCCACCACCTGCAGCTGCATCAGGCCATCATCGAGCAGCAGGACATCGCCCGGGCCGACGTCCTGCGGCAGGCCGAGGTAGCTGACGCCTACCTGGGTCGCATCGCCGGGGCCGGCGTTGGTGCTGGCGATCAGGTCGAAGCGGTCACCCGCCTTGAGCTGCACCTTGCCTTCGGCAAAGCGCTCGATGCGGATCTTCGGGCCCGGCAGGTCGGCCAGGATGCCCACTTCCACGCCCACGCGGGCAGCGGCGGCACGCACTTCGGCGGCACGCTTGGCCTGGCCGGAGGGGTCGCCATGGCTGAAGTTCAGGCGTACCACGTTGACGCCGGCGCGGAACAGATCCTCCAGCACGCCCGGCGGATCAGTGGCCGGACCGAGGGTGGCAAGGATCTTGGTGCGACGCTGACGCTCGAACATGGTGAATGGGCCTCTCCCGGTAAAGGACGGAAATTAGCACATCCTTCACGTCGCATGTATACGGTTACAGCCTTGTGCCGCTTGTCTTCGCGGGTCATGGAACGGACATCACCCGGACATACGCCGACGCAGGCAGTTCTGTAGAGCCGAGCCCATGCTCGGATGGGCATAGGCCGAAGCAGCCGAGCATGGGCTCGGCTCTACAGGAGCCTAGGCCAACAGTGTCGTCAGCTGCGCCGGCTCACGGGCCAGCTGACCCGCGCCGGCTTCGGTCAGTTCGGCCTCACCGCCAAAGCCCCACAGCACGCCCACACTGCGCAGGCCGTGGTGGCGCGCGCCTTCGATGTCCATGCGGCGGTCGCCGATCATCCAGCACTGCGCAGGCTGCACCTGCAGCCGACGCAACGCCTCGCCGACCAGTTCCGGCTTGTGGCTGCGCGAGCCGTCCAGGGTCGAACCGACGATCTCCTCGAACAGCCCGCCGAACGGCAGGTGGGCAAGGATGCGGCGCGCATGCGGCTCGTTCTTGGCCGTGACCACCGCCAGGCGGTGGCCGCGACCATGCAACGTGCGCAGGGTGTCCTCCACCTGCGGGTACACCGTGTGCTCGCGCCAGCCTTCGACATCGAAGCGCTCCCGGTAGTAGCCCACTGCCTGTTCCACCCGCGCCGGTTCACCGAACAGCGGCATGAAGGTGGTACGCAGCGACGGACCGATCCAGCCCCGCAGGGTGTCTTGCGGCGGCACCGGGTACTCCATCTTCTGCAGCGCATAGGCGATGCAGGCGGTGATGCCCACCTGCGAATCGATCAGCGTGCCGTCCAGGTCGAAGAACAGCACATCCTTGCCGCGCTCGCCACTCATGCGCCGCGCGCGTCGAGTGCGGCCACTGCAGGCAGAGTCTTGCCTTCCAGGAACTCCAGGAACGCACCGCCGCCGGTGGAGATGTAGCTGACCTGCTGGGCGATATCGAACTTGTCGACCGCGGCCAGGGTGTCGCCGCCACCGGCGATGGAGAATGCCGGCGAGCTGGCGATGGCGCGGGCCAGCGCTTCGGTGCCCTTGCTGAAGGCTTCGAACTCGAACACGCCGACCGGGCCGTTCCAGACCACGGTGCCGGCCTTCTCGATCAGCTGCGCGTACTGCGCGGCGGTCTGCGGGCCGATGTCCAGGATCAGGTCGTCTTCGGCAACGGCATCGACCGCCTTCACTTCCGCGGCAGCGTCGGGCAGGAACTGCTTGGCGGTGACCACGTCCACCGGCAGCGGAATGTCGGCGCCACGCGCCTTCGCATCGGCCACGATCTTCTTCGCCGTGTCCAGCAGGTCCGGTTCATACAGCGACTTGCCGACGTTATGGCCAGCGGCAGCAATGAAAGTATTGGCGATGCCGCCACCCACGATCAGCTGATCGACCTTGCCGACCAGGTTGGCCAGCAGTTCCAGCTTGGTGCTGACCTTGCTGCCGGCGACGATGGCCAGCAACGGCTTGGCCGGTGCATCCAGCGCCTGCGCCAGCGCGTCCAGCTCGGCCATCAGCAGCGGGCCACCGGCCGCGACCGGTGCGAAGCGGATGACACCATGGGTGGAGGCCTGCGCACGGTGCGCGGTACCGAAGGCATCCATCACGAACACATCGCATAGCGCCGCGTACTTCTTCGACAGGGCTTCATCGTCCTTGCCCTCGCCGACATTCATGCGGCAATTTTCCAGCAGCACCAGCTGGCCCGGCTGCACCTCGACGCCGTCGACCCAGTCACGCACCAGCGGAACCTCGCGGCCGAGCAGTTCGGACAGGCGCTGGGCCACCGGCGCCAGAGAATCGGCTTCGCTCCACACGCCTTCCTTCGGGCGCCCCAGATGCGAGGTGACCATCACCGCCGCGCCCTGCTCCAGCGCACGCTTGAGCGTCGGCAGCGAAGCGGTGATGCGCTGTTCGGAAGTGATGCGGCCATTCTCGATCGGCACGTTCAGATCCTGGCGGATCAGCACGCGCTTGCCGGAGAGGTCGAGGTCGGTCATGCGGACGATGGACATGGGCAACTCTTTGGCTCAGGGACGGGATGCCGGGGTACGGCAGACGGCCATTGTATCGGGTGCGGGTGGTGGGAGGGTCGATGCCTGCGGCAGGCAGAGGCGCACGGCAACGGCAACGGCAACGGCAACAGCAACGGCAACGGCAACGGCAACGGCAATAGCAACGGCAACGGCAACAGCAACAGCAACGGCCAAAGCGCTGACGCTTCATGATGCTGGGGGTGGGCCGGGGCGGTGTGGGGTAGCAGGGGGCGCCGTGAATCCGTCCATGGAGGCTTGGCAGCCGCATCCATGCGGCTGACACCCCTGCCAACCCACACGGCCCCGGCCTCGACAGGTTCATGTGACGGAGCGGATGGCAAAGGCAAGAGCGGTTTCTGATGTCGGAGAAAAATGTAGAGCCGAGCCCGTGCTCGGCTGGGTCTATCGCGAACAGCAGCCGAGCGTGGGCTCGGCTCTACAAAGAGCGCCCTGCCAAGCAGCTTTTGCTCTTCTTTTTTTCTTTCCGTAGGTGGACGCACACGGAAATTGTCAGAGGCCGGGCGGGGTGGGTTCGCGGGAGTGTCAGCCGCATGGGCCCGAGGCATGCCTCGGGCGGGTTGGGCAGGACGCCCAACCCCGGTCTTGCCGGGTGCGCAGGACAGCGCACACGAGCAAGCCGCTGCCAAGCCTACAAGGACGTACTTGCGGCGTCCCCCACGAACCCACCCCGCCCGGCCAAGCGCGGCTTTTGCTTTTGCTTTGCACGACCAACCCCACCCACGAGGGGCTGCGCCGTTCGCCGGAACCTACGCCGAAGGCGCCGGCTTCTGCCGAAGCAGGCTGACCGCCAGGCCGCCAACAACCAACACACCCAGCCCCAGCAGCGCCCACAGCAACCACGCCTTCCAATCGTGCGGCGGCTTCAGCGCCGCATCGCCGGCCAGCGGTTCCGGACTGCCTTCCAGGCGCGCCAGCGTCGGCTGCCACGACGGATCATTACGCTGGCGCAGCTCTTCAATCAGCACGCCGATCGGCGCTTCCATGCGGCGCGCGGTCGCGCTGCCCACTGCCAGTGCATATGGCGCTGCACCCTGGCTCAGGAACACCAGCACTTCGGGTTGATAACCCAGGCGCAGGGTGGGTGCGGTTGCCGTTTCGGCGGGGTTCGCCACCAGCTTCCAGTAACGATCGCGGTGCACGCCGCCCAGCGGTTGCGCGGCCGATTGCTGCCGTTGGCCCTGCGCGCCCTGCTGCAGCTGATAGGCAATCCACGGCGCACTGCGCCGCTGCCACTCTGCACTCTCGTCATCGCGGCTGAACAAAGTCCACTGCACCAGGCTGTTGTCAGTGCTGGCCACGTCGGCACGCGCCGCCGGGAAGCGGCCATCCATCTCGAAGGTGTACTCGCCCTTGCCCTTCGAGGTCGGTGCCAGCGACAACCACTCCCATGGCAGTGTGGCCGGTGCCGGCGGCAGCTCGGCCAGTACGCTGCGCAACGTTGGCAGACGGGCATCGCCCTGCGCCAGCACGCGCAGATAGCGCGCTTCCCCATCCACCTGCAGGCGGCGCTGCAGCAGGCGCTTGCCGGCGCGCTGCAGGTCCACCAGCGGAATGTCGCGGCCAAGTGCACGCCAATGCTGCAGGTCGTCGCTGACGTCCAGCTGCACCTGAGCCTGCAACGGCTGGCCACTGTCGGCCCAATCCAGTACCAGCGCCGCCAGCGGCTGCTGGCCCAGCACACTGGCGTCGATCAGCCAGCCGCCCTGCCCGTTGGCCCTTGCACCGCCAGTCACACGTGCTTCCACGCGACGGACACGGCCATCGGTATCGCGCTCGGTCAGCAACTGCAGGTCGTTACGCTGTGCTTCGGCCAGCGGCGGCAACGCGAACCACGGCAGTTCCCGCTGCACCGGCGGTTGTGCCAGCGGCTGGTCCGGCGCGAGCAATGCCGACGGCAACGATTGGCCGGCGGCATTGAACACTTGCACGTCACCCAGGTCTGCGCTACCGGAGCGACGGTAGATCGCCGGTTCCAGCACGACACGGTAGGCACCCGATTGTGCGCTGGACAACGTCAGCGGCCACTGTTCGGCGTACTGGGTACGGTAATCGGCAGCCTGTGCGGTGATGGCGGCCAGCATGCCGAACATCGCCGGCAGCAGCGCCCTGCTCCACGTCTTCATTGTTTTTCCTCCACGGTCGGCGCCGCGCTGGGCGGTGCCGGTGCCAGATAACCCACGACCGTGCACAGCAGGCCGTAGGCGATGAACGATGCGATGCCCAGCAGGTTGCCCAGGTGCTGGCGATCGACAAGCACCAGCTTGGCCAACACCACGCCCATCAGCACCGCTCCCACCATCCACAACACGCGCTGGCCGCGGCGCGAACCCCATACCCAGGCGATCACGCCGAGCACGCTCCACAGCACGGTCAGGCTGGTCTGCGCCAGGCTGGAACGCATCATCGACGAACTCCACGACAGGCCGCCCCACTGATGCACGCCGTGCAGCACCAGGCTGGTCAGCGCGACGAAGATGGCCAATGCCAACAGCGGCAGCCGGATCTTCACCAGTGCCTGCGGCGCCTGCCCGCGGTACAGCCAGCGCGCCAGCAGCGCCAGGCTCAACCACTGCCCCAGCTCGGCCGGATTCAACACCGGCAGCCACGGCAGCGGCGCTGCGTCACCCGGCAGCAACTGGCCGAACAGCCAGCCTGAGGACAGCAGGCCGAACAGCACGCACTGCAACGGCAGGCGCACGCTGTCGAAGGCAGCCCCCAGGGGCCACCGCAGTGCGTCCCAGCGCCACAACGACAGCGCCGCCATCAGCAGCCACGGCAGCGTGAACAGCAGCAGCGTCCAGCCCTGTGCCAGCCCGGCCTCGCCACCGCCCCACAGGGCCAGCAACGAAAGCAGCGACGGCCACAGCAGCCACCACAGGAACTGCGCGATACGTGCCACGGTGTTGCCGCCCTGGCGCAGGCACAGCAACGTACGGACGCCCAGCGCCGCGAACACCGCCCAGGCCAGCGCGCCATAGCCGGCGAACGGCTGCTGGTGCGCATCGCTCTGCATCAGCGCCAGCGGGAAGCCCAGGGCCAGCATCGCCAGCGCGGTGACGCCCAGCGCGCGTGCCGGCTGGCGGCGCTGCACTTCAGCCGCCAGCCAGGCCGTGGCTGCGACCAGCACAAGCAGCGCGTCGGCCTGGGTGCGGTGCGGGAAGAAGCGGAAGATCTCGTGCACCAGACCGCCCAGCCACCACAGCAGGCCCCACAGGTAGTAGACCAGTGCGATCTCGTGGCGCTCCCTGCGCTGGTAACTCCACGCCGACGCGAAGCCGGCAATGGCCAGCAGCAACGCGCCGATGGCGGTCGGGTTGAGCAGGACGCGTGCGTCGTCGAGCCAGTGGTCGGCGCCGGCCACAAAGGCGAACGCAGCACCGATCTGCAGCAACGCGCCGGACACCTGCGGCAGCCAGCGCTTCTGGCGCAGGCCCAGCCAGGCCAGGCCCGCACCTTCCAGTGCGAACACCGCGCCGGTGGCACGCGCAGACAATGCCAGCGGCACCGCCAGCGTGGCGAAGCCCACCGCCAGCACCGCATGCGACTGCGCCAGCACGGTGTAAGACGCGCGCGCGATCAGTGCCCGTGCCAGTACGGCGTAGATCGCCGCCAGGCCCAGCGCGCACAGCGCCAGCGTCATCGGCTGCTCGTGCAGCATGCCCGCCTGCATCGAGAAGGCAACCAGGGGCGTGCCGAACACCAGGCTGCCGTCGACCAGGTCACGTCGCCCGGCGGGCTGCCGGCGCGCGTACAGCAGCGGGATCAACAGGTAGAAGGCGAAGAACAGCAGCAGGAACGGCTCGGTGCTGCTGAACTTGTCCGGCGCGTACTGCAACACGCCCCAGAACGTACCGATGCCGAAGGTAAAAGCGAAGCCAAGCAGGTTCAGCGCACGCCACGGACGGAACCAGGCGATGGCGAAGATGCCAGCGTTGAGCACCGCGTAGTAGCTGAACAGCCCCACGTGGTTGCCACTGCCGGTGGACAGCCACAGCGGTGCCATGAAGCCGGCGAGGATGCCCAGCACCGCCAACGTGCGCGAGTTCTGCACCACCGCCAGCACGCACAGGCCGGCCACCAGCGCGATCGAACTGGCGAAGGCAAACCCGGGGTTGAGCAGCTCGAACCGTTTGAAGGCGGCGAAGATGGTCAGCAGCAACACGCCGATGGCACCGCCCTGCAGTGCCAGTGCGAACAGGCGCCGGCGCTCGCGCTGGTGCCAGCCGAACGCCAACAGGCCCAGCGCACCCACGGTGACACCGGCCAGGCGCAGCTCGATCGGCAGCACCAGCCAGCCCTGGTCGCTGACGTACTTCAACAGCGCGGCAACACCGGCCAGCAGCACCAGCATGCCGATCTTGACCGGCACGTTGCCCTCGGTGAACCAGCGCTTGACCGCGCCGATGCCGCGCTCGATGAAGTTGGGCAGTGCCGGTTCGGGGGGCAACGGCGGCTGCACCGGCGCGGGTAGCACCGGCGGTGGTGCGACCGGGCGCGGCGCCTCCACTGCCGCAGACACCGCTTCGCGCACCGGCGTTGGCTGGGGCGGAGGCGGTGCGGCAGCCGCCACCGGCCGCAGGAACGGCGGATCGGCGCCGGCCACAGGCAGGGGCGCAGACCGTTCCGGCGCAGGCTCGGCTGCAACCGGCCGGGCGGCCGGCGCGGCAGCCATGGCGGCTTCCAGCGCGGCCACACGGCGGCGCAGGCCAGCAATCATCACCAGCGCCACCACCAGCAGCAGCGGGATGGCCAGCAGAACCAGTACCACCAGGGCTATCAATGCTTCCATTGCATGCTTCCATTGCAATCCCGCGCCCCAGCGGCAGCGGTCGACCGGGCCATGCTACGACAGGGCCGGCCCCATAAACGACGAACCCCGGCCAGGCCGGGGTCCGCGTGCGATCTTCGCCGGCCTTACTTGGCGGCGACAACCTTGGCCATTTCCAGGCACTTGTTGGAATAGCCCCACTCGTTGTCGTACCACGACACGAGCTTGACGAAGGTGCCGTCCAGGGCGATGCCGGCGTCTGCGTCGAACACCGAGGTGTGGGTTTCACCGACGAAATCGGTGGCCACCACCTTGTCTTCGGTGTAGCCCAGGATACCCTTCAGCGCGCCTTCGCTCTGTGCCTTCACTTCAGCGCAGATCTCGGCGTAGGTGGCTTCCTTTTCCAGCTCGACGGTCAGGTCGACCACCGACACGTCGGAGGTCGGGACGCGGAAGCTCATGCCGGTCAGCTTCTTGTTCAGTTCCGGAATGACCACGCCGACGGCCTTTGCCGCACCGGTGGACGACGGAATGATGTTTTCCAGGATGCCACGGCCGCCGCGCCAGTCCTTGTTGGACGGGCCATCGACGGTCTTCTGGGTGGCGGTGGCCGCATGCACCGTGGTCATCAGGCCACGCTTGATGCCCCACTTGTCGTTGATGACCTTGGCCAGCGGGGCCAGGCAGTTGGTGGTGCACGACGCGTTGGAAATGATGGCCTGGCCGGCGTAGGTCTTGTCGTTCACGCCGAACACGAACATCGGCGTGTCGTCCTTCGACGGGGCCGACATGATGACCTTCTTCGCGCCGGCATCGATGTGCTTCTGCGCGGTTTCCTTGGTCAGGAACAGGCCGGTGGCTTCCAGCACCACGTCGGCGCCGACTTCGTCCCACTTCAGGTTGGCCGGGTCGCGTTCCTGGGTCAGGCGGATCTTCTTGCCGTTCACCAGCAGGTCGTTGCCCTGCACGGCCACGTCGGCCTTGAAGCGGCCGTGCACGGAGTCGTACTTGAGCATGTACGCCAGGTAATCCGGCTCCAGCAGATCGTTGATGGCCACGATTTCGATGTCGTCGCCGAAGTTCAGCACCGCCGAGCGCAGGACGTTACGCCCGATGCGACCGAAACCGTTGATACCAACCTTGATTGCCATGTTCTCAAGCTCCTGCGGCCGCGACGGGTGCGGCGGGATGGATAGGGCCCACAAGTCTAGCAAACCGGGGCTGGCCACCGTGGGCCAGCCCCCGCGCCAGAGGGCGGGCGGACAGGATTTGATCCGGATCAAAGCGTTAGCGCGGCGTGAGGCCGAGACTGTCGCCATCCACCCAGCAACGAGATCACCCCCATGCGCAAGACCTCCCCCCTGATCCTGGCCGGCCTGGCCGCTGCCCTGTCCCTCGCCGCCGCCCCGGCCATGGCCCAGTCCAAGGGTGACTGGACCGTCTCGGCCGGCGTCCACCAGGTGGCGCCGAAGTCGAACAACGGCTGGCTGGCCGGCCACACCCTGAAGGTCGACGTCGACAACGACGTCAAGCCGACCATCACCGGCGAGTACTTCATCGCCGACAACCTGGGCATCGAAGTGCTGGCCGCGCTGCCGTTCAAGCACGACATCAACATCAACGGCCTGGGCCGCGTGGGCAGCACCAAGCAGCTGCCGCCGGTGGTGACCCTGCAGTACCACTTCAACAGCAAGGGCAAGGTGTCGCCGTTCGTTGGCGCGGGCGTGAACTACACGACCTTCTTCAGCGAAGACACCACCGGTGCGCTGAAGGACAGCCGCCTGAAGCTGCAGGATTCGTGGGGCCTGGCCGCGCATGCGGGCGTGGACTTCGCGATCGGCGAGAAGGGCGCGCTGCGCGTGGACATGCGCTGGATCGACATCGACAGCAAGGTGAAGTTGAACGGCGAGAAGATCGGCACAGTCAACATCGATCCGCTGGTCTACGGCGCGTCGTACGTCTTCAAGTTCTAAGCGTGTGCCGGGCGCGGGGGCTTCCCCCCGCTCCCCCGCTGAACGCAAAACCCACGCAGCATGTTGCCCCGGTCTTTGCCGGGGCCTTTTTTTGGAAAGCATGCAGAGGCGCGCTCTTCTGTAGAGCCGAGCCATGCTCGGCTATCGCGCGGAGCGCGCAGGTACCCGAAGAAGATCAGCTGAGCATGGCTCGGCTCTACAGAAGCATGAACGGGCCGCCTTTCAGTCGATTATTGATCCGGCGCCACTTCCACCCGGTTGCGGCCGCCTTCCTTGGCGCGGTACAGCGCTGCATCGGCCCGCGCCAATGCCTGTTCCAGCGTATCGCCACCATCATCATGCCAGCGTGCCACACCGATGCTCACGCTCACCACCGGGGCCGCATCCGAATCGGCATGTGCGATCGCCAGCGCCTGCACCTGTTGCCGAAGCTGCTCGAACGGCGCTGATTCCGGTTGTCCCGGCGCCCAGTGCCCCAGCGCCACGAACTCTTCGCCGCCGTAGCGTGCCACCACCGAGTCGCTACCACGCAGCTGAGCAGCCAGGGTCGTCGCCACCGCATGCAGCACGGTGTCACCGGCGGGATGGCCGTGGTGGTCGTTGTAGCGCTTGAAGTAGTCGATATCGATCATGGCGATGCGCAGTGCGCCACGCGCATGCGGTGTACGCAGATAGCGCTGGAAGATCTGGTTGGCCTGGCGATCGAAGGCGCGCCGGTTCAGCAGGCCGGTCAGCCCATCGTGGTTGGCCAATGCATCCAGGCGTTGCTCGGCCCGCCACGTTGCACGCGCCTGCCGTTCGGAAATGTAGCTGCCGACAATGCCGGCCAGGTTGCTGGCCAGCACGAACATCACGCTCTGCAGCATCTGCGCCCAGTGCCGGCCCACCTGCAGCTCGGCCAGCACGAAGGCCAGCGCGATCAGGGTTCCGGTCAGCGTCGCTACCCCGAAGCGCAGCCCGCACAGAAAGTAGTTCAACAACAGGAACAGGCTGATGCCTTCGTAGGGGTAGTCCACGCCGGCACGGTGCGCGGTCCAGATCATGGTCACCAGCGCCAGCCCGCTGACCAGCACGACGCTGCCGCCCAGCCACTGCAGGTGGCGCCGCAGCACCGGCACGAAGGTCAGCGCGACGCCGAGCAGCAGTGCCGGCAGCAGAACACCCAGCCGCCAGCGCAGCACCGGCGCGTGCACGTCCGGCGGCAACCAGTAGGTATCGAGCACGGCAAAGCCCAGCGAGAACGCCCCGGCCACGGCGCAGGCCCAGCGCATGCGCCAGACCACCTGGGCATCGAACGTGGCAGCGAACCCGTCGTCATCGGGATGCCCGGCCATGATGCGCCTGTCCGTGATCGCCATCGGCCCCTCCCCGCATGTGCACGGGCCACCCTAGCGGCCGCCGCATCAAGGCCGCGTGGCGAACACCAGGCGTGATCAAGCCCGGGCCTGCCGAGGCCCGCTAGAATGTGCGCATGAAAGCCCTGCACTCCCTGTTCCTCGCCGCCGCCCTGGCGCCGGCCCTGCTGTCCGTCTCCGCCCCCGCACATGCCTGGGGTGCGCAAGGCCACCGCCTTGTCGCCGAAGTCGCCGACGCCCGCCTCACCCCCACCGCCCGCGCCGAAGTGGACCGTCTGCTGGCCACCGAGCCAGACGCCACCCTGGCCAGCATCGCGCCCTGGGCCGATCAGCTGCGCGCCAAGGACCCCGGCCTGGGCCGTCGCTCGGCCGGTTGGCACTACGTCAACATCGCCGAAGACAACTGCCACTACGAAGCACCGAAGCACTGCAAAAGCGGCAACTGCATTGTCGAGGCACTGAAAGCACAGAGTGCCATCCTCGGCGACCGCAGCCTGACCGACGGCGAGCGCCTGCAGGCGCTGAAGTTCGTCGTGCACCTGGTGGGTGACATCCACCAGCCGATGCACGCCGGCTACGCCCATGACAAGGGCGGCAACGATTTCCAGCTGCAGTTCGGCAACCGCGGTACGAACCTGCACTCGCTGTGGGACAGCGGCATGCTCAACACCCGCAAGCTGGACGATGCCGGCTACCTGCCGCTGCTGCAGAGCCAGCGCGCGCCGAAGCTGGCACGCCAGTCCAACCCGCAGCGCGACCCGCAGGCCTGGGCCGAGGCCAGCTGCCGCATTTCCATGCAAGCTGGCGTTTATCCGGCCACGCGTAAGATCGGTGATGAATACACCGAGCGCTACCGGCCGCTGGCCGAAGCGCAGCTGCGACTGGCCGGCGAGAACCTGGCGCAGTTGCTGAACCGCGTGCTCGGCACGCGCTGAGGAGCGTTCCAATGTCGGTCCAGGTGCAGTCGTTCTTCCACCGTGACAGCAACACCTTCAGCTATCTGGTCAGCGACCCGGCAAGTGGCGAGGCAGCGCTGATCGACCCGGTACTGGACTACGACCCGGATACCGACGCCAGCAGCGAAGCACCGCTGCGCGACGTGCTGAATGCCATCGAACAACAAGGCCTGCAGCTGCGCTGGCTGCTGGAGACGCATGCCCACGCCGATCATGTGTCGGCAGGGCGCCGGCTCAAGCACCGCTTTCCGCAGGCCACGCTGGGCATCGGCGAAGGCATCCGTGCGGTGCAGGCCACTTTTGCGCCGCGCTACGGCCTGCAGCTTCCGGCCGCCGATGAGATCTTCGATCGCCTGTTCAGCGATGGCGAGACCTTCGCTCTGGGCGAACTGCGCTGTCAGGTCATCGCCGTGCCCGGCCACACCAGCGACAGCGTCGCCTACCTGATCGGCGATGCACTGTTCACCGGCGACTCGCTGTTCATGCCAGACGGCGGCACCGCCCGCTGCGACTTCCCGGGCGGCGATGCCGCACAGCTGTACCGTTCAATCCAACGTCTGCTGGCCCTGCCCGATGCGACCCGCGTATTCGTCTGCCACGACTACGGTCCGGGCGGTCGTGATTTCGCCAACGAAACCACCATCGGCGAACAGCGCGCGCACAACATCCACGTGCATGACGGCGTGGCCGAGGCGGAGTTCGTCAGCGTGCGCCAGGCCCGCGATGCCACGCTGGCCGAGCCGGCGCTGATGCAGCCGGCGGTGAAGGCCAACATCCAGGGCGGGGCCTGATCCACGCCACTGCGCCCGCCGGGTGTGGACCGGCGCTATCCTGGTCATCGCGAGCAGTCATTTTCCCTGCGTGCGCACCACGTGCTGTCCCTTCACGATCTCGAAGGTGAAGGCATATTGCAGGGTGACCGCTACCGGCTCGACGCGCTCGGCGCCGCGGCAGTCGCCGCGGTCGGCAGGCACCTTGCCGGCCGCGAAGTGGCAGACCGCTGCGGACGAGTACTTCCACATCGCCACGGCTTCCTGCGCAGCCTGCAGCAGGGGCGCGTTCTCGCGTGCAGCCCCTGCCGCGCACTCCGGACGATCGGTCAATGGCAGGCTTCGCTCCACGGCGCCATTGGCATCAACCACCACCTGCAGGCAGATGGTGGTCGGCGCCAGTTCCGCGCGCGGGTCGCTATCCCCGACCTCCGGGTCCGGTGCCGCGTACAGTTGCGGCATCCGGTAGCCCTCGGTCGCACCCAGCGAATACACCTGCAGCTGCCCACTGTCGCCGCCCGCCTGCGGCTGCAGGCGCTGGTGACCGACATTCTCGCTGCGGGTATCGACGGTGGTCAGGCGATCCTGGGTTGCACACCCCACCAGCAGCGCTGCCATCATCAACAGCGGCGCGGACTTCACTTCGCGTCCTCGGTGTCATCCATGGCGTAGGTGATCGGAATGCGTACGGCACCGGCCACCGGCTTGCCGTTCTTCACCGCGGGACGATAGGTCCAGCTGCGCGCGGCGGCGACGGAGACGGCGTCGAACACCCCCGGATTGGTCGCACTGAGTACCCGCACATCGGTCGGATGGCCCTGTGCATCCACTTCGATGCGCAGATTGACCACGCCTACCTGGCGTTGCTCGACGGCGGACTTCGGATAGGACGGCGGCGGCATCTTGTCCACCTGGATCGGCCGGTCCAACCCCACCTTGGCCGCATCGTCCTGCGCATGTTCGAACGGCTCGACACCGATCCGGGTGCCACCGGCCGCACCGCCCTGGCTGGCCCATGCCACCGCCCCCATGCCCACACACAACCCGACCACCAGCACCTGCCCGGACACCCACGGCAATGCCTTCCGCTTGGACTGCTTCAACATGGCGATACGCTCCTTCAACACGGGTTGGCTGCGCCAATGGCAAACCGCGGGCGCAACCGGGTGGACCAGCTGCGCCTTCAGCAGCGTGCTGGCATACAGGCCGCGCAGCGCAGGCTGCGGACCGATGGTGCGGGCATCGCAGGCCAATTCCTGATCGCGCAGGAAGCGGCGTGCGGCCCATGGCAGCAGCGGGTGGAACCAGAACACCGCGCGCGCCAGCAGCAGCGCGCCGTTGGCCCAGTGATCGCCGTTGCGACGGTGGTTGCGCTCGTGTTGCAGGATCAGGCCCTGCTCCTGTGCACTGAACTGCTGGTCGAATGCCGGGCCGACCACGATGCGCGGCCGCCACAGGCCCACCAGCGCGGGCAGGCCGGGATCGCCGCTGGCCTGCCAGCTGCCATCGGTGCGCGGCGTCAGTGGACCCATCCGCCGTTCGAAACGGAGTTGTGCGCGCAGGTCGCGCAGCAGGCAGATGCCCGCGCCCAGCGCCCACAGCGCGAACAACAGCCCTGCCCATGGCAACGACGGCCCGTTCAGAGCATCGATGGCACCGGGCATCACTTTCAGCGGCAGCGTGGGTACCTGCTGCAACAACGCAACCTGCGGCAACGGCAGCATCAGTGCCACCAGCAGCATCGGCAGCAGCCACCAGCTGCGGTAGGCCAGCCCCCCGCCGCCCATCCGCACCAGCAGCGGTCGCATTACTGCCAGCAGGATCACGCCCACCGCCAGCCACAGGCTGGCCTGCCACAGTCCGTGGAGCAGCTCAGTCATGGTCCAGCTCCTGGATCAGCTTCTTCAGTTCGGCGATGTCCTGTGCGCTCAACTGGCCACGTTCGCTGAAGTGCGCGACCAGCGGCGCCACGCGCCCCTCGAAGACACGCCCGATGAAGTCCTGGCTCTGCGCCTCTACCCAAGCCTGGCGCTGCAGCAGCGGCCGGTACAGGTAACGCCGTCCATCGCGCTCGGCGGCGATCGCGCCCTTGGTCAGCAGGCGGTTGAGCAGGGTCTTGATGGTCGGCTCGGCCCAGTCGCGATGGGCCAGCGCGGCCACCACGTCATCGGCACTCCGTGGTGCCTGCTGCCACAGCACCTCCATCACAACGGCTTCGGCTTCGCTGATCGGGGTCATGGTTTACATCCGTAATCGACATCTCGATTACGCGCGTAATCGAATTATCTGTCAAGCCCCTCGACTCCGGGTTCATCCCGGCTGCGCCAGCATCGATTCCTCCCGCCCCAGGCCCCGGATGAAAGCGCTGCCCAAGAAGGATTTCCCGGTCGAGCAGGCGCGCCGCTTCCTCGAACCCGGCCCGATCGTGCTGGTCAGTACCGCGTGGCAGGGCCAGCGCAACCTGATGACGATGGGCTGGCACATGGTGATGGGCTTTTCGCCGTCGTTGGTCGCCACCTACCTCTGGAATGAAAACCACAGCCATGCCCTGGCCGTCGGCAGTGGCGAGTGCGTGATCAACGTACCCGGCGTGGAGCTGCTCGATACCGTGGTCGACATCGGCAACTGCAGCGGCCGCGAGGTCGACAAGTTCGCCCGGTTCGGGCTCGACGCGCTGCCCGCACGCGAGGTCGGCGCACCACTGGTCGGGCAATGCCACTCGAACTTCGAATGCCGGTTGTACGACGACAGCCAGGTGGCATCGAACAACCTGTTCATATGGGAAATCGTGCACGCACACGTAGCGCCACGGCCGAAGCTGCCGCGCACGGTGCACTACCGCGGCGATGGGCGGTTCATGGTGTCCGGCGCGGAAGTCTCGCGTCGACGGCGGTTCAAGCCCGACATGCTGTAATGCCCGCACTTCCCCACACGCAGGACCGCCCCGCATGACCGAACACCTCACCGACCTGGACGCCGCCGTCGACTGGTTGTTTGCGCGCGTGGACGGGCCGCTGCGGATCGGGGCACCGCTGGCACTGGGCAAGCCACACCGGCTGCTCAATGCCCTCTACGCACGCGTCGAGCACGACCCTTCGCGGCCGCTGCAGCTGTATACCGCGCTGTCGCTGAACCCGCCGAAGGCGCGCGGCAACGGTCTGGAAGCGCGCTTCCTGGCGCCGTTCGCGCAGCGCCATTTCGGCGACGATTTCCCGCGCCTGGCCTATGCCGATGCGATCGCGCGCGACGCGTTGCCGGCACATGTGCAGGTGGAAGAGTTCTACATGCAGTCCGGCGCCCTGCTCGGGTCGCGGCAGGCACAATCCAGCTATACCAGCCTGAACTACACCCATGCCGCCGACGCGGTGGCGCAGCGCGCACCGCAGGTGATCGTGCAGAAGGTGGCGATGCGCCCGAACGACCGCCGGCTTTCCCTGTCGTGCAACAACGACATTACCCAGGACACCCTGGATGCGATGACCGCGCGCGGCCTGCAGCGCCCATTGATGATCGCCGAGATCGATCCGCAGCTGCCCTATCTGGGCGGCTCGGCCACGGTCGATGTGTCGTTCTTCGATCTGGTGATCACCCCGCCACCGCCGTACCCGGCGCTGTTCGGGCTGCCGCGGCAGCCGGTCGGCGACGCCGACTACGCCATCGGCCTGTATGCCAGCACCCTGGTCCGCGATGGCGGCACCCTGCAGATCGGCATCGGCACGCTGGCCGATGCGCTCAGCCATGCGCTGGTGCTGCGCCACACCGACAACGCGCGCTACCGCCGCGTGCTGCACGCGCTGGATCCGCAGCTGGCCAGCCACCCACTGGTGCAGGAAATCGGCGGGCTGGATCCGTTCGAGGTCGGCCTGTACGGCTGCAGCGAAATGCTCAACGAGGGCTTCCGCCGACTGGTGCAGACCGGGGTGATCAAGCGCAAGGTGCACGACGACCTGGCGCTGATGCAGCGCATCGAGAACGGCAGCACGCTGTCCATCGACCACGCCACCCTGGCCGCCGAGGGCGAGTACCTGCACGGCGCGTTCTACCTGGGCTCGCCGGAGTTCTACGAGTGGTTGCGCACGCTGCCGGAAGATGAATGCCGGGCGATCGGCATGCGCCGCATCAGCGAGATCAACCAGCTGTACGGCGGCAACGAAACGCTGGAACGCCTGCAGCGCCGGCACGCGCGCTTCTTCAACTCCTGCATGATGGCCACCGCGCTGGGCGCGGCGGTATCGGATGCGCTGGACGATGGACGCGTGGTGTCCGGCGTGGGCGGCCAGTACAACTTCGTGGCGATGGCACATGCCCTGCCGGAAGCGCGCAGCGTGCTGATGTTCCGCGCCGCGCGCGATGACAAGGGCCGGCGTGAATCCAACGTGCGCTGGAACTACGGCCACACCACCATCCCGCGCCACCTGCGCGACATCTACCTCAACGAGTACGGCATCGCCGATCTGCGCGGGCTGACCGACGAGGACTGCGTGCATGCGATGACCGCGATCACCGAAGCCCCGTTCCAGGGCGATCTGCTGCAGCAGGCACATGCCGCGCGCAAGCTGCTGGCGACCGCGCAACCGCACCCGGTGCGCCTGCAGCGCAATACGCCGCAGGCATTGGCGGCAGCGCTGGCACCGTTCCGCGCCGATGGCAGCCTGCCGGACTATCCGTTGGGCAGCGACTTCAACGAGATCGAGCAGGTGCTGGTGAAAGCGCTGGGTTGGCTGAAGGCCAACACGCAGACCCGCGGCGACAAGCTGCGTACCGTCTGGGCAGCGTTGCGGCAACCGGCCGGCGACGGCGATGCGGTGTACCTGCAGCGCATGGGTCTACAGGCCCCGACGGATTTCGCAGAGCGCCTGGACGCGCGACTGCTGCGCCTGGCGCTGGCACGCACTGCCTGAGAAAGGGGGACGGAGGGGATCAAGTCGTTCATGCACAGACGACTTGATCCCCTCCGTCCCCTTTTTCATCCATGCATGGCGTGGATCTACCGCTCTATCCTCACTGCATCCTCAAGGTACAGGCGGGCAATAGGCGGATGTGCTCGATGCTCGACCTGCCACAGGTCATATGCCGCCTGCATCGCCAGCCACATACGAGCACTGCCGAGGCCCGCAAGTTCAAGACGGTACGCGAGTTCAGCAGAGATGCCGGCGTGCCCGTTGATGATGGTCGACAGCTGTCCACGGGAATAACCAAGGTGCTGCGCCAGCGCACTGATGGACATGCTGATCGCCGGCAGGATGTCTTCGCGCAGCGATTCTCCTGGATGCGGCGGATCATGCAACGGCATCGAGCAGACTCCTAGTGGTAATCAAGGTAATCGACCAGTTCGACGTCGAGCCCACGAAAGCGGAACACCAATCGCCAACTCGCCGAGACATTCACAGCCCAGTAGCCGCTATAGCTTCCGTGCAGGGGATGCAGGCGATTTCCGGGCAGCCCCATGTCTCCAGGCAGCCGGGCTTGATCCAACTGCAGAAGCAAACGCCGCAACCGAGCCACATGATCGGCACGGACTCCGGAAATGTCGCCCCGCTCATAGAGCGCCTTCAGGCCCTTATGCCTGAAGCTGACGATCATACAGCACCAGTGTAAGGCCACACCTTACACTCCGCAAATCCAGTATAGGTTTCTGCGCCGCGCTTGTTGACCATTTTTACTATTGAGGTTGTCTCGGCAGACTCTCCTTTTCGCAAGGAACGCAGGCCAGATGAAGAGGCCAACGCGACAGCGGCGCCGTCGGGCGGAACACGCCGTCCCCTTTTCTCGTCCACGCATGGCGTGGATCTACCCAGGAAAACGAGAAAGGCCGGCGTGCGCCGGCCTTTCCTTCATCACGCTGCGATGCTGCTTACAGCGCCTTGGCCGCTTCCACCACGTGGGCGGTGGTGATGCCGAAGTGCTTGTACAGCTGGTCGGCCGGCGCCGAGGCACCGAAGGTGTCGATACCGACCACAGCACCGTCCAGGCCGACGAACTGGCGCCAGAAACCGGTCACGCCGGCTTCCACGGCCACGCGCTTGCGAACGGCATTCGGCAGCACCGATTCACGGTAGGCCGCATCCTGGCGCAGGAACACGTCGGTGGACGGCATCGAGACCACGCGGGTCTTGATACCGGCCGCGTCCAGCTGGGCCTTGGCTTCGGTGGCCAGCGAGACTTCCGAGCCCGTGGCGATCAGGATCACGTCCGGGGTACCGGCAGCATCGGCCAGCACATAACCGCCGCGCTCGATCTGGGCGATCTGCTCGGCGCTGCGCGGCTGGTGCGGCAGGTTCTGGCGGCTGAACACCAGGCAGCTCGGGCCGTCCTGGCGGGTGATCGCGGCCTTCCAGCTCACCGCCGACTCGACCGCATCGCACGGACGCCACACGTCGTTGTTCGGGATGTAGCGCAGCGAAGCCAGGTGCTCCACCGGCTGGTGGGTCGGGCCGTCTTCGCCCAGGCCGATCGAGTCGTGGGTATAGACGTGGATGGCGTGGGCCGGGATCAGCGCGCTCATGCGCACGCCGTTGCGAGCGTAGTCGCTGAACACCAGGAAGGTGGCGTCGAACGGAATGAAGCCACCGTGCAGGGCCAGGCCATTGGCAATGGCGGTCATGCCGAACTCGCGCACGCCGTAGTACACGTAGTTGGCGTTGGCGTCGTCGCTGGCAACGGACTTGCTGCCCTTCCACAGGGTCAGGTTGGAGTGCGCCAGGTCGGCCGAGCCGCCGACGATTTCCGGCAGCAGCGGAGCATAGGCTTCAATGGCCAGCTGCGAGGCCTTGCGCGAGGCGATCGTCGGGCCTTCAGCCGCCACCTGGGCGATGTAGGCATCGGCCTTGGCAACGAAGTCGGCCGGCAGTTCGCCGTGCGAACGACGGGTCAGTTCGGCGGCCTCGCCCGGGTACTGGCTGGCGTACTTGTCGAACAGCTGTTCCCACTCGGCCTGGCGCAGGGTACCGGCGCCATTGGCGCGCCAGCCGTCGTAGATCGCCTGCGGGATCTCGAACGGACCGTACTCCCACCCCAGCTGCTTGCGGGTGGCTTCCAGTTCGTCCTTGCCCAGCGGTGCGCCGTGGCTGGATTCCTTGCCCGCCTTGTTCGGCGAACCAAAACCAATGGTGGTGCGGCAGCAGATCAGGGTCGGCTTGTCGCTCTGCGACAGCGCGGCCTCGATGCCGGCCTTGATGCTTTCCGGGTCGTGGCCATCGACGTCACGGACCACGTTCCAGCCATAGGCTTCGAAACGCTCCGGGGTGTTGTCGGTGAACCAGCCCTCGACGTTGCCGTCGATGGAGATGTGGTTGTTGTCCCAGAAGCAGACCAGCTTGTGCAGGCCCCAGGTACCGGCCAGCGACGCCGCTTCATGCGATACGCCTTCCATCAGGCAGCCATCGCCCATGAACACCCAGGTGCGGTGGTCGACCACTTCCAGCTCCGGTCGGTTGAAGCGCTGTGCCAGCAGCTTCTCGGCCAGGGCGAAGCCCACGGCGTTGGCGAAACCCTGGCCCAGCGGGCCGGTGGTGGTTTCCACGCCCGGGGTCTCATGGCGCTCCGGGTGGCCGGCGGTGTGGCTGCCCAGCTGGCGGAACAGCTTCAGCTGCTCGATCGGCAGGTCGTAACCGCTCAGGTGCAGCAGCGCGTACTGCAGCATCGAACCATGGCCGTTGGACAGCACGAAACGGTCGCGGTTGAACCAGTGCGGGTTGCTCGGGTTATGGCGGAGGTAGTCGTTCCAGAGGACTTCGGCGATGTCGGCCATGCCCATGGGCATGCCGGGGTGGCCGGACTTTGCGGTTTCAACCGCATCGGCGGCAAGGAAGCGGATGGCGTTGGCCAACTGGCGACGGGTAGGCTGCGTCATGGTTCTGTCGGAATCGGGAGGCGGCCGCGGACGTGCGGGCGGCCTATTGTCCCATAGTCGCCGGGCGGGGGGTCGGTTCACCTTGTCCGGTCGTGCCGGCCGCTGGCCGCCAAGTGCGCAGAATTCAATGAAGATCATGAAGTTGCCGGCCAGCGGCCGGCACTACCGCCCCCGGAGTCCGGGGGCTGCGCCCTAGGCGCGGGGGTGTGGAGGCCGGTAAGGGGGGCCTACGATTCGCATCGCGAAACGTGGGAGCGGCAGCGCGCATGCGATGACGCGTACCCGGCCAGCGGCCGGCACTACTGCCCCCGGAGTCCGGGGGCGGGAATCCGGACTCAGTCCTGCTGCGGGCCCAGCGCCGGGCCATCGTGGCCTTCGCCCTTGGCCACCAGGGTGGTCAGGGCCAGGTCGCCGGTCACGTTCAGTGCGGTACGGCACATGTCCAGGAAGTGGTTCACGCCCAGGATCAGGCCGATGCCCAGCGGGTTCACGCCCACCATGGCGCAGATCATCGCCACCACCGGCAGCGAGCCCGAGGGCACGCCGGCCGTACCGATGCCACCGAGGATGCAGACCGCCATCACCATGATCTGCTGGCCGATGCTCAGGTCCACGCCGAAGAACTGGGCCAGGAAGATCACCGTCACGCCCTCGAACAGCGCAGTGCCGTTCTGGTTGGCGGTGGCGCCCACGGTCAGCACGAAGCGCGACACGCGCTGCGGCAGGCCCATCTGGTCGGCCACGCGCAGCGCGGTCGGCAGGGTGGCGTTGCTGGAGGCGGTGGAGAACGCCATCACCGTCGCTTCCTGGGTATCGCGGAAGAACGACAGCGGCGAGCGGCCGGACAGCCACACGGCGGTGCCGTAGGTCACGATCATGTGCAGGCCCAGTGCCAGCACCACCACGCCCACGTAGGCACCGAGGCGGATGATCAGCTCGAAGCCGAACAGTGCGGCCAGGTTGAACATGAAGCAGGCCACCGCGTACGGGGCCAGGCGGATGACCAGGTTGATCAGGGTCATCGAGATTTCAAACACGCCTTCGATGGCACGGCGCAGCGGGGCGACCTTCTCGTCGTCGGTCAACACCATGCCGATGCCGAACATCAGCGCGAAGAACATCAGCGACAGGATCGCGCCGTTGTCGGACGCGGCCTGCAGCACGTTGCTCGGCACGATCGACAACAGCATGTCCATGCCCTTCGGCGTGCCATGGATGCCGGCAACGATTTCCTTGCTGCGCTCGGCGTTCTCCGAAAGCATCATGGCGGCGACCTGCGGATCGACGCCGGCGCCCGGCTTGAGCAGGTTGACCAGCACCAGGCCGATGCCCACGGCAATGCCGGACAACAGCACGGTATAGGCCAGGGTCTTCCAGCCGATGCGGCCAAGGGCGCGGATGTCGCCCATCTCCGACACGCCCATGATCAGCGCCGAGAAGATCAGCGGCACGATCAGCATGAAGATCAGGTTGAGGAACAGGCCCGAAGCCGGGGTGGTGACGTAGTCCATTACCCACTTGGCACCGGCCTGCAGACCTTCGACGCTGCCGCCCAGGGCGTGCACGATCAATCCCAGGATCAGGCCGATCGCAAAGCCGATGCCCATCTTCCAATGCAGGGGCAACTTCTTCTTGTCGGCAGCAGCTGCTGTCATGCGCGGGTTTCCTCGAAAAATGAATGCACTCTAACAAAGCGCGCAAGCGGCGCCGGTTCAGGTTCGCCGCGGCGGATACAGCGGCGCCAGGCCAGTGTCAGCGGTGATCGCCGCCGCCGACCAGTGCGGTCCGTCACGGAAGACCCCGCGCAGGCGCGTGCGCAGCGGCGCCAGATCACCCTGCCCGCCCCAGCGGGCCTGTTGCAGGTCCTGCAGCACCTGGCGCTGGGCCGGGTCATCCAACCGGGCGATGACCTGCTCGATGCGTTCAACGCCGGCCATCGCGCATAGCTGAGCTTCTACCTGATCGAAGCCTTCGCCATCCAGCGCGCGGCGCAGTTCGGCCAGGCCGGCACGTCCAGTCGCCACAGCCGGCACAGCCCCCCTGCCCGCCTCAGGCGGCGCCACGCGCGGGCGACGGCCACGCTGCCAGCCCCACAGCAGGGTCAGCAGCCACAGCAGCGCCAGGCCGATAGCGGCGCCCATCCATGGCCACGGACGCTCGGCCAGGCCGCTGGCGCGCGGATCGGTGGCCGCGATACGGCTGTCCTGGCCATCGCCCCCCGGCAGCGCAGCATCTGTGTCGATCGGCGGCAGCGGCGCAGGTGAAGCACTGCCACCGCCATTACCGGCTGCGACGGCGAGTGTCAGGTCCGGCAGCTTCGCTTCCTGTGGCTTGCCCGCACGAACATCCCACCACGGCAGGCGCGGCCCCGGCACCACCAGCGAACCCGGCTGGCGCGGCACGATCGAATAACGGCGGGTGATCTTCAGGCGCGGCGTGCTGCCGTTGAAGGTCTCTTCGTACTGCGCCGGTTCGGCGAACACCTGTGCGGCGCTGCCGACGTCGGGCACCGGCAGGTCGGTGAACTGCGCGCGGGTGGCACCGTCGGCAATCGCCTCGACCACCACGTTGGCCGCCTCACCGGTACGTGCGCTGGTCGGTGCACTGGTGTAGCGCAGCTGCAGGCCCTGCAGCGGCAGCCACGGCTGCGGCGCCTGTGCCGGCTGTGCCTGAACCTGCAACGTGCGGTCGGCGCCGGTGGCATTCATCCGCCCGTCGCCGCCGCCAAAGAAATCGTCGAAGAAGCCACCGGCACTGCGCCCACTGAAACGCGCACCGGCCAGCCGAAGTGCACCGCTGCGCTCAGGAATCAGCAGGAAGCGCCGCTCGACCACGTTGTAGCGGCGGCCATTGACCTGCCGCACATCGGTGCGGTCATCGCCCACCCGCTGCAACGACGCACCGGCCGGGGTATCCAGCACCAGTTCGCCGGAGGCCAGCTGCGAAGCGAAATACAACCGCACCACCACGCCTACGCTCTGCTGCACATACGGCGTCTCGTCATCGACGACGGTTTCGATGAAGGCCACTGCGTTGCTGTCGGGGCCGGCCACGGCAGCGGCATCCACCTGCAGGGTCAACGGCGCAGTACGTACGCTGCCCACCTGCAGGCCCGGCACCACCAGCGCACCGCTACGCCGCGGCGTGAGTGCCACGCCATACAGAGTGCGCTGCTGCATGCTGCCATTGCTCCACTCCACCTGACGGCTGCTGGTCTGGCCGCTGAGATTGAAGTCGGTACGCAACGACGTGAAGTCCGGCGCGCCCTGGTCGCTCTCGACATTGAGCATGACCGTGTCACCCAACGCGATGCGGTCGCGGTCCAGCCACGCGCGCGGCTGCGCCCAGGCCAGCAGCGGCAGCCACAGCAGCAACGCCGCCAGTACCTGTCGGAGCCAGTGCCTGTGCATGTTGATCGCCCGCGTCATCGCCCCTCCCTCTTCCTGCGTTCGTTTTCCAGCTGGAACTTGGCCCGCAGCAATGCACCCGGATCATCCGGCACGCGTCGCATCCACGCCTCCACCGCCTGTTGCTCCTCGCGCTGGCGCGCAGTGCTGCCGTCGCTTCCGGGCACCGGCTTGCCGTCCTGCTCGCCCTTGCCCTCACGTGCCTGCTGCATTGCCCGCTGCATGCGCTGGCGCTGCTGCTCATCGGCCCGGGCCTGTGCCTTGGCATCCTCCACCTGTGGTGGCGCCTGCTGTCCATCGCGGCCGCGCTCGCCGGGCTGCGGGCTCGACGGGTTCTTGTCGTCACCGGGCTTGGGCTGCCCCTGCTGGCCCGGTTGCGGCTGGCCCTGGCCAGGATCCTGCTGGCCCTGCTGCGGCTGCTGGCCCTGCGGATTCTGCTGCCCCTGGCCGTTCTGCGGTGGCTTCTGCTGCCCGTTCTGCGGTGGCTTCTGCTGATCCTGGCCTTTGCCACCGGACTGCTTGCGCTTGCGCGCGGCATCGACCACGGCGCGGTTGGCGACCGCATCGGCCATGCCGGGATGCAGTGCCAGCGCGCGGTCGTAGGCGGCAATGGCTTCGTCGTAGTGGCCTTGGCGGGCCAGTGCATTGGCCAGGTTGTACCAGCCCGCATCGCTGTCGATGCCCTCGAACTGCTTGCGGGCACTGGCGAAATCGCCATTGCGGTACGCCTGCGCACCTTCGGCCAAGCGCTGGTGCTGCACCTGGTCGGCGCGTTTCCACAGCGTGCCCTGCGCTGGCGGTGCGGCGGGCGCGGCAGGCGCCTGCGCCTGCACGTCGCTCATCCATGGCAGCAGACCCACCGCCAGCACTGCCACCAGCAGCGCGCGGCGGCGGAAGGCCAGCAGCGCCAGCAGCATCACCGGTGGCAGCAGCCAGAACCCTTCATCACGCCATTGCTTGCCCTCCCCGGGCCGCTGCGCCGCAGTACCTTCGCGTGCATCCAGTACACCCAGTGCGCGCAGATCACTGGCATCGGCGGCGATGCGGGCATAGCGGCCACCTCCCGCGGTGGCCACGGCACGCAGGCTGCCTTCGTCCAGCGCAGCCTGGCGGATCTGCCCACTGCCATCCCGGTACGCCGCCCCGGCGGGGGTGCCCAGGCCCAGTACCGACACCTGCAGGCCCAGGCTGCGCGCCTGCGCGGCGGCCAGTGCCGCTTCATCATCCGCCTGATCGCTGACCAGCAGGATCTGCCCCCGCAATGCCCCGATCTGGCGCATCAACCGCGTCGCCCAGTCGATACCGCGGTCGGCACGCTGGCCGTCGCGTGGCATCACATCCGGCGACAACGCGTCCAGATACAGCGCAACGTTGCTGCCGTCGTCGGTCAGTGGCGCCACGGTGTAGGCATCCTCGGCGTAGACCACCAGGCCCACCTGTCCGCCCTGGCGGGCACGCAGCAGCTCACCCACTTTCGCCCGGGCCTGCAGCAGGCGCGACGGCGGCAGGTCGGTGGCATTGATCCGGCTGGACAGATCCAGCACGACCAGCAGCGGTGCGCTGGCCTGGAACATCGGCTGTGCCTGCTGGCGCCAGCTCGGCCCGGCCATGGCCAGCGAGGCCAGCGTCCAGCCCAGCAGCACGGCCCAGGGCAGGCGTACGCGGCGGCGCGTGCCCGCGGCCAGCAGATGCGGCAACAGGTGGGCATCCACCGCTGTTCGCCACACATCGCTGCGCCGCTGCCGGTACAGCGCCAGTGCAAGAATGACCGGCAAAGCCAGCAAGGCCCACAGCCATTCCGGGCGCAGGAAGTGCAGCGCATTCCAATCGGGAAGATTCGAAGCAAGCGCGATCATCGGCGACGCTCCGGCCACAGCCACGCCAGCACGCCCAGCAGCAACGCCACCCCCAATGGCCAGGCATAACGTTCTTCGCGCGGGCGCAGGCTCGGCCCCTTCGCGGCGATCGGCTCCAGCCGGTCCAGTTCAGCGTAGATCCCGGCCAGCTGCGCGGTGTCACGCGCGCGGAAGAACTGGCCACCGGTCATGCTGGCAATCTTCTTCAACGTGGCCTCGTCGACCGGGTCCTGATCGGCGGAGATGGGAATACCGAACAGGCGCATGCTGCCATCGCCACCAAATGCGACGGTGTGGATGCGCACGCCCTCGGCGCGGGCCACCTCCGCCGCGCGCAGCGGTTCCAGCACGCCGGCGTTGCTGACGCCGTCGGTCAGCAGGATCAATACGCGCTGGCCTTCGGGTTGGCTGCGCAGGCGCTTCACCGCCAGGCCGATGGCATCACCGATGGCCGTCTCGCGACCCGCCAGGCCAACCACGCTGTCGCGCAGCTGGTCGCGCACGCTGGCCAGATCGGCCGTCAGCGGCGTAAGCGTGTAGGCGCGGTCGCCGAAGATCAGCAGGCCGATGCGGTCGCCGGCACGACGATCGAGGAAATCGGCCAACACGGCCTTGGCTGCGGTCAGGCGATCCACCGCCTGTCCACCCAGCACCATGTCGCCCTCGCCCATGCTGCCGGACACGTCCATCGCCAGCATCATCTGCCGGCCCTGCTGCGGCGGGGTGACTGCTTCGCCCAGCTGTTGCGGGCGTGCCAGTGCGACGCACAGCGCGCACCAGCCCAGCCACAACAGCAGCGTGCGCAGCCACGACACATCAACGCGGCCGCCACCGGCCAGCGCTTCCAGTTCCGTCGCCGCATAGGGCACACGCAGTGCTGCGCCGGGATCGGCACGACGCTTCCACCAGTGCACCAGCAACGGCAACGGCAGCGCCAGCAGGGCCAGCGGCCATGCCAGCTGCAGGTCCGGCCATGGCCAGTAACTTGCCAGCAGGTTCATCGGCGCCGCTCCAGCAGCATGGCCAGATAGCGCTCGCGCGCCCAGCTGCGCAGCGCCGCCACATCGTTGGCGTCCACGCGTGGGCGATAGGCACCTTCGGCCAGCAGGCTGCGACGCGCCGCGGGCAGCGTGCCTTCCGGATCCACGCGCTGCCACCAGGCATCATCGCGCAGGGATTCACTGCCGGGCTGTGCCTGGCGCGCGGCGCGACGCAGCAGTCCTGCAATCGCCGCCAGTTCTGCAGCCGCATCGGCGGTGGTTGCCAGCTCCTGATCGAACAGCTGCAACCAGCGTTGGCAGCGTCGGCGGCGCTGCCACCACACGAAGGCCATCGCCGCCAGCAACAGCAGCACCCCACCGCCGATCATCAGATAGCCCGGTGCCGGTGGCCACCACGACGGAGGCGGTGGCACTTGGACGTCGCGCAGCGGCAGGTTGGCACTCATGCCGGCACCTCGGTGGGCGATGGTGCCAGCCAGGCATCGCTGGGCGCATCGGTGGACAGCACCTGCACATCGACACGGCGCGCCCCCAGCTGGCGCCGCAGTTCCTGCAATGGTTCGACGAAGTGGGCCTGCCAATGCGCCTGCACCTCGCTGCGCCGCAGGTCCAGGCCGATGCGCTGCTGCAGGGTCTGGAACTGCAGCGCAGCCGATGGAGGCTGCAGTTCCAATGGATCGACCAGCAGCACCAGGCTGAGGTCATGGTGCTGGGCCAGCGCACTCCAGCGCGCAGGCGGAATACGGATGGCCTGCTGCGGGTCGGCCAGCACCAGCACGCGTGCACCCGGGCGCAGGACGCGACCGGCATGGTCCAGCGCGCGCTCCAGGCCAAGGTCATCGGCCGGTGGCTGCGCATACCACCGGGTGAGCGCATCCAGCACGCGCAGCACGCCGCGCGGGCCACCTGCCGGTGCGATCGGTGGTTCACGGTCGCTGCCACGCAGGGCGCCGATGCGATCACCACGACGCTGTGCCGACCACGCGGCGACAGCACCGGCACGTGCGGCCTGCACCGATTTGAAGCGCACGCGGGTGCCGAAGTACAGCGCCGGCGACGTATCGGCCACGATCAGGCTGACCCGCTCGCGTTCGGCCTGGAACAGTTTGGTGTGGGCACGACCGGTGCGTGCGGTCACCCGCCAGTCGATATGGCGCGCATCATCACCGGCCACGTACTCGCGTGACTCGGCATACTCCATGCCACGCCCACGCAGCGGCGACGGCGCCTGCCCCGCGTTGCCGGCGCGGCCACGGCAACGCGGCGGCGGTCGCTGTGCAAGGCGGCGCAGCGCTACCAGTTCGGCCAGCTGCGGGTGCAGCCCGTCACCGTCGCTGACGGAAGAGGCGTGGTGCAGGGATGGATCGGCCATGCGCAGGCTCAGGGTGCCGGCACCCGGGCCAGCAGCTCCTGCACCAGGCGTTCGCCATCCCAGCCTTCGGCAGTAGCTTCGTAGCTGGGCAGCACGCGATGGCGCAACACGTCAGCAGCGACCGCACGCACATCATCAGGGGTGACGAAATCGCGGCCGGCCAGCCAGGCGCGCGCACGCGCGCAGCGTTCCAGTGCGATGGAACCGCGCGGGCTGGCGCCCCAGGCAATGCGGCGGCCCAGGCCAGCGTCATAGCGCGACGGATCACGCGAGGCCAGCACCAGCTCGATCAGGTAGCGTTCCAGCGCCGGCGCCATGTGCAGGTCCAGCACTTCGCGGCGGGCATCGAACACATCCTGCATCGGCAGCTTTTCCGCCGCCGGTGCGGCTTCGCCCAGCGCGCCACGGGCGCGGTCGCGGGCCAGCCGAAGGATCTCCGATTCGGCGGCCTGGTCCGGGTAGCCGATGCGTACATGCATCAGGAACCGGTCCAGCTGTGCTTCGGGCAGCGGGAAGGTGCCTTCCTGCTCGATCGGGTTCTGCGTGGCCATCACCAGGAACAGCGGCGGCAGCGCGTAGGTGTGGCGGCCAACGGTGACCTGGCGCTCGCCCATCGCTTCCAGCAGCGCCGACTGCACCTTGGCCGGCGCGCGGTTGATTTCATCGGCCAGCAGGATCGGGTGGAAGATCGGGCCGGGTACGAATTCGAAGCGGCCCTCCTGCGGGCGCCAGATCTCGGTGCCGGTCAGGTCGGCCGGCAACAGGTCCGGGGTGAACTGCACGCGGGCGAAATCCGCCTCCAGGCGCGAGGCCAGCGCACGGATCGCCGTGGTCTTGGCCAGGCCCGGAGCGCCTTCCACCAACAGGTGGCCATCGGCCAGCAGCGCGATCAGCAGGCGTTCGACCAGTGCCGCCTGGCCGACGATCTCGGCCGACAGGGCATCGCGCAGCTGGGTGAAGGCGCCATGCAGGCGGGAGGCGGCCGGCGCGGGCGGCGGCGAGACGGTTTCGGGCATCGGCGGTGGCAGGTTCATGGGGGCCTTTGACCGGCGCGGGACGGCACGGGTTCCCGACATCATCGCAGGGTGCCCTGCGATTGGCATCAAGAACGGCTGAACGGCCCATCCACGCATGGCGTGGATCTACTGGGCTATCCACGCATGGCGTGGATCTACGGGTGGAAACGCAGAAGGGCCGCGCATGGCGGCCCTTCTGCGTTGCGCGGGTGGCGCGGGCTCAGTTCTGCTTGGCCACGCGCAGCACCTTCGGCGTGACGAACACCAGCAGCTCGGCCTTGTCCTTGTTGCGGCCGCGCTTCTTGAACAGGTTGCCCAGGAACGGCACGTCGCCCAGGAACGGCACTTTGCTGATGCTGCTGCGGTCGGTGAACTCGTACACGCCACCGATGACCACGGTCTGCCCATCCTCGACCAGTACCGCGGTGTTGACCTCGCGGCGGTTGATCGACGGCACCGTGCCGTAGCCCTGCAGTTCGATCAGGCGGTCGACCTCATCCTTCTTCACCTGCATGTTGAGGAACACGCGGTTGTCGTTGGTGATGGTCGGGGTCACCCGCAGTTCCAGCACCACTTCCTTGAACTGCACGTTCGGGGTGGAGCCGGCGCCACCGGCAGCACCGGTGCCGCTGATGGTGACGTAGCCGATTTCCTTGCCTTGCTTGATCATCGCCTCGCGCTGGTTGGTGGTAACCACGCGCGGGTTGGAGATCACCTCGCCTCGCGACTCTTCCTGCATGGCCGACAGCTCCACGTCCAGCAGGTAGCCTGCGTTGAGGATCGACAGCGCCAGCGAGCCAGGGTTGTTGGCTGCGGCCACCGGCAGGTTCCAGTTCAGGCCGCGCTTGATGGTCGGGCCGCTGGGAATCGGCGCCGGGCCGACGCTGCCGCCGGCCTGCCACTCGCGAATCGCCTTGGCGTTGGCCTGCGCCGTATCGACCTGCGACTTGCGGGTTTCGGCATTGGCATCCAGGCTGCCGCTGAAGTACACGTTGTCGCGGCTGCCGCTGATGCCGAACTTCGCACCCAGCTCGCGGGCGAAGGTATCGGTAGCGATGACGATACGGCTTTCGATCAGCACCTGGTCAACCGGACGGTCGATCACGCCGATCAGCTCACGCATGCGCGCGATCTTCTTCGGGATGTCGCTGATCATCAGCGTGTTGGTGCGCTCGTCGGCCACGATACGGCCGCGCGAGGACAGGAAACCACTGTCTTCCTGCGACGAACCGCCGCCACCGCCATTGCCGCCGCCACCACCGCCGCCGATGCCCTTGGCATCGGTCAGCGCTTTGAAGATCTGCGTGGCGCTGTGGTAGTTGATCTGGACGTAATCGGTGACCAGGTCTTCGCGGTTCTCGATGGCGATGCGCGCGTCTTCCTTCTCCTGCTCGAACTTGGCCAGCTCAGCCTGCGGAGCGACCCAGATCACGCTGCCATCGCGACGCTTGTCCAGGCCCTTGGCGCGCAGCACGATGTCCAGCGCCTGGTCCCACGGCACGTTGACCAGGCGCAGGGTCACATTGCCCTGTACCGAATCGGACGCCACCACGTTGAGATTGGATTCTTCGGCGATCAACTGCAGCACGGTGCGCACCGGCACGTCCTGGAAGTTGAAGGTCACCGGCTTGCCGGTGAAGCCACGCTGCCCCACCGCCTTGGCGGCCTGGGTGACGCTGCCGGCGGTGACCGCGCCCACCGCGGCGGGCGCCTGCCGCGGGCTGATCTCCACCACGTACTCGTTGCCGCTCTGGTAGGCCAGCGACTCCACCGCGCCACCGGTACTGAGCACCAGCTGGGTACCGGCACCGGACGGCTTGGCGTCGATGCGCTGCACCGGCGTGGCGAAGTCGGTGACGTTCATCGGCTTCTGCAGGTTGGCCGGCAGCCGGGCGTTACCGACATCGACCACCACGCTGTTGCCCTGCGTCCGCAGGTCCGGGACCGCGCCCTGGCCGTCGAACTGGACGATCAGGCGCCCGGCGCCATCATCGCCGCGCTTGAAATCGATCTTGGCCACCGACAGGCCCGCCGGCGCTGCCGCCGGTGCCACGGTGGCGCCCACCGGCTTCTCGGCCGGTGCGGCGGCCAGCGCCGGAGCGCAGGCCAGCATCAGCGCGACTCCCAACGCGCTGACACGGTTCAAGGTAGAGCGCCGGATGGGACGCAGCCCCTTGGCTTGGTGAAAGGTCATCGTGCTATCCCCAGTAAACGATCATTGATCTTCAAGCGAGAGCGTTGCCGGCCGTTCCAGCCAGCCGCCCGCGCCATCCGGCACCAGTTCGATCAGCTCCACGTGGTCTTCGAAGACCGCCGTGACCCGCCCGTCGCTCTGCCCCAGGTACCCACCCGGGCGTACCCGGTAGGTCACCTTGTCCGGCCCCATCACCAGCGCCACGGTAGCGGCGCCGGTGCCGATGGTACCGACCATGTCCAGTGCATCCAGCGGGAAGCCTTCCAACGGCTCCTTGCGCCGGTTCGGATCCGGACGCAATCCGCCATTCCCCTGCTGCGGATTGGTCCAGGCATCGGTGAACGGATCGCGCAGGCCCTGTGCGGAGTATTCGAAGGTTTCGAACTGCTGCATCACCGGCAGCGGCTCCAGCGGCTGCGCCGGTCGTGCACGCTCGCCTTCCACCCACTTTTCAAGATTCGGCGCATCACCCGGCGTGCTGGTCACGCCGCGGCCACAGGCGGCCAGCAACAGGACCGCCAACGCCACTGCACTGCGTGCGATGTACGTGCGCATCACTTCTTGCCCCCCTTGCCGTTCTTCTTTTTCGCTTCGGCATCGGCGACAGCCTGCTGCGCCTGCACTTCCGTCTCATCCAGATAGCGATAGGTCTTGACCGTGCCGGACAGCTCCAGCGCACCGCTGCGGGCGTTGCCGCTGGCCTTGTCCTTGGGCTTGAGGTTGATGTCGTGCATGGTCAGGATCACCACCCGCGGCAGCGAGGCCACGCCGCTGACGAACGCACCGAACTGATGGTAACTGCCCACCATGCGCAGCTTGATCGGCTTTTCGGCGTAGAACTCCTTGACCTGCTCCTGCTCCGGCTCGAACAGCTCGTTGGTCAGGCCGCTGGACAACGCGGTCTGCGAAATGTCGATGATCAGGTCCGGCATTTCGGTCTTGCTGGGCAGCTGCCGCAGCATCTGCTGCAGCACCTGTTCCATCTGTGCCAGCTGCTGCTTCAGCGGCGCCAGGTTCACCGCGCGTTCCTGCTGCTTGGTGAACTCGGCACGCAGGTCGACTTCCTTCGATTCCAGGCCGGCCAGTTCCTCGCGCTTGCCACTGATCAGCAGCATCCACGCAACGAACATGATCACCAGCGCCAACAGCGAGCAGAAGACGATCTTGGCCTTCTGCGGCCAGTTGCCGATGTCGTTGAAATCCAGGTTCTTCAGATCGATTTTCTGGCTCATGCGCGATCCCCCTGCAGCGGGGCGTTGAAGGCCTGCGGCGGCTGCGCCAGGCGGCTGCCCTCGGGCTTCGGCGCAGGCTTGGCAGCCGGGGCTGCCGGCGGGTTCGGCGCGGCCGGGGTGGCAGCAGGTGCGTTGGCCGGAGCGGCGGCGGGGGCGGGTGCAGCCGGAGCAGCAGCGGGCTGGCCTGCGGCCGGCGCGGCGGGCGCCGCTGCATCCGGGCCGGCGGCAAGCGGGGCCACTGCGGGCGGCGCCGGCGTTGCCACCGAACCATCGGCGTTGAGGCCTGGCGTAGCGGCCACTTCCTCACTCTGCGCCGGCAGCTTCACCTTGACCACGAACACGTAGGGCAGCGCCTTGATGTCCGCAACCGGGCCGGTCTTGCCGTCCTTGTCCTTCTCGGGGTCACGCGCTTCGATGATCGACAGTTCCGGGTTGGTCATCCAGCCGGACGTTTCCAGGTTGCGCATGTACGCCGAAACACGGGCGTTGGACTGGGTGCGCCCTTCCAGGGTCAGCACGTCGCCTTCCTGCTTCAGCGCGGTCAGCACCAGGCCATCGGGAATCGTGCGCACCAGCGCATCGAACAGGTGCACCATCTGCGAGCGCTTGGCCTGCAGTTCCTCAATGACCTTCTTGCGGGCCAGCAGGCGTTCCTTCTGCGCGTCAAGGCGGTCGATCTCCTTGTTCTGTTCCTTGACCTTCTCGATCTCGGCTTCCAGATAGGCGTTGCGGTCCATCTGGCCGCTCACCTGGCGGTCGTAATAGAACCAGATCACCAGCGACAGCAGCAGGCCACCGATCGCGGCCATGCCCAGCATTGCGTAGAACTCGCGCTGGCGTTGCTTGCGCCGCTCGGCGCGCCAGGGCAATAGATTGATGCGTGCCATCAGTCGAAGCTCCTCAGCGCCAGACCGGTGGCGATCATCAGCGCGGGGGCATCCTGGGCCAGCACATGTGCGTTCACCTTCGGCCCCAGGGTCATCTGCGCCAGCGGGTTGGCGACCACGGTCGGCACGCCCAGCTGTTCCTCGACCATTTCCGGCAGGCCACCGAGCACGGCGCAGCCGCCGGCCAGCACGATGTGATCGACGCGGTTGAACTCGCTGCCTGCGTAGAAGAACTGCAGCAGGCGGCTGATCTGCTGGACCGTGGCTTCCTTGAACGGCTCCAGCACTTCCATCTCGTAGCTTTCCGGCAGCCCACCCTGGCGCTTGGCCAGGCCGGCCTCCTCGTAGCTCAGGCCGTAACGGCGCATGATCTCGTCGGTCAGCTGCTTGCCACCGAACACCTGTTCGCGGCTGTACAGGCTGCGGCCGCCGCGCAGAACGTTGAGGGTGGTCATGGTGGCGCCGATGTCCACCAGCGCGACCACGCCGTCGATGGACACCGGCAGCTCGCTGGCGACCAGGGCGTAGGCGTTCTCGACCGCGAAGGCCTCCACGTCCATCACCTTGGCCTGCAGCCCCCCCAGTTCCAGGGCCGACTGGCGCAGTTCCACGTTCTCCGAACGCGACGCGGCCAGCAGCACCTGGACCATCTCCGGGTTGTTCGGGATCGCCCCGATCACCTCGAAGTCCAGGTTCACTTCCTCGATCGGGTACGGAATGTAGTTGACCGCTTCCAGCTCGATCTGGGCTTCCATGTCGTTCTCGTCGAGCTCGGCCGGCATCGGGATCACCTTGGTGATCACCGCCGAACCGGCAACGGCGGCAGCGGCCAGCTTGGCCTTGCTCCCCGAGCGGTTCATCGCGCGGCGGATGGCCTCACCTACGGCCTCCACTTCGACGATGTTCTTTTCCACCACCGCATTCGGCGGAAGAGGTTCCACAGCGTAATGTTCCACGCGAAAACGGTTGCCACTGCGGGACAGCTGCAAAAGCTTTACCGCAGTCGAACTGATGTCGACGCCTACAAGCGGCGACTGACTTTTTGGGATGAGCCCCACGGTTTCTCCCCTGCCGACGGGCACTTGGACGCAAGACCTGCGCCCGAGCATTAATAACGTATTCTTAGCAAATGGCAACGGCCCTGCTGTGAAGTTCCTCACGGATTCACGATGCAGCCCCTGACTGTTCCCCTTGCGCTCCCCGGTGCCGACCCCAGCCGCCACCTTGCGTAATCTATACTCTGCGACCACGAAATTCGCAATCGGAATCTGAACCCGATGACTCGACTCCGCCGCTGGCTGCGCTGGATCTTCCTGATTGTCCTGGTCCTGGCGCTGATCGGCGCGGCCGCCGTGGGCGGTCTGTACTACGCCGTGTCCTCCAAGCTTCCCGACGTGCAGACCCTGCGCGACGTGGAAATGCAGGAGCCGATGTACGTCTATGCCGCCGACGGCAAGCTGATGGCGGTGTTCGGCGAGACCCGGCGTACCCCGATCACCATGAAGGACGTGCCGGAGAAGCTGAAGCAGGCCTTCCTGGCAACCGAGGACGCCCGCTTCTACGAGCATGGCGGTGTGGACTACAAGGGCATCGGCCGCGCGGTCTGGCTGCTGGCCACCACCAACGACAAGCGCGTGCCCGGTGGTTCCACCATCACCCAGCAGGTGGCCCGCCAGTTCTTCCTCAGCTCCGAGTACAGCTATACCCGCAAGCTGGCCGAGATCCTGCTGGCGCGGAAGATCGAGTCCGAACTGAGCAAGGACGAGATCTTCGAGCTGTACCTGAACAAGAGTTTCTTCGGCAACCGCGCCTACGGCGTGGCCGCCGCCGCCGAGTTCTACTACGGCAAGAAGCTCAACGAGCTGGACCTGGACGAGATGGCCTCGCTGGCCGGCATCCCCAAGTTCCCGTCCTCGGGCAACCCGATCTCCAACCCGGAGCGCGCCCGCCAGCGTCGTGACAACTATGTGCTGCAGCGCATGGCCGACCTGAAGTTCGTCAGCCAGGCCGAAGCCGACGCGGCCAAGGCCGTGCCGATGCACGCCACCGCGCATGAGCCGCCGGTGCAGGTCGACGCGCCCTACGTGGCCGAGCTGGTGCGCCAGGAGATGATCGCCCGCTTCGGCGGCGATGTGGTCAACAAGGGTTACCACGTCACCACCACCATCGACTCCACCCTGCAGACCGCCGCCAACCTGGCCGTCCGTGATGGCCTGCTGCTCTACGACCACCGCCACGGCTGGCACGGCGTGGAGAAGCAGGTGCAGGTGGGTGCCGGCGAAGACGCCGCCGCCCTGGCCGAGCACCTGCGTGGCCTGTACGGCCAGGCCGGCCTGCTGCCGGCCATCGTTGCCAGCACCGGTGCCGATGGCAGCGCCACCGTGGTGCTGGCCAACCGGACCGAGATCGTGCTGCCGGCCGGTGCCGCCAAGTGGACCAACAAGACCCCGGGCAAGCTGGTGCAGCGCGGTGACATCGTGCGCGTGCGTGCCGGTGCCAAGGAAGGGGAGTGGCTGCTGGATCAGCTCCCGCGCGGCCAGTCCGCGCTGGTCTCGCTGGATGCCCACAGCGGTGCACTGAAGGCGCTGGTTGGCGGTTTCAGCTTCTCCGGCAACAAGTTCAACCGTGCCACCCAGGCCCGCCGCCAGCCGGGTTCGAGCTTCAAGCCCTTCATCTACGCCGCGGCCTTCGACAAGGGCTACAACCCGGCCTCGATCGTGCTCGACGCCCCGGTCGTGTTCCGCGACCGCCGCGGCAAGACCTGGGCTCCGCAGAACGACGGCGGCGGTTTCCGCGGCCCGATGCGCCTGCGCGAAGCGCTGGTGCAGTCGCGCAACCTGGTCTCGGTGCGTCTGCTCGATGGCATGGGCGTGGACTACGCGCGCAAGTACATCAGCGAATTTGGTTTCGCCGAATCGGAACTGCCGCCGAACCTGTCGATGTCGCTGGGTACCGCCTCGCTCACCCCGCTGTCGGTGGCCCGTGGCTACGCGGTGTTCGCCAACGGCGGCTCGCGCGTGGACACTTGGCTGATCGACCAGGTGAACGACCGCGACGGCAACCTGGTGTTCAAGGAAAACCCGGCGATGGCCTGCCGCGACTGCGCCGGCAGCAGCGACCAGCCGGTCAGCCAGGTGGTGGACGGCTTCAACTTCGGCGCCCCGGCCCCGAAGGTGGACCCGGCTGCTGCGGCCAAGGCCGAAGCCAAGGCCGAGACCCCGGCCGCGCCGGTCAACCCCGATGCCCGCACCGCCCCGCGCGCGATCGACGCCCGCACCGCCTACCAGCTGGTGTCGATGATGCGCGACGTGGTCCAGCGCGGTACCGGCGTGCAGGCCAAGGTGCTCGGCCGCGAGGACGTGGGCGGCAAGACCGGCTCCACCAACGACCACCGCGACGCCTGGTTCTCCGGCTTCGGTGGCCCGTACGTGACCACCGTGTGGGTGGGCCGCGACGACTTCCGCTCGCTGGGCTACCGCGAATACGGTGGCAAGGCCGCCCTGCCGATCTGGATCGACTACATGCGCACCGCGCTGAAGGACACCCCGATTGCGCAGAACGAGCCGCCCAGCGGCATGGTCCAGGCCACCCTCAACGGCGCGACCGAGTGGGTGAAGGTGGAAGACATGGACCGCCTGACCGACTACGACCTGAACCTCAATACGCCGCAGGCCGACGCCGCCGCGTTCGATATCTTCTGAGGAAGCATTCGGTGGGTGCCAACCGTTGGTTGGCACCGCCTCTGTAGAGCCGAGCCCATGCTCGGCTCCATGCGCCGGCGGTAGAGCAGCCGAGCATGGGCTCGGCTCTACAGGATCAACGGCACCCGCTTGCTCGCCTCCGTGAAATACCCACGCGGATGTCACATCCGTGCGCTACTCTGTAGCCAGGTCGCAACAGGGAGTCATCGCATGCATCGCGCCCGTCAGCATGCTGCCAGCCAGACCCGCGAGCGGCGTCACCGCCTCGCCCACGAAGCCGCCCGCCTGATGGCCGAAGGCGGCATCCGCGACTACCACCAGGCCAAGTTGAAGGCCGCCAGCCGGCTCGGCATCCACGACGATGCCTCCCTGCCCCGCAACACCGAGATCGAAGACGCCCTGCGCGAATACCAGCGGCTGTTCGCTGGCCCCCAGCACGGCAGCGAGCTTCAGCGCCGCCGCGAGGCTGCCATGCGTGCGCTGGAGTTCCTGCACGGCTTCTCCCCGCGCCTGGCTGGCCCAGTGTTGGAGGGCACCGCCGACGCCAACAGTCCCGTGCAGCTGCACCTGCACAGCGACGACCCGGAAGCCGTGCACCGCTTCCTGGAGGAGCACGGCATTCCCGCCGAATCGCGGACGCGCCGCCTGCGCATGGACCGCGAACGCTGCCTGGACGTGCCGGTGTGGGTGTTCAGTGCCGAGGAGCTGACCTTCGACCTGGCCGTGCTGCCGTACGACGCCCTGCGCCAGGCCCCACTGTCACCGGTGGATGAGAAGCCGATGCGACGTGCGTCCGTGGCGCAGTTGCGGCAGGTGCTGGCCGAAGCGGAGATCAGCGCGTACATCGGCGGATGACGGTAGCGCCGGCCCATGGCCGGCGAGCGCAGCGGTACCTGCCAGTGATGGGTGCGGACCGTTGGTCCGCACCGTGCTTCAGGCATTTCGATTGCTGGCCGGAGAGCAGTCGAGCACGGCTCGACTCTACAGAAGCTCTGCACCCGTGTTCGGTAGGTGCGGACCGTTGGTCCGCACTGTGCTTCAGGCATTTCGATTGCTGGCCGGAGAGCAGTGGAGCACGGCTCGACTCTACAAAAGCTCTGCACCCGTGTTCGGTAGGTGCGGACCGTTGGTCCGCACTGTGCTTCAGGCATTTCGATTGCTGGCCGGAGAGCAGTCGAGCACGGCTCGACTCTACAGGAGCGTTGCACCCGTGTTCGGTAGGTGCGGACCGTTGGTCCGCACTGTGCTTCAGGCATTTCGATTGCTGGCCGGAGAGCAGTGGAGCACGGCTCGACTCTACAGAAGCGTTGCACCCGTGTTCGGTAGGTGCGGACCGTTGGTCCGCACTGTGCTTCAGGCATTTCGATTGCTGGCCGGAGAGCAGTCGAGCACGGCTCGACTCTACAGAAGCGCTGCACCCGTGTTCGGTAGGTGCGGACCGTTGGTCCGCACTGTGCTTCAGGCATTTCGATTGCTGGCCGGAGAGCAGTGGAGCACGGCTCGACTCTACAAAAGCTGCGCTACCTGCGCTGGCAGATGATGCCCATCATGCTCCCGCTACCAGACGAAACGGGTATCGCGCAGCGGGTCGCTGAGCAACCGCGGCAACCACGGCGCGGCGGCTCGCTGCGGATACTCCCGCATCATCTGTGCATGCATGACCTGCAGGCCCCGCAGCAACCAGATCTGGTCATAGATGTCGTTGAACCCATCCGACCACCCACTCTTCACCCGCTCATGCTCGACCGCCTCCAACGACGGCATCTGGTCCAGCGACACCTCCAGGATCGTCAACAGTGCTGTGTTGATCTGCGCATTCTCAACACCCGCCCTGCGCACATCCTCCAATCGAGCGCGAATCCGTCGGCAGTCGTACGGGACGCACCCACCCGTGGCGGTGATGTAGTCGGCGATGTCCGCCAGCATGTCGGCTTTCAGCCGCCACACCACTTCGCTGTCCATCACCTGCCGCACCCGCATCGTGCGCAACGTGCTCGCCCTTACCTCCTCCGGCGTGGTGAACGGTGCACCCGGCGTGCGGCCCGCGTGGCGCACCAGCACGATGCGATGGATCGCCTCGCTGGTGACGCCCTCGATCCGCAGCGCCGCTGCCTGAGGACGCACGCGCGGCGGCGGCACGCCCAGCATCTGCCACAGATACCACAGCACCAGCAGCAGACCGGCGATGCATAGCCCGCTCATCAGCGTCCACAGGTCCAGGTTCCGGGTGTAGTAGCGAAAGCGCGCCCGCCAGATATAGAACGTGCGATAGCTGACGATTCCACTTACCCATCTGTACATTGCCTTCTCCTCGGCAAGGACCCCGGCGCGACGGGGTTCATTACGCGCACCACGCCGGGGCCGCATGGCTTACCAGCCGATGCCGACGCCGACGCCCATGCTGCGTTCACCGCTGTTGGTGAACGCGCCATTGAGGCTGAAGGTGGCCGAGCCCTTCTCGTTGAGCACACGCTGGTAGCCCACCGCCATCGCCGACTCACCCTCGCTGTATCCCACGCCCGCACCCAGGCGGTTGTAGGTGGCCAGGCCGGCGGTGTTCATCGCCATCGCGGTCTGCGCGCTGCTCATCGCCGCCATGCGGTTGAAGCGCTTGTCCATCTTGTCCAGGCGACGCTCGAAGTTGCTGATCGCGCCATCGGTATACTCGTTGGCGCGGGCCAGCATCTTCTCCAGTTCAGCGGTATCGACCTGCGGCTTCGGGGTGTCCTCCTTCTTCGTCTTCGGCTGCGGCGTGGGCTTCTCACCCTCGCCTGCCGACGCCACCTGCTGGCCGCCTTCGGCCTGCGGCACCGGCGCTTCCGGTTCGGGCACTGAAGCCACCGCCATTGCCTGCGGCTGCGGCGCATCGATGCGCTGCTCCAGCCCGTCCATGCGGCCGTTGAGCTGCTGCTGCATCGAATGCAGCTGACCACCATTGACCGCATCGCGGCTGCCGGCGGCGATCAGGCCATTGGCCACGTTGGAAATGACCATGCCGTGGGTTCCGGCCAGGGTGAGCTGGTTGAGACCGTCGGCGCGGACGGAGGGCGTGTCCTGGAACACGCTGCGCAGCTGCGACTCGACCTGGTTCACCCTCGAGCGGTTGCTGACTACTGCACCGTCGAGCGCCTCAAGCGCACCATTGAGCGTGGACTGGGACTGGCCCTGCACGGTGAAGCTGGGGCCGACGATGTTGCCGTTGGCATCGACTTCACCGCCGAGCGCGGACAGCGCACCGCGCAGCTGGCCGACGGTGGCGGCATTGTGATTGGCGGTGCCGTTGGCGATGTTTACGAGGCGGCGCTTCATTCCAGCGTTACCAAACGATGCAACTCTCGCCTCGATCGCCTGTGAGTCGCTTCCGAGCGCCAAAGAGCCATCAGCTCCCGGCTCAACCCTTGAATTGACACCCAAGGCGATGGCTGCAAACGCACCCCGCTCATCGCGCCTTCCAACCTCCGCTCCAGTTCCGATGGCAAAGCTGTAATCTGATCCTTCAAAGACAGTTGATCCGCGTCCAATGGCGACTGAGTTGATTCCCATTGCATGCGCGAACGTTCCAATTGCTGTGCCGCCGTTAGTGCCGGTCTTGGCGAAGTTCCCAATTGCAAGACCAACCGGACCAGCCTGAGCAGGACCATATCCAGGCGCTGTGCCCACGCTGACATACTGGCTGATGCCTTCCATGGCCGACACACGGCTATTGGTCTCATAGAGCTGGCTACCGCGTACAACATCCGAGCTATCAGCCGACAACTTCGCCTCGGCCACGCCAGTCAAAAGCGCACCGCCGAAGTCGATTGGGCCGCTAGCATCCAATCCACGCATTGCCTGTTCGCCGACCTCTCGCTCCTTTCGCATCGCCTCCAGATCATTCCGATTCTGCGAGATCTTCTGCTCTGCGGCGTACAGCTGGCTACCGGTTACAGCATCACGACTTCCTGGCGCCACTCGTCCATCAGCCAAGTTGGTCAGCACCATGCCGTTCTCGCCACTGAGCGCGATCTGATTCATGCCATCGGCACGGGCCGACGGCGAGTCCTGGAAAATCGAGCTAAGCTGATCTTCCACCTTGCCCGCGCGACGACCTGCAGTGATGACGGCGCCATCAAGCGCCATCAGTGCGTCTTCGACCGTGCTCTGCGTTCCGCCCTGCACCGAGTACGTTGGGGCGATGATATTTCCGCTGGCGTCCATGCCTGCTCCGCCGCCGAGGGTAGCGAGGGAATCTTTGAGCTGAGAGACAGTGGAAGCGTTGTGGTCGGCGGTGCCACGAGCGACATTGGTAAGACGACGTTGGGCTTCGGCACTACCAAAAGATGCCGTGTAAGCCTCATCAGCGACCGAGGAATCTCCCAGAGCCAATGCACTGGTCGCCCCCTTCTTGACAATACTGTTCGACCCGAGTGATACCCCACCCACTTCTTCAACTGAAGCGAGAACACCCAGAGCAAATCCATTGTCCGCAGCCTCATTTACCCGCGCAGCCCTCCCCAAAGCAACGGAGTTCTTACCGAGAGCTGCGGAGAAACTACCGACGGCAACTGCCCCCTCACTTGAAACTGAGGCCTCGGCGGAATCACCAATAGCGACACCAATCAGTCCTGCTCGAGCTGCTCCCTGAGGTCCACCTTTGCCACTCGCAAAGTATCGAGAGCTCTCAACAAGACCTTCGATTCCCTTCATAGCTTCGTCCGCAACAGTCTTTGCCGCCTGCGCAGACTGCTCTACGATATATAGTTGACCACCATTCACCACATCGCTGCTGCCAATCTCCAGCAATCCATCCGCCACACCACTGATCTTCCGGTTGGCATTGGCGCTATTGCGAACATCCAACGTCGTTCCGCTGTTCCTTTCGCCCAGACGCACATTGCCAGTCGTAGACACTTGTGCCACCAGCCCGCCAAGCGCCGCGGTTTCGACCAACGCCTTGGCTGCATCCGTCTTTGCCGCCGCCGCTTCTGTGCCCGCAGCCCTGGCAATACTCTCCACCGCCGCCACCTTGTCATTAGTGGCATTGAGCTGCCTGCCGTTGACGGCTTCATAACTGCTGGCATTGACCAGACCATCGGCCACACCAGTCAGCTTTCGATTCGCATTGGCGCTATTGCGCACATCCAACACCGTTCCGCTGTTCTTTTCACCCAGGCGGACATTGCCGGTTGCCGACACCTGCCCCACCAGGCCGCCCAGCGTCACCACCTGAGTCAGCGCGTTGCTCGCATCAGCTTTGGCCTCTCCCGCAGCAGTCTGTGCCTTGGCAACATTCTCATTGGTCGTGTTCAACTGCCTGCCGGTCACCGCTTCCGTGCTGGAGGTACTCAGCGTGGCATCAGCCACACCGGTCACCTTGCGGTTGGCATTGGCACTGTTGCGGACATCCAGCGAGGTACCGCTGTTCTTCTCGCCCAAGCGGACACTGCTGGTGGACGAAGCCTGGCCGATCAGGCCGGTCACCGTGGTGACCTGGGCCAGGGCCTTGCTGGCATCAGCCTTGGCCGCATCCGCAGCGGTCTGCGCCTTGGTGACATTGCCATTGGTCGTGTTGAGCTGGCGTCCATTCACAGCGTCGGTGCTGGTCGTCGTCAGCGCGCCGTCAGACACGCCACTCACCTTGCGCGTCGCCAGCACCGCATTGCGCATGCTGACTTCCGTGCCGGTGTTGCTGTTGGCGATGCGTACGATGCCGCCTGCGGAATCCTGCTTGATCATGCCGTCAACCCGCTCGTTCATGGCATGCAGCTGCTTGCCGGTGACCGCATCAGTGCTGGACGCGGTGACACGACCATCGGCCACGTTCACGATGCGACGGCGCACCGAGGCGCTGCCTACCGACACCGTATTGGCTTCCGTGGCCACCGAGCGAACACCCAGGGCTACGGCGCCCTGTGCGGAGGCAGACGCCGCATAGCCCAGCGCAACGCCGTCCGTAAGAGCACGGCTCTCACCGCCGATGGCGATGGCACCGGTGTAGCCCAGGCTTCCCGCACGGGCACCGCCACCGATGGCGACGCCACCCGTGCCAGCACCGGTCTCAACCTGTGCCCTGCTTCCCAGCGCCACTCCATCCACACCGTTGGACAATGCGTTGGCACCCAGCGCCACCGCATTCTCCTTTTCCGCGCTGGAGCCGCTGCCAACGGCCACCGCATTCTGCCGGGTGGCCGCAGCATCGTTGCCCACGGCCGTAGCCCCAAGTGCTCCGGTGTATGCGTTCGCACCCATTGCCAGTGCGTGGCCGCCATTGGCACTGGCGTTGTACCCAAAGGCAACACTATCGACGCCACTGGTCCGCGCCTTGAAGCCAAACGCAGCGCTGTTCTGCTTTTCAATCCGGGTTCCGTGGCCAAACGCGAAGGAGTTGTCTCCATACACCCGTGAGCCTGCTCCCAAGGCGAGAGCGTTGTATGCGGCACCACCAGCGCCTGCCGTGAACATCTTTTCGTCATAGCTGCCAAACAGCGGGGTACACTTTGCTGCCCACCCCTCATGCTCATTGCATCCGAGGTAGTACTGCGTTGCTCCAGCGTTGCTTGACGCAAAGCCGAGCACCAGTAAGGCAAGGATGCACCTCGATTCCGCGATAATGCCTGAGTGCGAGGCCTTTCCACGCCTCATCGCAAATTCACTGGCAACCTCCCAGCAGCCTTTGGCGTGATTCCAGATACGACGATAGATTCGATTCATGTGTTTCTCCTTAACAGGACAAGGAAAGTGAGCCCCGTGCCGGGCACGGGGCGGGCAAAGTGCGGGCTCAGGTCGTTGTCGGCGCGATCGTCCGCACGTGTTCGCGATAGCCATCGCGGGTGAGCCGGTAGCGCAGCTGCAGCGAGTTGCCCGGCTGAAGCTGGAACGGCAAGGTCAGTGCGGCATCTGGGTAGAGGCTGTGCGACACGGGGTGTGGCGTGCAGGCACCCGCGGCCGTGCACTGCTCAGCACCGATGATTCCCACGCGCAGCGTGCCGGTGTTGTGCAGCGTGTTGTCCTGGAGGCGCAGGTCCACCACACCGTCGTCGGGGGTGACATTGACCAAAGCCCCCCAGACCAGGCTGACGCCGATGTTTGCCTGTGCGCCTTCGCCGTCTTCGAGGGGAGCGTCATCCGGCCCGCGCACGCCTTCGAAATAGAGGCGGTAGGCAGTTTCCTTCTGGACCTGCTGCAGCGGAATCACCCTGATCAGGCGATTGCCGCCGCCGGAAAGTGCGAACTTGCCGGGGGTGATGGCAATCGCCGCATCCGAGGCCTCCATCTCCTGTTCTTCTTCGGCAGGCGTGGCGGGATTGACGATGCGCCGCAGGCGGGTCTGCACGTACTGCGGAATGGTCGACTGCGAGTACACGCGGATCTGGGTGCCGCGCTTGGCATCCACCGCTGCGCGCATCGGGTGAATGGAAAGGTTGGCGTGTGCCGGCAGTGCAAGCAGGGCGCTCACCGGCAGCAGGCAGAACAGCAGCTTCTTCATGGCAGGCTCCTCGGGATCAGGGTTTGGCAGTGGGGACATCGAGCACCACGGTCAGCTCGCCCTCGTACAGGCCGGGGCGCTGGCTGGCGATCGGGGTGGGCGGTGTTTCCAGGGTCAGCGGCGTCGGCACGCAGTACACCGGCTGGCTGATGCCCGGCAGCATCACCAGCCGCAGCTGTGCGCTGTCGATGCCGCGCAGCTGCTGCTTGACGTTGTGCTTCATCGCCAGGCGGTGGCCGCCGTAGTCCAGGTGGACGCGGTAGTCCAGGCGCTGGCTGGCATCGCTGCCGCCATCGCGGTGCCAGAGCGAGAAGTCCGATCCCGCAGGTGGGCGTGGACCGCTGTCGCGAACCGTGACGTCGAGGTACTCGCTCTGCGAACCCAGGCCGTCGTACAGGCACATGTCCAGTTGTTTCCTGCCACCCACGACCTTCTGGATGGGGTCGTAGCGCAGGTCGAGATTGACCAGCGGCGCGATGGTGTCGAAGGTCGGGAAGTAGATCGAAATCGCTTCGTAGTCGGTGACGGTGAAATCGAAGTTGAAGACGTACTTCGCCAGATGCCTACCTGGTGGCATTCTTAGATTAAGTACGAGACTCCCTTTCCAACTGCCAGCCACCAGGCGCGCAACGCTATCCCCAGCAATTGAGACAGCCAGACCCGTGCCGACCGCGTAGTCGATGCCACAAGGTCTGGAATGCGACGACCAGATCGCATATCTGGTATCTCGCCAGTAGTCGAGCGAGCAAACTTGGGTGGAATCCGCTCTATAGATTGAGGCAGCGAAATTGATCGCTCCCGGGGTTCCCGTACGCTCTTCTATCGCACGCACCGGTATCACACTCGTTACACCACCACTTTCTGCCTCCGTGTCTTCGGTACGGCACATTCCAGATGCGGGATCAGTGGACGATTCACACGTCAGAAATAGCTCGCCGTACTGCTTACTCAGATCTATGTCGTACGCGATCAAAGTCTTTGGCGCCCATATCTCAATATCTCCGGGCATCGCTGAGCGATCCCAGCTCATGACAATGTCCTGGGTAATGACGCCAGTAGGTGGATCTGTATCCGGAGGCCGTTGCGCCCACGCCCGCGGCATCACCAGCACCAGCGCACACACCAGCATCAACACGAACATCCAACGCCGGCTCATGGCGTACCTCCTGCAGCAGCGGTCCGGGGCGTGGCGGCAATCAACGCGCGTTCCTGCAGCAGGCGGGTCACGCGGGCCTGCTGGCGGATTTCGGCCGGCAGCTGGGCCACGGCCAGCGGCTCGCAGTGCACGGCACCGACCAGCAGCACCACCTGGCGGCGCTCGCGCACCTGCAGCGGGCAGTGCAGCAGGCGGTCGTCCTGCAGCAGGTACAGCGTCGTTTCGCGACGCGGGAAATCGGCGACGAAGCCGCCGTTGGCGCTGGTGCCGGGCACCGGCGCGTTGAGAATGCGGGCGCCGCCCAGCGGCGCACCGGCCAGGTCGCGGGCATGGCCGATGAAGGTGTAGGTCACTTCGATCGGCACCGGCATGCGCATCAGCTTGCCGGGCGTGAGGAACATCGGTCGTGCACCGCCCACGCCGGTCACGCGGATGGCGGCGATGCTGTCCAGCGTGCTGGCGTCCTGCACTTCGGCACGTTGCGATTGATAGGCCGGCAGCGGCAGCAGCCGGCGTTCGCCGATCTGCAGGCGTTGCCTGCGCAGCCCGCCCACCTGCAGTTCGGCGGCCACGCCGCGCAGGTCGGCGTCATCGGTATCGGCCACCTGCACGGCAAGGCCGGCGTCGGCGCCGTTGGCACCGCTCCAGTAGAAACCGCGACGGCCAAGCGCGAAGCCGGAGCTGTGCGCGCCGCTGTAGCCGGTCTCGCTGCGGCCACGCTGCTGGTAGCGCGCCACGCTGGCGCTGGTGTGGCCGATGCCATTCTGCAGCTGGCCACCCAGTGAAGCGCTGTAGCGCTCGTTGTTGTTGGCGCGCAGCTCGCCGGACAGCTCGCGGTACTGTGTATCCAGTTCCTGGCGCAGGCTCTGGCCGACGCTGTAGTCGATCGCCGGGCGCTGATGCTGCGGCTGGCGCACATCCACGGCATAGCGCCGCTGCCCATCACCGGCAGCGCTGCGGTGCCGGCGGCTCAGGCTGAGGTTGACGTAGATGCCACGGTCGCGCTCGGTGCTGCCACGCACGCTGTCGGTGCTGTGCTGCCGCCACACGCCCACGCGCGTGGAGACGCTGAAATCCTGCCAGCGATGGCTGCGGCTGAAGCTGGCCTGCCAGGTGCGGCTGAGCAGCGGCTCGCGGCGCGGTTCCAACGGCCCCGGCGGCAACAGCGGCTCAAGCCCGAACAACGGATCCTGCTCGAACTCTGGCCGGTGCCAGCCGGTGCGCCAGGTCTGGCGCCGGGTGTAGCCCACGTAAACATTGCCGCCCGCCAGCGGCAGCGACATCGAACCACTGAGCGCGTTGGTGCAGCCCAGCTGGTCGCGCGCCTCGGCCTCGAACTGGCAGGCCTTGCCACGCATGCGCTGCTGGTAGAGATTCCACGACGCCGTGCGCCGGTACGACAGCTGGTGCTGCTGCCCGTTGCTGCCGTCGCTGCCGCGCATGCCGCTGAAGGTGGCGCGTACTTCCTGCGTGGCCATCACCCGGCGCAGGTCCAGGCGCAGCTCGCCGTAGCGGTGCCCGCCGAACGTGGCGGCACCGGCGGTCATGGCCGCGTCGCGGCCCAGCGGCACGCGCACGCCGGCCATCGCGATGCGCTCGCCATCGAACGCATCGCTGCGGCGCTCATTGCGGTGGCCGCCCTGCACGAACCATTGCCACTGGCTGTTGGTCCAGTCGCCGCCCTTGTCGAAGGGCGCCTCCTCGGTGCGCACCAGCACACCGTCCTCGTAGATGCGCATGCGGACCAGGTAGTTGCCGAACGGGAAATTGCGGGTGTCGACCTGGTTGATGCCGGCCTGCAGGTAGAAGGTCTGCAGCAGGCGCTCGCCATCGAACACGTCCACCCGCGCATCGCGCGCCAGCAGCACGGTCAGCGGGCTGGCCTGCACCGCCGCGTCGGTGTCCACATAGGCCTGGGTGGTACCCAGGCGTGCGCCCTGGAAGCGGTCCAGCGGCAGCATGCTGAAGCTGAAGGTGCCGCCCTGCGGGCTGGACAGGTTGCGGCGGTCCATGCGCCCGGCCTGCAGGTAGTGCGCCGGCCCCAGGTCGTGGCGGTAATAGACATTGTCGAACTGGAAATCGTCGTCGCTGTGGCTGCGATAGCGCTGCTGGTTGTAGTACCACTCGGCCGACAGGTGGCCGCGTTCGAACAGGCCCAGCGTGCCGACGCCGCGTGCCGACAGCGACTGGTAGTCACGGCCACCACTGAGGTTGAGCGTCTGCTGATGCAGGAACGCGTTCTCGGCATTGGCGGTGACCGTGTGGAAACGCTCGGCGGCAGGCTTGCCGGGAATCCACCGGCGCGCCACGAACAAGCGCACCGCGCCCTCGCCTTCGTCATACAGCGCGCGCACCTCGTCGGGAGCTTCCGGCGGACCGATGTAGCCGCAGCCGGCGCTGGCACCACCGAAGCGGCATGCCAGATGGCTGTTGCGCGGCAGCGGCTGCGACAGCGCAGGCAGCAGGGCGGCCTGCGCCTCGGCAGTCAGGTCCAGTGCCTGCAGCACGCGCGCGGGATCTTCCAGCTGCACGTGCTCCAGGGTCACGCGCACCGGCGACAGCCCGGCCGAGCGGCCGAACAGCTGGATGTCGAGTTGTTCGGTCTGGCCTTCGACCAGATCTTCAAAACCGGGCGGGACGCCGCGCGCGGCCGCCAGCGGAGTGGACAACGCCAGGGCGAGCGCGACCGCCAGCCGGGTGACGGCGGGGGCGTGTAGGGTCATGGGGGCACCGCTGCAAGCGGCCGGCCCGGGATGCGGGCCGGCGCGGGGGATTACGGCGTAGCCGCCTTCTGGTTCAGCACGACGTTGACCAGGCCGCTGTACGCGCCCTTGGTGAGGATCGGCGCCGGCGTGGTCTGTGCGATGGTCAGCGGCATCGAGATCGAGGCGCCCGGGGTCGAGCCCGCACCGTTGAACAGGTCAGTTGCCTTGTACTCGATGGCGGCTGCACCCAGCGCGCGGTTGTTCAGGCTGATGGTCATCGGCACGGTCACGGCGCCGGTCTCGTTGGCCAGGAAGAAGCTGCCATCGATGCGGGCTTCGATATCCGCGGTTTCATCGTTGGAGTGGATGCGCACGCGCTGCGTGTTCGGAATCAGGCCGCGCAGCGGGTCGTGGGTGAGGGTGACCATGTCCGGCAGCGGCGTGCCGTCATCGCGCAGCAGCGCCAGGGTCGGGTCGACGTCGGCGTAGACGGAGATCTTGGTTTCCACGGCGTGCGCGGACAGCGAAGCAGTGGCCAGCGCTGCAGCGAGCGCGGCCTTCTTGATAATGGCGTGCATGGGTGTCTCTCTCGGACAGGGGGAATATGAAAGCCCCCCTCCCCTAAGGAGAAAGGGAGGGAGGCGCCGCCCGCAGAGGTGGTTGCGGGCGACGGAGAGAATGTTAGGAATCCATTGCCATGCAGACTATTCAAGCATTCCTAAAACGTGGAACGTTAAGGAGAATTCTTGAAGGTGTTCAATGTTTGAGGGCTATGCAATTCCCCTCACTGCTTGAATGCAATAAACCTCATTGCTTCGCATTTGTAGAGTCGAGCCGTGCTCGACCGCTGTTCGCACCATACGTGCGAGTCGAGCATGGCTCGACTCTACAGACAGCTTTTCCGGTCGTTTTGACGTCATCCACGCATGGCGTGGATCTACTGTGGCGCCGGGCCCATGCGCGGCTGCCGTTCGCTTCAACCTGCGGGCACCACGGTGACGTGATCGACATCGATGTCGGTCGGCTTGAATCGATGCGTGTCGACCTTGCCACGCAGCTCGACCACGGTGTCGGCGCCAATGGCCTGCGGCGGCAGGTCTTCGTCATCGATCTCGACTTCGATCTGGCCGCTGGCATCACGGAACTGGTAGCGTTCGTCCCCGATCTTGGAGATGAGGGTGCCACGCAGCACCACCGGATGGTCATCGCGCTGCGCGCGTGCGTCGGCGACGGTGCTGGCAGCCGTTCCCGCGCCTGGTCCGGTGTACTGCGCAAAGGCCTGCGGGCTCAGCAGGGCAAGCGGCGTGGCGATGAGGGCGATGGCAAGCAGTCGGTTCATGGTGTTCTCCGTGGAGGGATGAGTACCCTCAGGTTCTATCGCCCTCCATGTGATGCCCATGCAATAGATCCGAAAAGATGTGAACGCGACATCCATTGTCAGAATGCATTCAGATCCTGAAGCAAGTCCCTGTGGAACCGCGCCCGGGCGCGGCTGCTGTCCGCGCTGCGCGCGGGAGTCGAGCATGGCTCGACTCTACAGATATCAGGCCGCCTTTCGGCGGCCTGATGAGACATCGCGTTGGCGCGCGATCAGAAGAAGATCGCGTACAGGATCAGCAGCGGAATCGGCACGCCCAACAGCCAGAGCAGAATCATTTTCATGGCAGGTCTCCTTGCACGGTAGGCGGGTTACAGGTCGCGGCGGCGGCCGCCCCAGGTGGCGCTGAGGCTGGCGAAGAACGCGCCGATCAGCAAGGTGATGAACAGCCACAGCGCGGCATACGCTGCTGCCTTGCGGGCATCGTCGGCCGCCTGCTTGGCGGTGCTCTTCGCCTTCTCCAGCGCTGCACGCATGCGCGTCTGCACATCGATTACACGGGCCTGCGCTTCGGCCTGGCTCATGCCGGTTTCGCGCGCGATCAGCTGCGACAGGTACTGGGTGTCGGCCGGATCCAGGCCATCGCCCTGCAGGCTGTTGACGATGATGCGGTTCACTTCGGCGCGGACTTCGCGGCGGTCGCCCATCGGGCCGTTGCCCGGCATCGGGCGCGGCGGCGGGCCCATGCGCGCGTCGCGTGGGCCGACGCTTGCGGCCGGCGGCGGCGGGGGGGCATTCGGATCCATCGGTGCACCCGGCGGCGGCGCTGCAGGAGCAGACGGCCCTGCGCTGGTGGTGCTGCGGAACAGCGAATCGACCCAGTAGTTGAGGTCGCCTTCCGGAGCCGCGGCGGCAGTGCTGGCGGCGCCCGCAGCGGCAACACCGGCCGTGGATGCGGCAGCGCCTGCGGTGGCGCCCGCCACCTTTGCACCGGCGCCCAGCACGCCACCGATGGCGGAGGTGAGCAGGCCCGCAGTCAGCAGCGTGGCCACCGCCCACGATACGAAGCCGTGTGCGGTGTCGCGGAAATAGGTTTCATCGCCATGGATCTGCGTCCACTTGGTGCGCAGGCGGCCGGCGAGGTAGCCACCCAGGCCCGAGGCGGCCAGTGCGGTGAAGGTGAGCCAGGCGATGCTGGACCAGCCGAAGGTTTCCTTGCTGACGCCTTCGAATGACCACGGCGACACCGAGGAGAGGCCGAGGCCAACGCCCAGGATCAGCAGGATGAGGGAGAGCGCAGCGGCAGCGGCGGCACCGGCGAAGATCGCGCCCCAGGACACGGCGCTTTCGCTGGGAGGGGTAACGATCGGGGCGGTGACGACAGTGGCGACGTCGGGACCAAGCGGGTCGCGCTCGGGTGGGTCGAATCGGGTGCTCATCGGGATGGACGCTCCATTTCAGGTGCTGTGGATGCAGCTGGCGTCCTGAGGCTGCGCGAGCGCTTGTGAAGCTGGTGAGACCCTTGAATCACGCGGTCTTGGCGCGGTGAAGCGCGTGCCAACCAAGGTTGGCACCTACCGAAGGCGGATGCGGTGGTAGATCCACGCCATGCGTGGATGATTTTTCGCGGGCGCCGAAATCGTGCGGACCAACGGTCCGCACCTACCAGGTCCGCGCAAAAAAAAACGCCCCGCGGATGCGGGGCGTTCTCGGCACAACCTACGCGGGCGATCAGCCCTGGTAGTCGCGCACGTCGCTGCCGGTGTAGACCTGGCGCGGACGGCCGATCTTCATTTCCGGGTCGACCTGCTGTTCCAGCCAATGCGACACCCAGCCGGAGGTACGGCCCAGGGCGAACATGACGGTGAACATCTCGGTCGGGATCTGCAGCGCCTTGTAGATGATGCCGCTGTAGAAATCGACGTTCGGGTACAGCTTGCGGGCGACGAAGTACTCGTCCTGCAGCGCGGCCTGCTCCAGCTTCACGGCCACGTCCAGCAGCGGATCCTGCACGCCCAGCTGCTTGAGCACCTTGCTGGTCATCTCGCCGATGACCTTGGCGCGCGGGTCGAAGTTCTTGTAGACGCGGTGGCCGAAGCCCATCAGGCGGAAGCCGGAGGTCTTGTCCTTGGCCTTGACCACGGCAGACTCGACGTTGTCGGCAGTGCCGATTTCTTCCAGCATCTTCAGCACGGCTTCGTTGGCACCGCCGTGGGCCGGACCCCACAGCGCGGTGACGCCCGCAGCGACCGACGCGTACGGGTTGGCACCGGTCGAACCGACCAGGCGCACGGTCGAGGTCGAGGCGTTCTGCTCGTGGTCGGCGTGCAGGATGAACAGCAGGTCCAGCGCCTTGACCACGTCCGGGTTCAGATCGTACTGGCCGTCAGCCGACTCGAAGGTCTGCTTCAGGAAACGGCTGACGTAGTCCAGCGAGGTGTCCGGCTTGTTGGCCGGCAGGCCCTTGCCGTGGCGGTAGATCAGCGCCGACAGGGTCGGCACCTTGGCGATCAGGCGCACGGCGGCCTGGCGGCGCTGTTCGGCGTCGGACAGGTCCAGCGAGTCGTGATAGATGGCCGACAGCTGCGCGATCGCAGCGGCCAGGATGGCCATCGGGTGGGCATCCTTGGCGAAGCTGCCGATCAGGGTGTTGATCGACTCATCGACGTTGGCTTCGGCGGTCAGCTCATCGGTGAAGGCCTTCAGCTGCTCGGCGCTCGGGCGCTCGCCGTTGATCAGCAGGTAGGCCACTTCGACGTAGCTCGACTTTTCCGACAGCTGTTCGATCGGGTAGCCGCGGTACAGCAGCACGCCCTTGTCGCCGTCGATGTAGGTGATGGCGGACTTGCAGCTGGCCGTCGCGGTGAAGCCGGAATCGTAGGTGAAATACCCCGTTTCCTTGGTCAGCTTCGCGATGTCGACGCAGTCGTTGCCAAGGGTGGGTTTGATGACGGGCAGAACGACCGACTTGTCGCCGGCGTTGAGCGTGACCTGATCAAGATCGGACACTGTGTGCGCTCCTTCATGGGAAGGCGCCTGCCCAAGCGCATTGGTCAGGCACGTGAATGACGTCCTCGGCCTGTGCCGGGGATCAGGTCATTATCGCACAGCAGCATTTGCCCGGCGCTAGACAGAAGTCGTATACGACAGGCAGCCAGACGCCGGCCGTTGAGCGGCCCGGATCGGCAAAAGCGTTGTCACACGAACGCAGTGTTCCGTCCATCCAAACGCCCGTTGGGTTGGCGTTGGGGAAAAACAAACGGCCGCGCAGAGCGCGGCCGTTGGTTCGAAGCTGGATCGACAGATCAGCGCGCGTAGCGCTTCTGGAACTTGTCGATACGGCCCGAGGTGTCGATGACCTTGTGCTTGCCCGTGTAGAACGGGTGCGAAGCCGAGGAAATTTCAACCTTGACCAGCGGGTATTCGTTGCCGTCTTCCCACTGGATGGTTTCCTTCGTCGCCATGGTGGAGCGGGTCAGGATCTTGAAATCGGAGGTGACGTCATGGAAGACGACGTCGCGGTAGTTCGGATGGATATCGGCCTTCATGGGCTCACACCGTAAATGGGCTGGTGGTCAAGAGCGGCATTATAAGCACCGGTTGCCGCCCGGGGCAACCGGTGCCGGGTAATGGACGTCAGTCCGCGCCCAGGGCCTGGCGCACCAGGGCCTCGAAACGCTGCTGGTCGTAGGCCATCAGCAGATCGCAGTTGTCCGGCTGGCCGGTCTGGCGGTTCCAGTCGACGATGGTGGCGCCGCGGCTGAACGTGCCGTTCAGCTCCACGTTCAGCGGGCGCGACTCGACCCGCAGCTGCCCTTCGGGGTTCAGCGCCCAGGCCATGGCCACCGCATCGGCGGTGTACCAGCGGCCGCCCTTGCTGTCTTCGGACAGGCCCCGGGTCTTGCGCGAGATCAACTCGTAGAAGCGGGCGCGATCGGAATCGGCCTGCAGCCACTTCTCGGCGTCCTGCAGCGGCAGGCCATGGGCGACGGTGGCCTCCCAGTCCGACACCAGCAGGTGCTTGAACGAGGTGAACACCACGTGCGCCGCTTCCGGGTCGAACGCAATGTTGAATTCGGCCGCCGGGGTGATGTTGCCGTGGCAGGTGACCGCGCCGCCCATCACCACGATGCGCTTGATGCGCTCGGGCAGGGTCGGGTCCAGCTTCAGTGCCAGGGCAAGGTTGGTCAGCGGGCCCAGCATCACCAGCATCAGTTCGCCGGCGTGCTCGTGCGACAGGCGCAGGATGGCCAGTGCGGCGTGCTCGGCTTCGGCCTGGCGGCTGGGCGGCGGCAGGTCCACGTCGCCGTAGCCGTCACGGCCATGCACGTGGGCAGCGTCGACGGAGGGATGCAGCAGCGGATCCGGGCTGCCGGCAAACACCGGCACGTCGGCGCGGCCGACGATGTCGCAGAGCTTAAGGGCGTTGCGAACGGTGTACTCGAGGCCGACATTGCCGGCGGCGATGGTCAGGGCGACCACGTCGTGCCGTTCATCGGCGAAGGCCATCAGCAGGGCCAGGGCGTCGTCCACACCGGGGTCGGTGTCGATCAACAGCGGGATCTTGTGGGTCATCGTTGCCGTCTTCAGATCGGCAACGAAGTGTGGACCGGGTTGATGACCGTTGCAAGTACGGGGTGTTGGGGTTCTGGCAGGGCTGCGCCCTGCACCCGCCGAAGCGGTAGTGCCGGCCGCTGGCCGGCAACTTCAACAGCAACGTCAAAAGCGGGTTTCCCGCGGATAGCGGGGAAGAGCTCTCTGTAGAGTCGGGCCATGCTCAACTCCCGCGCGCAGCGCCCACAGCAGCCGAGCGTGGGCTCGGCTCTACAGTGGATCCACGCCGTGCGTGGATGTGCGTCCCCGAAATGGGGTTAGAGCCCTTTGCTGTGCAAAGGGATCCGCCCCCGGCACTTACGCCGAGGCGTAACGCACGGCGGTGCCGATCCAGCGCTGCACCACGCGGTCGGCCAGCGCGGGTTGCTGGTCCAGCAAGCGCTCGGCCAGGTCGTGCACGCCGGGCAGCAGGCCGGCGTCGCGGGCCAGGTCGGCGATGCGGAAACCGGCCAGGCCGGTCTGGCGGGTGCCGAGCAGTTCGCCGGGGCCGCGCAGTTCCAGGTCCTTCTCGGCAATGACGAAACCGTCGTTGGTTTCGCGCATGGTCTGCAGGCGCTCGCGTGCCATCTGCGAGAGCGGTGCCTGGTACAACAGCACGCAGCGCGACACCGCCGAACCGCGGCCAACACGGCCGCGCAGCTGGTGCAGCTGGGCTAGGCCGAGGCGTTCGGCGTTCTCGATCACCATCAACGAGGCGTTCGGTACGTCCACGCCCACTTCGATGACGGTGGTCGCCACCAGCAGGTCGATCTGCCCGGCCTTGAACGCCACCATCGTGGCCAGCTTTTCCGCAGCTTTCAGGCGGCCATGCACCAGCCCCACGCGCACGCCGGGCAGCAGCGCCTGCAGCGATTCGTAGGTGGCCTGCGCGGGCGTGGCGTCCAGCTCTTCGCTTTCCTCGATGAGCGTGCACACCCAGTACACCTGCCGCCCTTCCTGGCAGGCCAGCGCAATGCGCTCGATCAGCTCCGGGCGACGATCGTTGTTCAGTGCGACGGTCTGCACCGGCGTGCGGCCCGGTGGCAGTTCGTCGATGGCCGAGACATCCAGGTCCGCGTATTCGGACATCGCCAGCGTGCGCGGAATCGGTGTTGCGGTCATCACCAGCTGGTGCGGCACGCTGTTGCCTCCCGCGCCCTTGTCACGCAGCGCCAGTCGCTGATGCACGCCGAAGCGATGCTGCTCGTCGACGATGGCCAGTGCCAGATCCTGGAACACCACCGCCTCCTGCATCAGCGCGTGGGTACCCACCACCACCTGCGCTTCGCCGCTGGCGACCTGCTCCATCACCTTGGCGCGCGCCTTGCCGGTGACCTTGCCGGCCAGCCAGGCGATGCGCACGCCGAGCGGTTCCAACCAACCGCGCAGGTTGTTGAGGTGTTGCTCGGCCAGCAGCTCAGTCGGTGCTGCCAGCGCAACCTGTTTGCCCTGCTCCACCGCCAGCATCGCCGCCAGCGCGGCGACCACGGTCTTGCCGGAGCCGACATCGCCCTGCACCAGCCGCAGCATCGGGCTGGGGCGCGCGAGGTCCTCGCGGATCTGCTTGAACACCCGCGCCTGCGCGCCGGTCAGCGCGAACGGCAATTGCTTCAGCAGCGCCTTGGCCAGCTTGCCGGGGCCGGCCAGCGGCGGTGCATGGTGCGCCTGCAGCGCGATACGCTGGCGACGCAGGCTGAGGTGGTGGGCCAGCAGCTCTTCCATTGCCAGGCGACGCTGCGCTGGATGAGTGCCGGCCGCCAGCGCGGCCAGGTCGGCATCGGGCGGCGGCCGGTGCACGGTCAGCAGCGCGCTGCGCAGCGACGGCAGGCCGAGGCCATCGAGCCAGCCGCTGGGCAGCAGTTCCAGCGTGCTTTCCTCCGGCAGGCGGTCCAGGGCCTGGCCGATCAGCTTGCGCATCGTCATCGGGCCGACGCCTTCGACGGAGGGATACACCGGGTCGAGGCGGTCGCCGAGTTCGGGATCGTCGTTGCGGCCCAGCACCTGGTAGCTGGGATGGACGATTTCCAGGCCGAGGTGGCCCGGCTTGGGCGTGCCGAAGCAGCGCAGCCGGTTGCCGACCGCGAACTGGCCGACCTGCTGCTGGCGGAAATGGAAGAAGCGCAGCACCAGGGTGCCCTGCCCTTCGTCTTCCACCGCTACTTTCAGCATCGGCCGGTAGCGCATGCCGCGCTCGACCGCGACCACCCGCCCTTCCACCTGCGCCGGCACGCCGTTGCGCAGGTCTTCGATGCGGGTCAGCCGGGTCCGGTCTTCATAGCGCAGCGGCAGATGAAGCCAGAGATCCTGCAGGGTGGCCAGGCCACGCGCCTGCAGTTTGGCGGCCACGGCCGGACCGACGCCCGCGAGCATCGCCAGGGATGCTTCGCCGGACGGTGACAGGACCGGGGTGACCGCCGCCTTGCGTGCCACGTGGCGGTCAGTCGATGACCATCACCGCGTCGACCTCGAAGTTGGCGCCCTTCGGCAGGCCGGAGACTTCGATGGTGGAACGGGCCGGGTACGGGGCCTGGAAGTAGTCCTGCATTACCGCGTTGACCTTGGCGAACTCGCCCAGGTCGGTCAGGTACAGGCCCAGGCGCACGACCTTGTCCAGCGAGCCGCCGGCGGCTTCGGCCACGGCCTTGAGGTTGTCGAAGGCGCGGCGGGCCTGTGCTTCGACGTCACCGGCGCCGACGATGTCGCCGGTGGCCGGGTCGAGCGGGATCTGGCCGGAGAAGTACACGGTGTTGCCGGCGCGCACGGCCTGCGAGTACGGGCCGATGGCGGCGGGAGCCTTTTCGGTGTTGATGATCTGGCGGGACATGGGTCGCTCCGGTGCTTGGGGGAAAACAGAGCGGTGATTGTACCGGGTGGGGGTGCATCCACGCATGGCGTGGATCTACCGCGCCGCTCCGGTAGTGCCGGCGTACCGACTGCACGACCGACAGACGGCGCAGGCGGCGCATCACTTCGGCCAGATGGTTGCGGTCGCGTACCTGGATGTTGAACGCCAGCACGGCGGCGTTGAAGTCGCGGTCCAGGTAGTCCACGCGCTCGATGTTGGAATGGCTCTGCGCGATGGCAGCAGCCAGCTGCGCCAGCACACCGGTGCCGTTCTCTACTTCCACCACCAGCGAAGTGTCGTAGTCGCCGGAAACGGTGGTGTCCCAGCCGATCGGCACCCAGCGCTCGGGCGACTTGCGCAGCTCGGCCAGGTTCGGGCAGTCCATGCGGTGAACCACGATGCCCTTGCCGGCGGTGTGGTAGCCCATGATCTCGTCGCCGGGAATCGGCTGGCAGCAGCCGGCGAAGGTGACCACGCCACGCTCGCTGCCGTTGATCAGGATCTTTTCCTGCGAGTGGTGGCGCGAATGCGGGCCGCCACGCAGTTCGGCGTAGGCCATCAGCGCCTGCGCGGCCTGGGTCGGCATCCAGTTGCCCAGTGCGACCTCGGCCAGCAGCGCCTCCAGGCGTGGGAAACGATGCTCGGCCAGGAACGCATCCAGGCGCCCCTTCGGCAACCGTTCCAGCGACGAATCCATCGCCTCCAGCGCACGGTCGAGCATGCGGTGGCCGAGCTGCACGGCATCTTCGTGCTCCAGCTGCTTGAGCTGGTGGCGGATGGCAGTGCGCGCCTTGCTGGTGACCACGAATTCCAGCCACTGCGGTTTCGGCGTGGCCGAGCGTGCGGTGATGATCTCCACCGACTGCCCCGACACCAGCTTGGTGCGCAGCGGCACCAGTTTCTTGTCCACGCGGGAGGCCACCGCCATGTTGCCGACGTCGGTATGCACGGCGTAGGCGAAATCGAGCGCGGTGGAATTGCGCGGCAGGGCCAGGATCTTGCCCTTCGGCGTGAACAGGTAGACCTCGTCCGGGAACAGGTCGACCTTGACGTTGTCGAGGAACTCCAGCGAGGACCCGGCGGCACGCTGCGAGTCGATCAGCTCGACGATCCACGCGTGGGCACGGCTCTGTGCGCTGTTGGGCGAATCGCCGCCGAACTTGTAGGTCCAGTGCGCGGCCACACCGCGTTCGGCGATCAGGTCCATTTCCTCGGTGCGGATCTGCACTTCGATCGGCGAGCCATACGGCCCGAACAGCACGGTGTGCAGCGACTGGTACCCGTTGGCCTTGGGAATGGCGATGAAATCGCGGAAGCGGCCATCCAGCGGCTTGAAGGTGGCATGCACCGAACCCAGCGCGTGGTAGCAGCTGGGTACGCTGCGCACCACCAGGCGGAAGCCGAACACGTCCATCACCTGGTCGAACGATTTGTTCTCGTCGCGCATCTTGTTGTAGATGCTCCACGGCGTCTTGATGCGGCTGACCAGGCGATGCTCGATGCCTTCCTTCGCCAGCCGCTGCGACAGCTGCACTTCCACCTGTGCCAGCGCTTCACGGCGTACCACCGGCTGGCTGCGGATGTGCTTTTCCAGGATCGCGTGGCGCCACGGATACAGCGCCTTGAAGCCCAGGTTCTGCAGTTCGCTCTTGACCAGGCTCATGCCCAGGCGCTGGGCGATGGGCGCGTAGATCTCCAGCGTCTCGCGGGCGATGCGGCCGCGCGCTTCGCGGCTCTGCGCGCCCAGCGTGCGCATGTTGTGCAGGCGATCGGCCAGCTTGATCATGATCACGCGCAGGTCGCGCGACATTGCCAGCAGCATCTTGCGGAAGCTCTCGGCGGCCGCTTCCTGGCGGTCGCGGAACTTCAGCTTGTCCAGCTTGGTCACGCCGTCGACCAGCTCGGCCACGGCTTCGCCGAACTCGGCGGCCAGCGCCTCACGGGTCAGCGGTGTGTCTTCGATGGTGTCGTGCAGGATCGCCGCGATCAACGCTTCCACGTCCAGGCCAAGCTCGGCCAGCACCTGGGCCACGGCCACCGGATGGGTGATATAGGGCTCGCCCGACTTGCGCGTCTGCCCGGCGTGCGCGGCGGCTCCGACTTCCCAGGCGCGGCGCAGCAGCGGCAGCTGTTCCGGCGGCAGGTAATGGGCGGCGCGTTCAAGCTGGAGGACGTAGTCGGGTACGGCGGCAGCGGGGGCTGCGGCGACCTTGGCAGTGGGGCCTGGGTTCATGCCCGAAGCCTATTCCAGCGCGACGTTTACGGCAAATCCTGAATGCGAAACAGCCCGCACGGGGCGGGCTGTTCGGCGATCCAGCAACGACGTTGATCGATGCGATCAATCGTCGTTCTTGGACATGTCTTCGTCGGCGACCACTTCGGCGGCGGCCCACTCCAGCGCTTCGCGCTCGGCGCGCTCACGCTCGGCCTTCTCGACTTCGTCGATCAGCGCGTTGTCGATCTTGCGGGCAGCGATTTCGCGCAGCGCCAGCACGGTCGGCTTGTCCTCGGTCTCGCTGTTGTCCAGCGTGGCCTGCACGCCGTTGGCGAGCTGGCGGGCACGCTTGGATGCCATCATGACCAGTTCGAAACGGTTGTTAACGACTTCCAGGCAATCTTCTACGGTGATGCGGGCCATACGGGCTCCCGGCGACCGGTCGGCCGCTCAGTCGAATGAGGGAAAGGGGACGGAGTGTACTGGCAGGAGCTGGACAAAATCAAGCCAACCCCCACCCGATTCTTTTGGAATCAGTCAGTTGCACCCGGATCGGGGGTCAGCAACGCCTGGATCAGGCTGGCGTGGCGGACCTTCTGGGCCTCCCGTCGCAGGCGGCTGGCGGTGAAGATGGCGCACAGCTCGTCCACGGCAGTGTCGAACACCTCGTTGACGATGACGTAGTCGAACTCGTTGAAGTGCAGCATCTCGTCCCGGGCCGCGCCCAGGCGCTGGGCGATGACGGCTTCGCTGTCCTGGCCGCGCTTGCGCATGCGGTCCTGCAGGGCCTGCTTGGACGGCGGCAGGATGAACACGGTGACCGTGCCCGGCACCAGCTGGCGCACCTGCTGCGCGCCCTGCCAGTCGATCTCCAGCAGCACGTCCTGGCCGGCGGCCAGCTGCGGCTCCACCGATTGGCGGGCCGTGCCCTTCCAGTCGCCGTGCACCCAGGCGTGTTCGAAGAAGTCGCCGGCGGCGATCATCTGCTCGAACTTCTCGGCACTGACGAAGTGGTAGTGCTGGCCATTCACCTCACCGGGGCGCATTGCGCGCGAGGTGAAGGAAATCGACAGGGCGATCTGCGGGTCACGCGCCAGGGTGGCATTGACGATGCTGCTCTTGCCGGCGCCAGACGGGGCGGCCACGATGTACAGCGTGCCGCGCGCAACGGTGTCCGACGGTTTCGACGGGGCGCTCATGCGGGGGATCCAACGGGTTGATTTCGCAAACTTTTTTCCTCGGTGTTCCAGGTCCGGCGCGGCGGATCGCGCCAGGACGGCGGGGGCTGCGCGGAACATCCTGGAACCAGGCCCGGCAGACGCTTCCCCGGGGTGCGGGCACGCAACTTTACCAGAGGCGCCCGTTTGCGCGCCTGCCCGGCAGGCGCCGGGCCTTGTGCCACATGGGTATGCGGGTGCCTGTGCTATAACCGGGCCGTACCCAACGACAGCCCGGAGGCCTGCGCCTCCCCGCCATCCCAGGAGAACGGCATGCCATCGATGAGCCGCCGCCAGTTCCTGAAAGTGACCGGGACAACCCTGGTCGGCTCCAGCCTGGCACTGATGGGCTTCGCGCCCGGCATCGCGCTCGCGGAGGTCAGGCAATACAAGCTGACCCGCGCGACCGAGACCCGCAACACCTGTACCTACTGTTCGGTGGCCTGCGGCATCCTGATGTACAGCCTCGGCGATGGCGCCAAGAACGCCGAGCCGAGCATTTTCCACATCGAGGGCGACCCGGACCATCCGGTCAACCGCGGCACGCTGTGCCCGAAGGGTGCCGGCCTGGCCGACATCATCCACAGCAAGTCGCGCCTGCTCTACCCCGAGTACCGGGCACCGGGCTCGAACGAGTGGAAGCGGCTGAGCTGGGACGATGCGCTGGATCGCATCGCGCGGCTGATGAAGGAAGACCGCGACGCCAACTTCGTGCAGAAGAACGAGGCCGGGCAGACGGTCAACCGCTGGCTGACCACCGGCATGCTGGCGGCCTCGGCCACCAGCAATGAAACCGCGGTGCTGACTTACAAGGTCGTCCGCTCCCTGGGCATGCTGGCATTCGACAACCAGGCACGTGTCTGACACGGCCCGACGGTGGCAGGTCTTGCCCCGACGCTAGGCCGTGGTGCGATGACGAATCACTGGGTCGACATCAAGAATGCCGACCTGATCCTGATCATGGGTGGCAATGCCGCCGAGGCACACCCGTGCGGGTTCAAATGGGTGACCGAGGCCAAGGCACACAACAAGGCCCGGCTGATCGTGGTCGATCCGCGCTTCAACCGCTCGGCCGCGGTGGCCGACGTGTACGCGCCGATCCGCACCGGTACCGATATCGTGTTCCTGGGGGGTCTGATCAACTACCTGTTGACCGAGGACCGCATCCAGCACGAGTACGTGCTGAACTACACCGACATGTCGTTCCTGGTGAAGGACGAGTTCGCCTTCAAGGACGGCCTGTATTCGGGCTACAACGAAGAGAAGCGCAGCTACGACCGCTCCAGCTGGGACTACGCCTACGGTGACGATGGCTTCGTGCGCAGCGACCCGACGCTGAAGGACCCGCGTTGCGTCTACAACCTGCTCAAGCAGCACTACGCGCGCTACACCGTGGAGATGGTCGAACGCATCTGCGGCACGCCGGCCGACAGCATCCGCCAGATCTGGGACATGATCGCGTCCACCGCCGTCAAGGACAAGGCGATGACCATCCTGTACGCGCTGGGCTGGACGCAGCACTCGATCGGCGCACAGAACGTGCGTGCCGGCACCATGGTGCAGCTGCTGCTGGGCAACATCGGCGTGGCCGGTGGTGGCATGAACGCGCTGCGCGGGCACTCCAACATCCAGGGCCTGACCGACATCGGCCTGATGTCCGACCTGCTGCCCGGCTACCTGACGCTGCCGAAACAGGACGAACAGGACTACGACGCCTACATCGCCAAGCGCACGCAGAAGCCGCTGCGCGCCAACCAGATGTCGTTCTGGCAGAACTACCCGAAGTTCCACGTCAGCCTGATGAAGTCGTGGTGGGGCGACGCCGCCACCGCCGACAACAACTGGTGCTTTGATTACCTGCCCAAGCTGGACAAGCCGTACGACATGCTGCAGGCGTACGAGCTGATGAACGAGGGCAAGATCCATGGCTACATCTGCCAGGGCTTCAACCCCCTGGCCTCGGCGCCGAACAAGGGCAAGCTGATCAGTGCGTTCTCCAAGCTGAAGTTCATGGTCAGCATGGACCCGCTGGAAACCGAGACCATCGCCTTCTGGCAGAACCACGGCGCACTGAACGACGTCGACCCGAGCACGATCCAGACCGAAGTGTTCCGCCTGCCCACCACTTCCTTCGCCGAGGAGAACGGCGCGGTGGTGAATTCCTCGCGCTGGCTGCAGTGGCACTGGAAGGGGGCCAACCCACCGGGCGAAGCACGCAGCGACATCGAGATCATGTCCGAGCTGTTCCATCGCATCAAAGCGTTGTACGAGAAGGACGGCGGTGCGTGGTGGGAGCCGGTGCGCGACCTGGCCTGGAACTACGCCAACCCTGAGGTACCCACGCCCGAAGAACTGGCGATGGAATACAACGGCAAGGCGCTGGCCGACGTGTTCGATCCGAAGGACCCGACCAGGCTGGTGCGCAAGGCCGGCGAGCAGCTGGCCGCATTCGGCGACCTGCGCGACGACGGCAGCACCGCCTGCGGCTGCTGGATCTACATCGGTGCCTGGGGCCCGACCGGCAACATGATGGCGCGGCGTGACAACAGCGACCCCACCGGCATCGGCAACACGCTGGGCTGGGCCTGGGCGTGGCCGGCCAACCGCCGCGTGATGTACAACCGCGCCTCGTGCGACGTGGCCGGCCAACCGTTCGATCCGCGCCGCACGCTGCTGGCCTGGAACGGGAAGAACTGGGGCAACGTGGACGTGCCGGACTTCAAGGCCGACGAAGATCCTGCCGGTGGCATGGGCCCGTTCATCATGAACCCGGAAGGCATCGCCCGCTTCTTCGCCAAGGCCGGCATGGCCGAAGGCCCGTTCCCGGAGCACTACGAACCGTTCGATACCCCGCTGCGCAGCAACCCGCTCAGCCCCGGCCAGGCACTGACGCTGAACAACCCGGCAGCGCGCGTATTCGCCAGCGATCGTGCACAGATCGGTTCGCCGGACGAGTTCCCGCATGTGGCCACCACCTACCGCCTGACCGAGCATTTCCACTTCTGGACCAAGCACGGCAAGCTCAACGCCATCATCCAGCCCGAGCAGTTCGTCGAGATCGGCGCGGCGTTGGCCGACGAGCTGGGCATCAACAACGGCAGCCGCGTGCGGGTCAGTTCCAAGCGCGGCCACATCGAAGCGGTCGCCATGGTGACCAAGCGCATCAAGGCCCTGCAGATCGATGGCCGGACCGTGCACCAGGTGGGCGTGCCGATCCACTGGGGCTTCCTCGGTGCGGCCAAGCCCGGATACATCGCCAATACGCTGACCAACGCCATCGGTGACGGCAACTCGCAGACGCCCGAATCGAAGTGCATCCTGGTCAAGGTCGAGAAGGTGTAGGAGACACGCCATGTCACTGCAATCGCTGGACATCATCCGCCGCTCGGCCACCACCACGCCCTCGCCGGAGGCGCGTGGTGCGCACACCGGCCAGGTCGCCAAGCTGATCGATGTGAGCAAGTGCATCGGCTGCAAGGCCTGCCAGGTCGCCTGCATGGAGTGGAACGATCTGCGCGACGAGGTCGGAAGCTGCGTTGGCAGCTACGACAACCCACCCGACCTGAGCGAACAGTCGTGGACGGTGATGAAATTCCGCGAGTACGAGGACGAGAAGGGCAAGCTGGAGTGGCTGATCCGCAAGGAAGGCTGCATGCACTGCAGCGATCCGGGCTGCCTGAAGGCCTGCCCGTCGCCCGGTGCCATCATCCAGTACGCCAACGGCATCGTCGACTTCCAGGAAGAGAACTGCATCGGCTGCGGCTACTGCGTGACCGGTTGTCCGTTCGACGTGCCGCGCATCTCCAAGAAGGACCACAAGGCCTACAAGTGCACGCTGTGTTCGGACCGGGTGGCGGTGGGCCAGGAACCGGCCTGCGTGAAGACCTGCCCGACCGGCGCGATCACCTTCGGCAGCAAGCAGGCGATGACCGAGCACGCGGCCGGACGCGTGGAAGACCTGAAATCGCGCGGCTACGAGAATGCTGGCCTGTACGATCCGCAGGGCGTCGGCGGCACCCACGTGATGTACGTGCTGCAGCATGTGGACAAGCCCGAGCTGTACGCCGATCTGCCCAAGGACCCACGCATCAGCCCGATGGTGGAGGTCTGGAAGGGCGTGGCCAAGCCGCTGGGCGTGCTGGCGATCGCCGCCACCGCCTTCGCCGGCTTCCTGCATTACATCGGCATCGGCCGCAACACGGTCAATGACGAGGAAGAAGAGGAAGCCGAGCACGAGGCGAAGAAGATCGAAGAGGAGCAGCGGCCATGAAGTACGCCCCGCACCCGCGCCAGATCATCCGCTACCGCGCACCGACCCGCATCAACCACTGGATCGTGGCGATCTGCTTCGTGCTGACCGCGCTGTCCGGGCTGGCGCTGTTCCACCCTGCCCTGTTCCCGTTGACCCAGCTGTTCGGTGGCGGCCCCTGGACGCGCATCCTGCATCCGTTCATCGGGCTGGCCATGGTGGTGGGCTTTGCACTGCTGGCGTTCCGCATGTGGCGCGACAATCTGCCGACCGCTGACGATCGCGCGTGGATGCGCGGCATGCGCGATGTGCTGCGCAACGAAGATGAGAAGCTGCCGCCGGTGGGCCGCTTCAATGCGGGCCAGAAGCTGCTGTTCTGGGCCATCATCGGCTGCCTGTCGGCGCTGCTGCTGACCGGCTTCGTGATCTGGCGGCAGTACTTCAGCCACTTCTTCCCGATCGGGGTGATCCGCTTCTCGGTGCTGGCCCATGCGCTGTTCGGCTGGGTGCTGGTGTGCGCGATCGTGGTGCACATCTATGCGGCGATCTGGATCAAGGGCTCGGTGCGGGCGATGACCCAGGGCAAGGTGACCTATGGGTGGGCGTACAAGCACCACCGGCAGTGGTTCCGGGACATCCTGCGCGGACGTCGGGAAGAGGGGTAGCGGCAGGGCCTGCGGCCCTGCACCCGCTTCAAGCCAAGGCAACAGCAACAGCGGCTATCCGTGGGATGGCGGGGTGGATCCGGTTGCGGGGGACGCTGCAAGTACCCCTCCGGGGCCCGGCCCAGCCGCTGGCGGCTGTGCGTTCGGGCGCTTGCGAAGCAGTGCTTCGCAAGCAAAGCGCCCTCACCCATGTAAGCTCGGTCGCCGCTTGCTCGTGTGCGCTGTCCTGCGCACACGGCAAGACCGGGGTTGGGCGTCCTGCCCAACCCGCCCGAAGCATGCCTCGGGCCCATGCGGTTCACGCCCCCGCAACCGGCCCCACCCCGCCCTCGACAGTTGGCCGCGATCTGTCGGTGGGTGCCGACCGTTGGTCGGCACTGATCGAATCCCGACCAACGCTCGGGATCCACTTTCAACCAACCGATGGGGTCAGATCCGTTTTCCTGTGGAAAACGGATCTGACCCCAACCTTTCAAATGGCCGGCAACACGCTGGACGCCAGCGCTGACAACGGCGAGGATGGAGCCTGGTTCTTCTGGCTGGCCCTGCATGGCGCAACGGATCCTTGAACCCGGTGAGATCGAGACGCTCGACTCGCGCGATGTTCCGCGCATCATCCTGCCCGATGTCACATCACTGTTCGCTGAGCGCGCGACGCGCCTGCGCAGCCTGGCCGCGCACAGTGCCATCGGCGGCTACCTGCAGCTGCTGGCGGCGTTGGCCGATGCACAGCAGGCGCTGCTGGACGGGCTGACACCGCAACAGCGCGAGGCACTGCAATGGCAGGCACGTGCGCAGCAGTCGAGTGCGGCGGCCGGTGCCGGCATGCCGTTGCGGCCGGCCAACACGCTTCACCTGGATGGACGCTGGCGCGACTGGCTGCGCACGCTGTGCCAGCACTGTGCCAACGAGGCCGGGCTGCCGGTGGAAACCCGCCAGGAGCTGCATCGCGTCGCCGCGGCCGACGATGCCTGGCTGGATGCGCAGGCCCATGCCGTGCTGGAGCGTGATGACGCGCCATCGGTGGATGCGGTCGCTGCACTGCTGGTGATGAACGCACTGCAGGTTTACTGGGCGGTGCTCGCAGCCAGCTTCCGCCCTATCGACCTGAAGCCGCTGGCTGATGCGCCAGGGCTGTGCCCGCTGTGCGGCACGTTGCCGGTGACCAGCGTGGTGCAGGCACGCCCACCCTATGCATCGTACCGTTACCTGTCGTGCTCGCTGTGCGCCTGCCAGTGGCACTACGTGCGCGTGCAGTGCAGCCAGTGTGGTGCCGCCGGCAAGGACATCGCCTATCGCGCCCTGGCCGATGTGGACGGCGACAGCGGCGAGGCGGTGCGCGAGAGCGCGGTACGCGCTGAGACCTGCGACCACTGCCACAGCTATCGCAAGATCCTGTATCTGGAGAAAGACCCGTCACTGGAGCCGGTGGCCGATGACCTCGGCACGCTGGCGCTGGATCTGCTGCTGGCCGAGGAAGGCTATGCGCGTGCCAGCCAGAATCCGCTGCTATGGCAATCCGACGGCGATTGAGGCGATGACAGCCATGCCCCCCGCCCCGGCATCGGCCGCCGCCCTGCCCTCGCTGGACCGGGTGCTGCGCCTGCCTGCACTGGCGCCACTGATCGAAGGCCACGGTCGAAGCCGCATCACCCAGCTGCTGCGTTCGCACCTGCAGGTGCTGCGCGACCGTATCAGCGCCGGTCAGTTGTCGACCGCGCAGCTGCAGGAAGCGGTCGACGGCCCGGCGCTGGCGACGGCAGTCGAGGCCGCACTGGCAGCCGATGCACGGCTGGACCTGCAACCGATGTTCAACCTGACCGGCACCGTACTGCATACCAACCTGGGTCGCGCATTGCTGCCCGAGGCTGCGGTGCAGGCCGTCACCCGCGCGATGACCGCGCCGGTGGATCTGGAGTTCGACGTCATCCGTGGCCGTCGCGGTGACCGCGATGCGCGGGTGCAGGCATTGATCTGCGAACTGACCGGCGCCGAAGCCGCCACCGTGGTCAACAACAATGCGGCGGCGGTCCTGCTGCTGCTCAACAGCCTGGCCAACCGCCGCGAGGTGGTGGTGTCGCGCGGCGAACTGGTGGAGATCGGCGGTGCCTTCCGCATCCCCGATGTGATGCGCAGCGCGGGCGCGCGGCTGCTGGAAGTGGGTACCACCAACCGTACCCATCCGGCCGACTTCACCAACGCCATCGGCGCGCGCACAGCGCTGCTGATGGAGGTGCATGCCAGCAACTACGCGATCACCGGATTCACTGCCAAGGTCGACACCGCGGCGATGGCTGCGATCGCGCACGAACATGGCCTGCCGCTGGTGGTGGACCTGGGCAGTGGCAGCCTGTGCGAGCTGGCGGCCTTCGGCCTGCCGCACGAGCCCACCGTGCAGGAAGCACTGGCGGCCGGCGCCGATCTGGTTTCGTTCAGTGGCGACAAACTGCTGGGCGGGCCCCAGGCCGGGATCATCGCCGGCCGCGCCGACCTGATTGCACGGATCAACCGCAACCCGCTGAAGCGGGCACTGCGCATGGACAAGATGGGCCTGGCCGCACTTGAAGCGGTGCTGGCCCTGTACCGCGAACCCGAGCTGCTGGCACAGCGGCTGCCGACACTACGCACGCTCTCGCGCACGCAGGAGCATATCGATGCGCAGGCCCAGCGCCTGCTGCAGCCGATGCGTGCCTCGCTGGCGGCGGACTACACCCTCGAGCCTGCTTCGATGCACAGCCAGATCGGCAGCGGCGCCCAGCCACAGGCGCAGCTGGCCAGCGCCGGACTGCGCATTACCAGCGCGCGCCGTGGCGGACTGGATCGCTTGGCCAGGCATCTGCGTCAGCTGCCGCGCCCGGTGCTGTGCCGCATTGCCGATGACGCGTTGTGGCTGGACCTGCGCTGCCTGGAACCCGCCGACGAAGCGGCCTTCCTGGCCCAATGGAGCATGCTGCAGGCATGATCGTCGGCACCGCCGGGCATATCGACCATGGCAAAACAAGCCTGGTACGCGCACTGACCGGCATCGAAACCGATCGCCTGCGGGAAGAGCGTACGCGCGGCATATCGATCGAACTGGGCTACGCCTATGTCCCGGTGGAAAGCGGGGACGTCGAAGGTCCGGCCGCGACGCTGGGCTTCGTCGATGTGCCGGGCCATGAACGCTTCGTGCATACGATGGTGGCCGGCGCCACGGGTATCGACGTCGCCCTGCTGGTCATCGCTGCCGACGACGGCGTGATGCCACAGACCCGCGAGCATCTGGCCATCCTGCAACTGCTGGGCGTGAACCGCGGTGCGGTGGCGCTGACCAAGATCGACCGTGTGGATGCGGCGCGCCTGGCCCGGGTCGAGATCGAGGTCGCTGCCCTGCTGGCCGGCACGCCGCTGCAGGATTCCCCTGTGTTCATCTGCAACAGCACCGCACCCGACGATGCTGGCATCAACGCGCTGCGTACCCAGCTGCACGCTTGGGCGGCGGACGACGCCAGCACGCGCCAGGCCGAACTGCGCAGCGAGCTGTTCCGCATGCCGGTGGACCGCGTGTTCTCGCTGGCCGGCCACGGCACGCTGGTGACCGGCGCAGTGCACGGCGGCATCGCCGCGGTGGGTGAGCATCTGCAGCTGATGCCGGCCGCCACTGAAGTGCGCATACGCAGCATCCACGCGCAGAACCAGGCCAGTGACCACGCGATGGCCGGGCAGCGCTGCGCGCTGAACCTGGCGGCCATCGCCCGTGATGACATCCGCCGCGGTGACTGGATCGCCGACGCACGCGCACTGCTGGCCACCACCCGCGTTGATGTGCGGTTGCGGCTGTCCGCGTTGGCCGCACCGTTGCGCGACTGGGCACCGCTGCATATCCACTGGGGCACGATGCACCGGCAGGCCCATGTGGTGCTGCTGGAGGACCATGACCACGGTGATGGGCAGTTGGTGCAGCTGGTGTTCGATGCTCCGGTCTGTGCGATGTGTGGCGACCGCTTCATTGCCCGCGATTCAGCGGCCACCCACACGCTGGGCGGCGGCCTCGTGCTCGATCCGGACCCGCCACAGCGGCGCCGGCGCAGTCCTGCACGGCTCGCATGGCTGGGAGCACTGGAGCAACTGGCCGCGGGTGCGGGAATCGGCCCACTGTTGCAGCAGGCGCCCTTCGGTGTTGCCATGGCCGCGCTGCAGCGCTACTGCCGGCGCGCCGCCGACCGGATCGTTCTTCCCGCAGGCGCACAGCGCGTCATCACCCGCGAAGACACGGTGGTCATCCTCGCCTCGCACTGGCAGGCATTGCGCGAGCAGGTGATCGCCTCACTGCGTGGATGGCATGAGCGACGCCCGGACGAACCCGGTGTCGACAGCGGCCGCCTGCAGCGCAGCACCCTGCCCTCGCTTGCAGCGAGCCTCTGGAATGCCCTGCTGCAGGAGCTACTGGACGACGGCAGTGTGCAACGCGTGGGTGCCTGGTGGCGCCTGCCCGGCCATGACCATGCGCCACCGGAACGCGAGCGTCTGCTGCTGGAACGCGTGCTGCCGCAACTGCACGCCGGGGGCTTCGATCCACCGTGGGTGCGCACCCTGTCCGCGGAGATCGGAATGGCCGAAGACGAGGTCCGCGCCGTCCTGCGCCGCGCCGCCACACGTGGCGAACTGTTCCAGGTGGTACCGGACCTGTTCTATGCACCCGCACGCATTGCCGAACTCGCCGCGATCGTCGCGCAGCTGTCACGGGCCAGCGGCACGGTGGATGCGGCCACCTTCCGCGATGCCATCGGCCTGGGCCGCAAGCGCAGCATCCAGATCTTGGAGTTCTTCAATCGCGTTGGCTACACTCGACGCGTCGGTGACCAGCATCGGCCGCGTGGCGACCTGCAGTGGAACGCAGCCCGCGACTGAGCCCACCGCTACCGCCGTACTTTCGGAAGGCATGCGCATCCGGGCATGCGGCTGGGCTTCAAACCCAGTAGGGGGCGTCGATCGTTCCCTGGTAGGTTCGACTCCTGCTGTCTTCCGCCATTCGTGTTTCCGCTGGAGATGTCGGCATGGCCACGCACGTGCAGTCCCCCGCCCCGTCAACGGCCGATGCCCCGCAACGACTGACGTCTCTCGCGCATGGCGGTGGCTGCGGCTGCAAGATCGCGCCGGGCGTGCTGAGCGAACTGCTGCGCGGCGTTCCAGCACTTCCGGCACCGGCCGAACTGCTGGTTGGCCGCGAGACCAGCGACGACGCCGCGGTGTACCGCCTCGATGATCGCCAGGCGATTGTCGCCACCACCGATTTCTTCATGCCGATCGTCGACGATCCGTTCGATTTCGGCCGCATCGCCGCCACCAACGCGTTGTCGGACCTGTACGCGATGGGCGCCCGGCCATTGTTCGCACTGGCCATCGTCGGCATGCCGATCAACACGCTGCCGCAGGACACCATCCGCAGCATCCTGCAGGGCGGAGAACGCGCCTGCGCCGACGCCGGCATCGTGGTGGCCGGTGGTCACAGCATCGATTCGGTGGAACCGATCTATGGCCTTGCCGCGATCGGCGTGCTCGACCCGCAGCGACTCAAGCGCAATGCCGATGCCCGTGCCGGCGATGTGCTGGTGCTGGGCAAGCCGCTGGGCGTAGGCGTGTACTCGTCAGCACTGAAGAAGGAAGTGCTGGACGCCGACGGCTACCGGCAGATGATCGCGTCGACCACCCGCCTGAACACCGTGGGCGTGCCGCTGGCTGCGCTGGACGGCGTGCATGCGATGACCGACGTCACCGGCTTCGGCCTGCTCGGCCACCTGCTGGAAGTGTGCCGCGCCAGTGGTGTCGCTGCCGAGGTGGACAGTACACAGGTGCCGCTGCTGCCGCAGGCGCTGGAGCTGCTGCAGCGTGGCTGCGTGACCGGCGCTTCCCACCGCAACTGGGCCTCGTATGGCGCCGAGGTGCGCTTCGCCGATGGGTTGCCGGCACACTGGCAGCCGCTGCTGACCGACCCGCAGACCAGCGGCGGCCTGCTGGTGTCCTGTGCCCCGGAAGCGGTGGACGCGGTGCTGGCCTGTTTCCACGACGCCGGGTTCGGTCAGGCGGCCGTGGTGGGGCGGCTGGCCGAAGGCGCGCCGGGCGTCAGCGTGCGCTGATGCGCTGGAACGACAAGGGCGCCCGAAGGCGCCCCTGCTGTATCGCTGGATGCAACATCATTCGATGTTCTGCACCTGCTCGCGGATCTGGTCGATCAGCACCTTCAGCTCCACCGCGGCATTGGACGTGCGGCTGTCCACCGACTTCGAGCCCAGCGTGTTGGCTTCGCGGTTGAACTCCTGCAGCAGGAAGTCCAGGCGGCGGCCGACCGGCTCGCGCTGCTTGAGCACGCGGCGGATCTCGACGATATGGCTGCCGAGGCGGTCCAGCTCTTCATCCACGTCCAGCTTCTGCAGCCACAGCACCAGTTCCTGCTCGGCGCGGCCGGGGTCGACCGGGTGCGGCAGGTCGGCCAGGCGTGCGGCCAGCTTGGCGCGCTGGCCGTCGCGAATGGCCGGAATCAGCGTGCGCACTTCGGTGGCGATGCGTTCGATGCCGTCCACACGCTCGCTGATGGCCGCAGACAACTTGCCGCCTTCGCGCTCACGGGCCTCGACGAAGCCATCCAGCACCTGGTCCAGCAGCGCCAGTGCCTCGGCCTGGAGAGCGGCGGCATCGGTGGCCTCGCCACGGGTCACGCCCGGCAGCTGCAGCAGGTCGGTGAAGCTGACCTGCAGGTTGGGGAAATCGGAGGTCAGGCGGTGCGCCAGGCGGCCCAGCTGGCCCAGCAGGGCCTCGTCCACCTGCAGGTTGGCCGCCGCTTCCGGCGCGCGCAGGCGCATCACCAGATCCAGCTTGCCACGGCTCAGGCGCGCGGCGATGCGCTCGCGCAGCTGCGGTTCGAGCGCCCGCAGTTCCTCGGGCAGGCGGGTGCCGACCTCCAGGAAACGGTGGTTGACCGAGCGCAGCTCGCAGCCCAACGTGCCCCACGGGGTGACCCGCTCGCCGCCGGCATAGGCGGTCATGCTTCGAATCATGGATTGTGTCCGGTGCGTGCAAAGGGGGAATGGTACCCTAGCGCCCTCACCAGAGCCCCCTTGCCCGCCCCGTGAAGGCCGCGGGCGTGGCGGCGTACTCCCTTGCCATTACGGAACCCGCACCATGTCCGATTCCCGCCCCAGCGGCCGCCAGCCCGACCAGCTCCGCCCGGTCGTCATCCAACGCGGCTTCACCCGCCACGCCGAAGGTTCGGTGCTGGTGTGCTTCGGCGAAACCCGCGTGCTGTGCACCGCCAGCGTCGAGAACCGCGTGCCGGGCTTCCTGCGCGGCAAGGGCGAAGGCTGGGTCACCGCCGAGTACGGCATGCTGCCGCGCGCCACCCATACCCGCAGCGACCGCGAAGCGGCCCGTGGCAAGCAGGGCGGCCGCACGCTGGAGATCCAGCGCCTGATCGGCCGCAGCCTGCGTGCCTGCGTGGACCGCAATGCGCTGGGCGAACGCACCATCACCCTCGACTGCGACGTGCTGCAGGCCGACGGTGGCACCCGCACCGCCGCCATCACCGGCGCCTATGTGGCGCTGGTCGATGCGGTGAACGTGCTGATGAAGCGTGGCGACATCAAGCGCAACCCGGTCCTGGGCGCAGTGGCTGCCGTGTCGGTAGGCGTGTACCGCGGCACCCCGGTGCTGGACCTGGACTACGCCGAAGACAGCGACTGCGACACCGACATGAACGTGGTGATGAACGACGGTGGCGGCTTCATCGAGCTGCAGGGCACCGCCGAAGGCCACGCCTTCCGTCGCGATGAACTGGACGCGCTGCTGGGCTTGGCCGAGAAGGGCGTGGCCGAGCTGCTGGCCGCGCAGCAGGCGGCGCTGTCGGCATGAACCGCCGCATCGCCCTGACCACCCTGGTGGTGGCCGACTATGACGAAGCCATTGCCTGGTACACCGGCAAGCTCGGCTTCGCACTGTTGGAGGACATCGACCAGGGCCACAAGCGCTGGGTGGTGGTCGGCCCGACAGACGGCAGCGCCGCCGCCCTGCTGCTGGCCCGCGCCAGCGACGAGGAACAGCGCAGCCGCATCGGCAACCAGACCGGCGGCCGCGTCGGCTTCTTCCTCAACACCGACGACTTCCGCCGCGACCACGCGGCGATGGTCGCCGCCGGCGTCGAGTTCCTGGAAGCGCCGCGCGAAGAACCCTATGCAACGGTTGCGGTATTCCGCGATCTGTATGGCAACACCTGGGACCTGCTGGAGCCCCGTCAATGAAGAAACTGGTACTGGCCAGCCACAACGCCGGCAAGCTGGTGGAGATGCAGGAGATCCTTGCCGATCTGCCGCTGCAGATCACCTCGGCCGCCGAACTGGGCCTGGGCGATGTGGAAGAGACCGGCCTGACCTTCGTCGAGAACGCGCTGCTGAAGGCACGCGCGGCCTGCGAAGCGACCGGCCTGCCGGCGCTGGCCGATGATTCGGGCCTGATCGTCGATGCCCTCGGCGGTGCGCCGGGCCTGTACAGCGCACGCTATGCCGGCCACCCGACCAATGCTGCGGCCAACAATGCCAAGCTGCTGGACGCGATGGCCGACATTCCCGATGGTCAGCGCAGCGCCCGCTTCTATGCGGTGATCGTGCTGCTGCGCCACGCCACCGACCCGCAGCCGCTGATCTGCGAAGGCCGCTGGCAAGGCCAGATCATCCGCGAACTGCGCGGCACCAATGGTTTCGGCTACAACCCGGTATTCCTGGACACAACCCACGGCCTGACCGCCGCGGAAATGGAGCCGGCACTGAAGAACGCCATCAGCCACCGCGCCATTGCCCTGCAGCAGCTCAAGCAGCAACTGGCGACGCTGTACTGACGCCACCCGATCGACCCTGGGAAGCCGGCCAGCGGCCGGCACTACCGAAGAAGCCCATGCCGCACGCCCACGACCACTGCAACCACCTGCCCGGCGAAGCCTGCTCCGCCGACCACGACAACCCGCCGCGGCTGGTGCCGCCACCGCTGTCGTTGTACGTGCACCTGCCGTGGTGCGTGCGCAAATGCCCGTACTGCGATTTCAATTCGCACCAGGCCAAGGGCGAGCTGCCGTTCGACGCTTATATCGATGCGCTGCTGCGCGACCTCGACCAGGACCTGCCGCTGGTCTGGGGCCGGGTGGTGCACAGCGTGTTCTTCGGTGGCGGCACGCCCAGCCTGTTCCCGCCGGAGGCGATCGACCGCTTCCTGCAGCAGGCCAGCGCGCGCCTGCGCTTTGCCCCCAACGCCGAAATCACCCTGGAAACCAACCCGGGCACCGCCGAGCATGGCCGCTTCGACCGCTACCGCGCGGCCGGCGTCAACCGCCTCAGCTTCGGCATCCAGAGTTTCGACGATGCGATGCTCAAGCGCCTGGGCCGCATCCACGACAGTGGCGAAGCCGAGCGCGCGGTAAAGATGGCGCAGGACGCGGGCTACGACAACTTCAACATCGACCTGATGTATGCGCTGCCGGAACAGACCCTGGCCGGTGCCGAGGCCGACCTGGAACGCGCGTTCGCGCTGCAGCCGGCACACATCTCCCACTACCAGCTGACCCTGGAACCGAACACGGTGTTCTTCGCGCGGCCGCCGCAGGGCATTCCCGACGAAGACAACGCCTGGGACATGCAGGAACACTGCCAGGCATTGCTGGCACAGGCCGGTTTCGGCCAGTACGAGGTCAGCGCCTATGCGCGCCCCGGCCGGCAGAGCGCGCACAACCTGAACTACTGGCGCTTCGGCGACTACCTGGGCATCGGTGCCGGCGCGCACGGCAAGATCAGTTCCGGCGCCGAGCAGCATGTGCTGCGGCGTTGGAAGCTGAAGCACCCGCAGGCCTACCTGGACAGCGCCGGCACGCCCGCCTCGTTCGGCGGCGACGACGTGATCGCGCCGGAGCGCCTGCCGTTCGAATACATGCTCAACCTGCTGCGCCTGCACGAAGGTTTTGGCCTGCGCGATTTCGAGTCGCGCACGGGGCTGCCGCGCAGCGTGCTGGACGCTCCCCTGGCCGAGGCCGTGCAGCGCGGCTGGCTGGACATGACCGATGGCCATGTGCAGCCGACCGAGCTGGGCCGCCGATTCACCAACGATGTGGTGAGCCTGTTCCTGGAGGAGTGATCTTCGCTTGGCAGAGGGTAGTGCCGGCCACTGGCACTCCGGTAAAGACAGCGCTGCCGGCCAGCGGCCGGCAGTACCGCACATCAGGGCCATACCGGGCGGATGCGATTCCCGTTCAGCCTAAAGTAGCGCCGACTGCGGCCGACACGGTAGATTCACAAGATCGATCCGCGGGAATCCGGATACCGCTTGCCGATGTCAGCTGTCTTTTCCCTCACCTCCGCCGACAAAGCCCGGCTCGCCGCCAGCAACCTGCCACCGCGGGTGCGCGAGTTGTTGGGTGCGTTGATCGGCCTCTGCCGACAGACGCTGGCCGCGCCGCTGATCCTGACCGTCGAAGCGTTGGAGCAGACCCTGCTGCACGATGCCGATCGCGCACGCAATCCGCAGCAGCAGGCCGAGCTGATGGCCCAGCGTGGTCAGTTGCACGCCTTTTCCGGTCATTTCGCTGACCGCATGCTTGATGCCGTGGCCGATGCGCTGATACGGCTGCGCGAACCCACGGCCCACTTCAGCCCCGGTTCCACGCCACCGCCGCTGCCCGGCATGCTCGGGCTGTCGCTGGTCGATGAACATGAAGTGGACCGCGACCTGCTGCTGACCGAGATGGTGCGGCGGGAGACGCTGCGTTCGACCAACACGCTCAACTTGCTGGGCCAACGCCTGGGCGTACTGGCGGCAGCACCGGCCTTCGAGGCCGACACCCTGCCGCTGGCACCGCAGGCACTGTGCGCCATGCTGCGCCGGATTGCCGAACAGGATTCGCTCACTGTCGACGTTCAGCTGGCGCTGTACCGCAGCTTCGAACGCCAGGTGCTGGAACGCCTGGGCGACATCCTCGACCGTGCCAATGCCCTGTTGGCCCAGCACGGCGTGCTGCCCGGCCTGGTCTACACCCCCTATCTGGCGCGTTCATCGAGCACCCGGCGGATCATCACCCAGTCGGTGGGCGGTGGTCGCGCCACGCAGCCGGCAAAGCGTGCCGCCGCGCCACTGACCGGCTGGAACGGATCGGCACCGGCCGGCTCCTGGTCGAGCCTGGTGCAGGACGCTTTCCAGGATGACAGCACAGCCGGCGCGGCCTCGCCGGGCCTGACCACCTCCACGGGCAGCGCGCTGCATGCGCTGCTGCAGCAGGCACGCCATGCCAGCGCAGCACCTGCGGATCGCGATGCAGTGCCGAGCGCGGCCGTGGATGCGGTTCTCGCACGCCTGCAGGCGCAGTCCAGCGCCGCCACCGGCGTAGCGGACCTGCAGGCGGCCGTGGTGGCGCAACTGCGCAGCGAGCATGGCACGCAGGCCCAGCTGGGCAGCCACGACCGCGACAGCCTCGATCTGCTGCACATGCTGATGCAGCAGGTGCAGCAGCAGCAGCGTCCGGACCCGGTGCCGGCCGCCCTGCTGGCGCGCCTGCAGGTACCGCTGGCACGTGCGGCAATGGCCGACCCCGGCTTCTTCGTGCGCGACGAGCACCCCGCGCGTGAACTGCTCAACCAGATTGCCGAAGTCGGCGCCCACTGGCTGGTCGACGATGATGTCGACCCGCAGTTGCTGCAGCGCATGGCGCAGAGCGTGCAGGGCCTGCTGGGCCAGGATGCGCGGGCGCCGGAGGCCTTTGCCGCCGCCAGTGAAGACGTGCAGCAGCACCAGCGTGCGGCGGCCCATCGTGCCGAACTGGCCGAGCGCCGCCATGTGGAAGCCGCCCGCGGCAAGGAGCGGCTGGAACTTGCCCGCCGCCAGGCCACCGCGCAGATCGACCAGTGCTGCGACGCGCAGTCGCCGCCGCGCTTCGTGCAGACCCTGCTGCGCCAGGCCTGGGCCGATGCACTGACCCTCACCCGCCTGCGCCATGGCGACGATTCACCGCAGTGGCAGGAACGGCTGCAACAGACCGAGCGCATCGCTGCCATTACCGCCCAGGCCATCAATGCCCCCGGCGGCACCGATACCGCGCTGGCAGCGGACGTGGAGGCGGCCCTGCTGCAGGTCGGCTACCACGCCGAGGAAGCCGCCGCCGTCGCGCGCAGGCTGGCCACGCCCGGTGGCGAGGATGAAAGCACCTCGCGTACCGAGCTCAGCGCACGCCTGAAGGCACGTGCGCGCCTGGGCGAGCACGCTGGTACACCCACCGGCACCTCGCCTGCAACGCCCCGCAGCAGTGCCGAAGAAGCCGCCTACCAGCAACTGTCCACGCTCCCGTTCGGCAGCTGGTTCGACATCGATACCGGTGATGGCACGCTGCGACGCCAGCGCCTGTCCTGGTACAGCCTGCTGACCGGCCACGCCCTGTTCGTCAATCCGCGCGGGCAGAAGATCGCCGATACCGACCTTGATACGCTGGCCCGGCAGATCAGTGCCGGCCGCGCGCAGCTGGTCACCGAAGACAAGGGCCGGCTGGTCGACCGTGCCTGGGAAGCCAGCCTCGGCACGCTGCGCGCACTGGCCACGGGCCGCGCACAGGAGACCCCCGCATGAAGGCCGTACCGCCGCAGGACACCCGCCGCGCGCCGCGCCGCCAGGTCTCGGACCTGGTGCCGGTCACCGACCAGATGCGCGAGTGCGTGGTCGGGCGCCTCGGCAATGTCTCCGAAACCGGCATGCTGATGCTGGCCAGCGTGCCGCTGCGCGAGGATGCGCTGTACCAGCTGCGCTTCCCGTTGCCACTGGGTGATGGCCGCCAGCAGGCCATCGACGTGGGCGTGCATCTGCTATGGAGCGAGCCCGCGCACGTACCAGGGCAGAGCTGGACCGGCTTCCGCTTCCTCACCCTGTCACGCGAGCATCGGCAGCTGCTGCGGCAGTGGGTGGGCGAGGACGGCGACGAGGGACCGGTTTCGACGGCCTGAGTGCCGGTTCCGGCACAGCGGTTTTTCGCGGTATGCGGCAGAATCTAGGACCGTTTTCCGTGTCGAGCCACCGCAATGATCCAGCAAGACCCCGGCGCCCTGTATTCCGACCACCTGGCCGTGCTGTGCCGACGTGCCGAACAGGCGCTGGCCCGCGGCGGCTTCGACCATCTGGTGGTGCCCAGCGGCACCCTGCACTACCAGGTGTTCGACGATCGCGACTACCCCTACGCGGTCAATCCGCAGTTCAAGGCCTGGTTGCCGCTGACCCGCGTGCCCAACAGCTGGATCGTGTTCACCCCCGGCAAGCGCCCGGCGGTGATCTTCCACCAGCCCTTCGACTACTGGCACGTGGTGCCGGATGCCCCCAGCGGCTGGTGGGTGGAGCACTTCGACATCCACATCATCCGCAAGCCCGAAGAGGCACTGGCCCTGCTGCCGGCCGACCCGTCGCGCTGCGCGATCCTCGGCGAGCCGCAGAGCGCGCTGGGCAACTACGTGCCGAACAACCCGGCGCCGGTGGTGAACTATCTGGAATGGCACCGCGGCAGCAAGACGCCGTATGAGATCGCGCTGATGCGCCAGGCGCAGGTGCTGGGCGTGCGCGGCCACCGCGCCGCCGAGGCCGCGTTCCGCAATGGCGCCGACGAATTCAGCATCCACATGGCGTACTGCCAGGCCGTGGGCCAGGATGCCAACGAGCTGCCGTACGGCAACATCGTGGCGTTGAACGAACACGCCGCCGTGCTGCACTACACCGAGCTGGGTCGCAAGGCACCGCAACCGCTGCGCAGCTTCCTGATCGATGCCGGTGCCAGCGCGCACGGCTACGCCAGTGACATCACCCGCACCTACGCCGCCCAGGGCCACGACGAATTCGCCGCGATGATCGCCGCCGTCGACGCCGCCCAGCAGCAGATGTGCGCGGCGGTGCGCCCGGGCTTCGACTACAAGCAGCTGCACGTGGACGCGCATCTTTCGCTGATGGGCGTGCTGAAGGACTTCGGCGTGATCAAGGTCTCGCCGCAGACCGCGCTGGAGACCGGCGTCAGCGCCGCGTTCTTCCCGCACGGCATCGGCCACCTGATCGGCCTGCAGGTGCACGACGTGGCCGGCTTCGCGGCCAGCGACGAAGGCGGCCGCATCGAACGCCCGGCCGGCCACCCGTACCTGCGCCTGACCCGCGTGCTGGAACCGGGCATGGTGGTGACCATCGAACCGGGCCTGTACTTCATCGACATGCTGTTGAACGAAGTGAAGGACGCCGGCCATGGTGATGCGATCAACTGGGACCGTGTGGACTTCTTCCGTCCGTATGGCGGCATCCGCATCGAAGACGAAGTGCTGTGCACTGAGGGCGAGGCGGACAACCTGACGCGGCCGGCGTTTGCGGCGGCCAACGGCTGAGCCCCTCGTGGTTGGTCGCTTGGAGCAAAAGCCGCGCTTTGCCGGGCGGGGTGGGTTTGCAGGACACGCCGTAAACCCATCCATGGGGGCTCGATGGCGCCATCCATGGCGCCAACGGTCCTGCAAACCCACGCCGCCCGGCCTTTGACAGTTTCCTGCGCGCGTCCAACCACGGAAAAGAAAAAGAAAAGCAGAAGCGGGTCGCTCGCTGCGCTCGCTCTGTGTCGACCACGGTCGACACCTACCCAACAGCCGCAATTGCCAGTAGATCCACGCCATGCGTGGATGATTCATTCGATGTCTGACAGATGTGCCGACCAACGGTCGGCACCCACCAACAGCCCCGTGAACCTGTCGAAGGCGGGGTGCTGTGGGTTTGCGGGGTGTGAGCCGCATGGATGCGGCGACCAAGCCTACAAGGACGTACTTGCGGCGGCCCCGCAAACCCACAGTACCCCGCCATCCCACGGAATGCCTGCTGTTGCTGTTGAGGTTGCCGGCCAGCGGCCGGCACTACCGCGGGTGCAGGGCGGCAAGCCCTGCAGGACACCCCTACCCCGCCATCACCGCTTCGATCTCGTCGGCGCTGCGCGCCAGGCCTTCGGTCAGCACGCGATGGCCATCGTCGGTGATCAGCACGTCATCCTCGGTGCGGATACCGATACCGCGCCAGCGCGGCTCCACCGTCGTGTCATCCACGCCGATGTACAACCCAGGCTCGATGGTGAACGCCATGCCCGGCTCCAGCAGACGCGAGTCACCGGCCAAGCGGTAGTCGCCCACGTCGTGCACGTCCATGCCGATCCAGTGCCCGGTCTTGTGCCGGTAGAAGCGCTGGTACAGGCCCTCGGACAGGTTCTTTTCCAGCGTGCCCTTCAGCAGGCCCAGCCGCAGCAGGCCCTCGGTCAAGGTCTGCACTGCGGCCAGATGGCCGGCCTCGTAGGGCACGCCTGGCCTGGCCTGGGCCAGCGCCGCCGCCTGCGCCTCGCCGACCAGGTCGTGCAGCGCGCGCTGCTCGGCACTGAAGCGGCCGTTCACCGGGAAGGTGCGGGTGATGTCGCTGGCGTAGCCGCGGTACTCGGCACCGGCATCGATCAGCACCAACTCGCCATCGCGCGACCGCGCGTTGTTGTCGCGGTAATGCAGGATGCAAGCATTGCGGCCGGCGCCGACGATGCTGCAGTACGCGGGCACCGCATCGTTGGCGCGGAACACGCGTTCCAGCTCGGCCTGCAGTTCGTACTCGTGGATGCCGGCCCTGGCGGCCTTCATCGCCGCCAGATGCGCACGCACGCTGATCTGTGCAGCGTGGTGCATCAGTGCCACTTCGGCGCCGGACTTGAACAGACGCTGCTCGTGCAGCAGGTGGCCCAGCTCCAGGAACTCATGTGGCGGCTGCGCACCGTGGCGTACCTGCGAACGCACGCGGTTGACCCAGCCGATCAGCTTCAGGTCGAAGTCGGCGTCGCGGCCGAAGTGGTAATACACGCGCGAGCGCCCTTCCAGCAGGCCCGGCAGGATGTCGTCCAGATCGTCGATCGGGTAGGCATCGTCCATGCCGTACTGGGCCACCGCGCCTTCCTGGCCGGCGCGGCTGCCATCCCAGGCTTCGCGCTCGGCATCGCGCTCGCGGCAGAACAGGATGGCCTCGCCGTGGCGTCGGCCCGGAATCAGCACCAGCACCGCTTCCGGCTCCGGGAAGCCGCTCAGGTACTGGAAATCCGAGTCCTGCCGGAACGGGTAATGGGTATCGAGGCTGCGCACCTTTTCGGCTGCGGCTGGCAGCACCAGGATCGCGTCCTCGCCGGCCATGTCCATCAGCTGGCGGCGACGACGCTTGTATTCGCCGGCCGCAATGCCGGTGCGCTGCTTGATGTCCATCAGTTCAGGCGCTGGCGGTGGCGCGAGGCCAGCACCACGTCGCCGTGCAGCAGCAGCACCGCCACGCGGATGAATTCCTCGATCTCCGACAGCGCTTCGTCGTCATCATCGCCGCCGGCCTCGAAATCCTCGCTGGAGGCGCGTGCCAGGCTGGCCATGTCGGTCAGCGCTTCTTCACCCTCTTCGGACAGGGCCGGGCGACGGCCGCCGCTGCCCAGGCCGAAACCACCCAGGAAGGAACGGGTCCAGCTGAACATGGCATCGGCCTGTGCTGACACCTCGTCGGTGTCAGCCAGCAACAGCTCGAAGGCGAAGTCACGGTCTTCCAGCTGCTTGATGGTGGCCTGCAGCAGCTGCCCCAGCACGCTGTCGGCGGCCACCGGCGGCAGGTTGTCGTCGGCCAGCACGCGCGCCGGCCAGTCGTTGCCGGGGGCACCGCCGGCGGCCAGCCAGCCACACAGCGCACCATGCAGCTCGGCAGCGGTGGCGCCCAGGCCCAGCTCCTGGCTGGCGCGGGTAACGTCGTCGACGGAGGGAAGTTCGGTCATCGTGCGGCTCGTTCGGAAAGGAAACCCGGAGCGCGCACGCGCGCGCCCGTGAGACCCCGTAGTGTAGCAACCCGGCGGCATCCTCCCGGTAGCCCTCCGGCCTTGCTGCGACAGCGCTTGACCGCCCTTGCCCGGCTTGCCTATCGTGCCTGCATGGAACCCGCCGACCCCCTTGCCCAGCTGCAGGACTTCGCCGCCCGCGTGGAAGCGTTGCTTGAACGCAACCAGCGCCTGGCCGAGGAGAACCGCAGCCTGCGCCACCAGCAGGAACAGCTGGTGGCCGAGCGCTCGACGCTGCTGGCCAAGAACGAGCAGGCGCGCTCGCGGGTGGAAGCGATGATCAGCCGGCTCAAATCCCTGGAGCAGCACACATGAGCGCCGAACCGGTCAGCGTCCGCATCCTCGATCGTGAATACACCGTGGGCGTCGGCGCCGACGAACGCGACAGCCTGATGGCGGCTGCGCGCCTGCTCGATGCGCGCATGCGCGAGATCCGCGGCAGCAACCGCATGGCCGCCGTGGACCGTGTCGCCGTGCTGGCCGCGCTGAACCTGGCCCACGAACTGCAGCTGCTGCGCGACGAGAACGCCCGCCAGGCCGTGGCCCTGCAGCAGACGCTGGCGGACCTGAACCGGCGGCTGGACCGCGCCATCGACGGCGGCACCTGAAGACCGTGCACAACGCGTCTTCTCATATCTGAATTGGCACGTACTGTTGCCGACGAACGGCCTATCCAGATCCGGCGCGCTGGCTATAATGGCCACGCGTTCTCTGCGGTACTCGACGGCATGTGCAAACATTCGCCTTGTCCCTTAAGAACGACACCGGGAGCGCGACAGCGCCGGGAGTGCAGGTCCGCCTTGTAGCGGGAAGCCCGATGGTTCTCCAGCGTTCCCACTTGAGCCCCCGGGTTCAAGGTCGTTTCGCATGCATCGACATTGCGGAGAATGCAATATTCCAGCAAGGGCGGCGTCTTCGGGCGTCGCCCTTGTTCTTTCCGGCACAATGACGGCTGTTCCCCCGCCGCACGCTGCCATGACCGACCCGCGCCAGGCCCTGCGCCACGACCTGCGGCAACGCCGCCGTGAACTCTCCGCAGCTGCGCGCATCGCCGCCGCCGAATCGCTGGCCGATGCCCTGCTCGCCCTGCCGTTCGCCCCGCGCGAAGGCGCCGTGGCCGGCTACTGGGCGCTGGATGGCGAGATCGCCCTGCACCGCTGGCAGTTGCAGTTGCCCGAAGGCCTCACCTACTGCCTGCCGGTGCTGGCCGGCGACGTGCTGCGCTTCGCGCCGTGGCGGCCGGGGCAGCCGCTGACCAGCAACCGTTACGGCATTCCCGAGCCGGACGTGGCGCTGGAAGACACCCTGGAACCAGCACAGATGGCGCTGGTGGTGGCCCCGCTGGTGGGTTTCGACACGCAGTGCCGGCGGCTGGGCATGGGGGGCGGCTGGTATGATCGCAGCTTCGCCTTCCGCCACGACCGGCCGGCGCCGCCCTGGCTGGTCGGTGCTGCGTTCGCGGTGCAGCAGGTCGAGTCCTTGCCGGTGGCGTCGTGGGACGTGCCCGTGGATGCGATCTGCACCGAAGACGGCACCCTGTTCCCCTCCGCTGCCCCCGTGAACGCATGACCGCCCGCAAGCGCTACTGGCTGATGAAGTCCGAACCGGACGCCTTCTCCATCGATGACCTGGCCAAGGTCAAGGTCGAACCCTGGAACGGGGTGCGCAATTACCAGGCGCGCAACTTCATGCGCGATGGCATGCAGGTGGGCGACGGCATCCTGTTCTACCACTCCAATACCAAGGTGCCGGGCATCGTCGGCCTGGCCACGGTGGCCAGCACGGCCTATCCGGACGACACCCAGTTCGATCCAAAATCCGACTACCACGACCCCAAGAGCACGCGCGAGAACCCGCGCTGGATGCTGGTGGACGTGGCCTTCGACCGCAAGCTCAAGCAGGTGATCGCGCTGGACGAGATCAAGCTGCACGCCGAAGAGCTCGGTGAAGGCTTCCCGCTGGTTGCCAAGGGCAACCGCCTGTCGGTGTTCCCGGTGACTGCTGCGCAGTGGAAGCTGCTGCTGTCGCTGGAAAAGAAATCCTGATTCCCTGCCTGAGAGTTCTCCCATGTCCGAAGCCAAGCGCCTGGCCGCCGAGAAAGCCATCGAGTACGTTGAAGACGGCATGATCGTCGGTGTCGGCACCGGTTCCACCGTGGCCTATTTCATCGATGCCCTGGCCCGCATCCAGCACCGCATCAAGGGCGCCGTGTCCAGCTCCGAGCAGAGCACCGCGCGCCTGAAGCAGCACGGCATCGAAGTGATCGAGCTGAACCACAGCGGCAACCTGTCGCTGTACGTGGACGGCGCCGATGAGTGCGATCCGAACAAGTGCCTGATCAAGGGCGGCGGCGCCGCACTGACCCGCGAGAAGATCATCGCCGAGGCCAGCGAGCGCTTCATCTGCATCGTCGACCCGAGCAAGCAGGTGCCGGTGCTCGGCAAATTCCCGCTGCCGGTGGAAGTGATCCCGATGGCGCGCAGCCTGGTCGCCCGCCAGATCCGCGACATGACCGGCGGCCAGCCGACCTGGCGCGAAGGCGTGGTGACCGACAATGGCAACCAGATCCTGGACATCCACAACCTGCAGATCACCGATCCGGAAAAGCTGGAGCGCGAGCTCAACCAACTGCCGGGCGTGGTCTGCGTGGGCCTGTTCGCGCGCCGCCGCGCCGATGTGGTGATCGTCGGCGGCGAGCCGCCGGTCGTGCTCTGACCCTTTCGAAGGATCCTGACGATGTCGCTGTTGCGTTCGCTGCTGATGCTCCCGCTGCTGGCCCTGGCTGGCTGCGCCACCGACGCGGCCCGCCACTGGGTCGAACTGGATGGCGCCCGCTACCAGGTCGAGCTGGCCACCAACGATGAAACCCGCGCGCGCGGGTTGATGTTCCGCGACCAGATGGCGGCCGACCACGGCATGCTGTTCATCCACGACCGCGAGGAAATGCAGGCGTACTGGATGAAGAACACCAGGATCGCGCTGGACATCCTGTACTTCGACAGCCAGCGCAGGCTGGTCAGCCAGCAGCGTGATGTGCCGCCGTGCTCGGCCGGCGACATGTGCCCGCCCTACCCCAGCGGTGGCCCGGCACGTTACGTGCTGGAGCTCAACGCCGGCCAGGCCGAGAAGCTGCAGTTGAAGGACGGTACGGAGCTGAAATTCGGCCCGGGCATCGAAAAGTAAGGTGCGGCCGGGCTGCGCCCGGCACGCGCTGTAGTGCCGGCCGCTGGCCGGCACCCCTGCAGGGGTCAGATCCCATTCGCTCGCGAAAGGGATCTGACCCCGGATTTTTCACGCGACACCGCTTGAAACCGCCTGCGAATGACGCCAGTCTGTGGCCATGCAGGACCGGATCACACTCCCCGACTGGGATGCACTGGCCGACCTCGAAGACGAGGCGCTGCCACTGTTGCCGACCGCGCTGCTGATCGCGCGCGATGAATACCCCGATCTGCAGCCGTCGACCTACGACGCGTTGATCCAGAGCCACGTCGACCACCTCCGCTCGGAAGTGGAGAGCATCGACAACAGTCCATTGAAGATGGCGGCGATCAACCGCCACCTGTTCGACGAGCTGGGCTACAGCGGCGACCACGACAAGTACTACGATCCGCGCAACAGCTATCTCAACCAGGTGTTCGAGCGGCGCCTGGGCAACCCGATCTCGCTGGCGCTGGTGCAGATGGAAGTGTCGCGACGGCTGGGGATCCCGCTCGACGGCGTGTCCTTCCCCGGCCACTTCCTGGTGCGCCTGCCGGTGGACGACGGCGTGCTGGTGATGGACCCGTTCAATGGTGGTCGCCCGCTGGACGTGGACGAACTGCGCGAACGCGCCAAGTCACACCTGGGCGGGCAGATGCCCGACGACCAGGTGCTGGCGCAGATTCTCGACCCGGCGCCGGCGCGCGCGATCCTGATGCGCATGCTGCGCAACCTGCACGGCGTGTATGCCGAGGCCGGCGAATGGGATCGCGCCGCGCGCAGTGCCGACCGCCTGCTGAAGCTCGCCCCGGAGCAGGACGATGCGCTGCGTGACCGCGGCCTGGCCTATCTGCAGCTGGAATATCTGGCCGGTGCCCGCCATGACCTGGGGCAGTACCTGAAGCGCAATCCCGAGGCCAGCGATGCGCAGTGGCTGCGCGAGAAGCTGATCGACCTCGGCGGGCCGATGCCGCGGCTGCATTGAGGGCGTCGGTGTGTGGACCAACGGTCCACACCCACCGGATGGGCCGGGTGGCCCTCCAGTCAATCGACTTCGACCATCTCGAAATCGGCCTTGGTCACCCCGCAATCGGGGCAGGTCCAGGTCTCGGGAATGTCCTCCCAGCGCGTGCCCGGCGCGATGCCCTCCCCCGGCAAGCCTTCCGCTTCGCTGTAAAGGAAGCCGCAGACCACGCACATCCAGGTGCGCAAGGTGGTGGGGGTGGCATCGCTCATCGGATAATCAGGGCTGGATTCACGGGCCGCCATTGTCCCATCGCGGCCCACGCACCGGTAGCCATCGATGACTTCTGCTTCCCCGGCGCCCCGCGGCGTCTACCTGATCACCCCGGACGAGCCCGATACCGCGCACCTGCTGGCCCGTACCGCGCCGCTGCTGGCCGCTGGCGCCACCTGGCTGCAGTACCGCAACAAGACCGCCAACGACGCGCTGCGGCAGGAACAGGCCACCGCCCTGCAGGCGTTGTGCGCGGAGCGCGGCGTGCCGCTGATCATCAACGACGACCCGGCGCTGGCCAAGGCCGTGGGCGCGGCCGGCGTGCACCTGGGCGGCACCGACGGTGACATCCCCAGCGCGCGCGCCCTGCTCGGCCCCGACGCCATCATCGGCGCCTCCTGCTACGACCAGCTGGCCAATGCCGAGAAGGCCGTGGCTGCCGGCGCCAGCTACGTGGCCTTCGGCGCGTTCTTCCCGACCACCACCAAGATCACCACCAGCCGCGCCCATACCGACCTGCTGCGGCAAAGCGCCGCACTGGGCGTGCCGCGGGTGGCGATCGGCGGGCTGACGCCGGACAATGTCGGTCCCATCATCGACGCCGGCGCCGACCTGGTGGCCGTGGTCAGCGGCATTTACGCCGCGCAGGACCCGGTCGCGACCCAGCGCGCCTACCTCGCCCAGTTCGCGTAACGCCCAGGAAAGCCCCATGAACCACGACCAGTCCCACGCCCTGTTCTCCCGCGCCCAGCAGCTGCTGCCGGGCGGCGTCAATTCGCCGGTGCGCGCGTTCAAGTCGGTCGGCGGCGAGCCGTTCTTCGTCGAACGCGCCGATGGCGCCTACCTGTACGACGTCGACGGCAACCGCTACATCGACTACGTCGGTTCCTGGGGCCCGATGATCGTCGGCCACAACCACCCGGCCGTGCGCCAGGCGGTGAAGAAGGCGATCGACAACGGCCTGTCCTTCGGTGCGCCGTGCGCGGCCGAAGTGACCATGGCCGAAACCATCACCCGCCTGGTGCCATCGTGCGAGATGGTGCGCATGGTCAACTCCGGCACCGAGGCCACGCTGTCGGCGATCCGCCTGGCGCGTGGTGCCACCGGCCGCAACCGCATCGTCAAGTTCGAAGGCTGCTACCACGGCCACGGCGACTCGTTCCTGGTCAAGGCCGGCAGCGGCATGCTGACCTTGGGCGTGCCGACCTCGCCGGGCGTCCCGGCCGGGCTGAGCGAACTGACCCTGACCCTGCCCTACAACGACTTCGAAGCCGCCACCGCGCTGTTCGAACAGCAGGGTGGCGACATCGCCGGCCTGATCATCGAACCGGTGGTCGGCAACGCCAACTGCATCCCGCCGCGCGAGGGCTACCTGCAACACCTGCGTGCGCTGTGCACGAAGCATGGCGCGCTGCTGATCTTCGACGAAGTGATGACGGGCTTCCGCGTCGCCCTCGGCGGTGCGCAGGCGCACTACGGCATCACCCCGGACCTGACCACCTTCGGCAAGATCATCGGCGGCGGCATGCCGGTGGGCGCCTACGGCGGTCGTCGCGAGCTGATGCAGCAGATCGCCCCGGCCGGCCCGATCTACCAGGCCGGTACGCTGAGCGGCAATCCGGTGGCAATGGCCGCTGGCCTGGCGATGCTGGAGCTGATCCAGCAGCCGGGTTTCCACGCCGACCTGGCCGAGCGCACCGCACGCCTGTGTGCGGGTCTGGAAGCGGCCGCCGCCGACGCAGGTGTGGCCGTGACCACCACCTGCGTGGGTGCGATGTTCGGGCTGTTCTTCACCAGCGAGAAGGTGGAGACCTATGCGCAGGCCACCGCCTGTGACATCCCGGCGTTCAACCGCTTCTTCCACGCGATGCTGGAGCAGGGCGTGTTCCTGGCCCCGTCGGCGTACGAGGCCGGCTTCCTGTCCAGCGCCCACGACGATGCCGTGATCGAGGCGACGCTGGCCGCAGCACGCGTGGCGTTCAAGGCCGCCAAGGGCTGATCGCAAAAAAGGGGACGGAGGGGATCAAGTCGTTTGTGCACAAACGACTTGATCCCCTCCGTCCCCTTTTTTCAACCGAAGACGAATTTGCCCTTCATCATCGCGAAGTGGCCGGGGAACGAGCAGAAGAAGGTGTAGTCACCGCCCTTCTGCAGGCCCTGGGTAGAGAAACGCACACGCGTGGTCTCACCACCGCCGATCACCTTGGTGTGCGCCAGCACGCGCTTGTCGGCCTTCGGCAGGTAGCTGTCAGCCAGCGTCATGCGCATGCCCGCCATCGCCACCGGCTGGTAATCGGCAGTGCGGGTCAGCACCCAGTTGTGGCCCATCGCGGTAGCGGCCAGCTTGCCGGTGTGGCGCAGGGTCAGGTCTACGGCGGTGCAGTCGGCGGCGACCTTGATCTCGCGGCTGCTGAAGCTCATCTGGTCGGTGCTGTCGATGCTCACCGCACACACCCGCGCCATCGCCGACGGCGCCAGCATCAGCGCGCCCAGTCCCACTGCCACCACCCAAGCCTTCATCGTTGCATCTCCTGCGGATTCGAGCGCCATTCTAGGCAGGCCTATGCCCGCCCGGCTGCGACCGTCTGTCGCATGGCAGCTCCAGGGTTTCCCGCGCACTCATCGCAATGGCATGCTCGGCCGATGCGGATCGATCTGTTGCTGCTGGATGTGGATGGCGTGCTGGTGCAGTACCAGCGCGCGCAGCGCGTGCTGTATCTGGCGCAGGCGCTGGATGTTCCGACGCACGCCGTACAGGCCGCGCTGTATGACAGCGGACTGGAAGCAGCGCATGACAATGGCACGCTTGATGGCCCGGCCTATCTGGCGCAGCTGGGAGAGCTTCTGGGCACGACTGTCGATGTGGCTGCATGGACCGCGGCGCGACGGGCCGCCAGCCATCCTCAGGCGGCCGTGTTGCAACGATTGCAGGCCCTGCAACTGCCAATCGCGGTGCTGACCAACAACGGCGCCCTGATGCAGCAGGCATTGCCCACCCTGCTGCCGGAACTGTTTCCTGCCCTGCAGGCGCGCGTGTTCTGCAGTGCGGATTTCGGCCTGCGCAAACCTGCACCGGCGGTGTTTCTACGCACGCTGGAAGCGCTGGGCGTGGCGCCTTCGCGCGCGCTGTTCGTCGATGACCTGTTCGCCAATGTGCGTGGCGCGCGCGCTGCCGGCCTGCACGCGGAAACCGTGCGCGATGGCCGGGGATTGGGCAAGGTGTTGAAGCGCTATCGGATCGCGTGACGCGCTGTAGAGCCGAGCCCATGCTCGGCTCCTGTTGCCTGACATCGCGATGAGCCGAGCGTAGGCTCGGCTCTACAGATGCCTCTGCAGGCTTTAGCGCGCGGCAATGAACGCAGCAATCGCCGCGCGCAGGCGCTTCAGGCCTTCGGCCACTTCTTCGTCGGTGATGTTCAACGACGGCACGAAGCGCAGCACGTCCGGGCCGGCCTGCAGGGTCAGCAGGCCCTGCTCGGCGGCATGGTCGAGGATCGCCCCGGCCTGGCCGGCGAAGTCCTTGCCCAGCACCGCGCCCAGCATCAGGCCGCGGCCACGCACGTCGCTGAACACGCCGAATTCTTCGTTGATGCGCGCAAAGCCATCGCGCAGCGCCTTCGACTGGCGGCTGACATTGGCGGCGATCTCCGCCGAGGCCAGCTTTCGCAGCGCAACGCGTGCGACCGCAGCGGCCAGAGGGTTGCCACCGAAGGTGGTGCCGTGCGCACCGAACTGCATGGTTTCGGCCACCTTCGGGCCGGCCAGCATCGCGCCGATCGGGAAGCCGCCACCCAGCGCCTTGGCCAGGGTGACCATGTCCGGCACCACCTCGTCCTGCCAGTGCGCGAACAGCGTGCCGGTGCGGCCCATGCCGGCCTGGATCTCGTCCAGCACCAGCAGTGCGTTGTGCTGGTCGCACAGTTCGCGCACGCGCTTGAGGAAGCCGGACTTGGCCGGCATCACACCGCCCTCGCCCTGGATCGGCTCCAGCATCACCGCCGCCACGTCACCGGCGGCCATCGCGGTTTCCAGCTGCACTTCGTCGTTGAAATCGATGTAGCGGAAACCACCGGGCAGCGGCTCGTAGCCTTCCTGGTACTTCGGCTGGGCAGTAGCGGTCACCGCGCCAAGGGTGCGACCGTGGAAGCTGCCGCGGAAGGTGATGATCACCCGCTTGTCGGCCGGGCGCCCCTGGCTGGAGGCCCACTTGCGGACCATCTTGATCGCCACCTCGTTGGCTTCGGCGCCGGAATTGCACAGGAACACGCGCTCGGCGAAGCGGCTGGCCTTGACCAGCTCCTCGGCCAGGTGCAGCGGCGGCGCGCTGTAGAACACGTTGCTGGTGTGCCAGAGCTTGCCGGCCTGCTCGACCAGCGCGGCCACCAGGTCCGGATCGTTGTGGCCGAGGCCACACACGGCGATGCCGGCGGCCAGATCGATGAACTCACGGCCCTGGCTGTCCCACACACGGGCGCCCTGACCGCGCTCCAGTACCACCTGGCGGGGCTTGTAGACCGGCAGGTAGTAGTGTGAAAGGGAAATCAGCGGATCGGTCGCGGCGGTCATGGCAGTCGGCAGGGTTCAGGAATGCCCATTCTCGCGCCGGAACCCCTGCGGCACAATGCGCCCATGCGACCGTTTTCCGCCCCCCAGCTCAACCCCGCCACCGAGACCGGCTGGCGCCGTCGGTGGTTCGACATCATCTACCGCCATGACACCCGCCCTTCGCGCAATTTCGACCTGATCCTGGTGGTGGCGATCGTCGCCAGCATCCTGGTGGTGATGATCGACAGCGTGCAGCACCTGCATGCCGAATGGTCCACCGGCCTGTACATCCTGGAATGGGGCTTCACGATCATCTTCACCGCCGAGTACATGCTGCGGCTGGCGGTGGTCAGGCGCCCGCTGCGTTACGCGGTGAGCATCTGGGGCATCATCGACCTGCTGTCGATCCTGCCCGCCTACCTGTCGATGTTCATCCCGGGTGCGCAGAGCCTGCTGGTGGTGCGCGCGCTGCGCATCCTGCGGGTGTTCCGCATCCTCAAGCTGACCCGCTACATCGAGGAAAGCGGCGTCCTGATGACGTCACTGTGGCGCAGCCGGCGCAAGGTGCTGGTGTTCCTGTTCACGGTGATCACCATCACCATCATCGCCGGTGCGCTGATGTACGTGATCGAGGGCCCCGAACACGGCTTCACCAACATCCCGGCCAGCATGTACTGGGCGGTGGTGACCATGGCCACGGTCGGCTTCGGTGACATCGTGCCGCAGACCGTGCTCGGCCGCTTCGTCACCTCGGTGCTGATCCTGATCGGCTACAGCATCATCGCCGTGCCCACCGGCATCTACACCGCCGAACTGGCCAGCACCATGCGCGAGGCCGAACTGGCCGCGCGCCGTGATGCCCGCGGCTGCCCGCATTGCGGGCTGGAGGGGCATGAACCGGATGCGCGGCACTGCCGCAAGTGCGGCGGTGAACTGCCGGACGCATTCAGCCATTGAGGCACATGCCGGCCAGCGGCCGGCACTGCCAACCCCGCAGGGTGCGCGCCGGGCATGGCCCGGTGCCGCCGTGGACGGGTCCACGCCCTGTGTGGATCGCCCTCAGCGCATGCGGTTGCTGGTGGTCACTAGGTCGTTGTAGGCGTCCAGGATCGTCGACTGTGCCCCTTCAGGATCGGTGGTGAGCCAGCTGCCCGACGCCTTGCGCTCGGCGGCCAACGCATCGGCGGTGATCGGCTTGCCCTGCTCCAGACGCTCGACACCGCGACCAGCGGTACGCACCAGCTTGTCGGCCGAACGCTGCACATGGCCCCACATCGGGTCGTCCTTGCCGACACCACTGTTCTGGATTTCCGTCACCAGCGCCTGATAGTCGGCCAGCTGGCCGCGCAACGCCGCAACATCCGGCGCGTCGCTCTGGAACGCCATCGCCAGCTGCTTGCCATCGCCGACAAGGCGCAGGTGGTAATAGGCCAGCGAGCGGCCTTCGCTTTCCTCGATCTGCTTCAGCTGGGCGGCGCGGCGATCGTTCTCGTTCTTTTCCAGCGCCGCATCCATTGCTTCGCTGGCCTTGAAGAAATCAGCATAGGCCTGCATCAGCGGGGCATGCTGGCTGCGCATCCCTTCGCCACCATCGCGACGATAGTCCTCGCGGGTGAAGTACCCATCGGCACGCTCGATCAGGGTGTTCAGTGCCTGGAATGCCTGCTGGTACTGTCGCGCGGGTGCATCCAGCGGCGTGGCAGGGGTCTTTGCCAGCGCATCGGTCAGCGGCTGGCCGCAGTACTCGACGCGGTGCGACAACAGCTTGCCCGGTGAGCGCGGCTGCGCTTCCTTGCCGGTCGGCCCCGCCTTGGGGTCCTTCATCCAGCCCGTGTAAGTCTGGAAGCCTTCGTGGATGGGCTGTTCGACGCCGTTGTAGCACTCGATGTAGGCGTTCACCTTCTCCAGCCCGGGGTCGGCGACCGCCAGCCCCGCCGGGCTGTTGCAGCCGGCCAGCGCGCCGAGCAGGAGAACGGGAATCAGGCGTGTGGATGCGTTCAAATCAGTTCCTTGCACCAGTGAAAACTGCAGCCATCGTCCTGCATTGCGCGAGCGCGCGCTCCAGCACCTCGGGAAGGTGCTGGCATTCGGGGCTGCGGGGCGTGTCATGTCGCGATCAACCTGCTCGATCGCGACAAAAATAGCGCGTTGAGCTTCCCGCCTACTGGCGGTTGCTCTGGAAAACCAGCGAGTTGTATTCCTGCATCAGCTTGCTGGCAGAGCCGCTCGGCGCCATTGAGGGCGAATCCAGCATGCGCCGTTCGAAATCGGTATAGGGCGTGTTCTCGCTGACGCGCTTCAGCCGCTCCTTGCCTTCGCGCCGGAAGTTCTCGGCCTCACGCTCGAAGCTGTTCCAGTCCAGCTTGCCCGGCTCCTGATCAGCCACCTTCGCATGCGCTTCGTCGGAAATGCGGTTGAACGCATCCAGACGCTCGCGCGCCTTGGCCTGGTCGAAATCGTCCTCGCTCATCAGATCCATGATGGCCTTGGCTTCCAGCATCATCGCCAGACGGTAGTACTCGCGCGTGCGCCCCTCGGCCTGTTCCAGCGCCTTGAGCTGCTCGCGCTGGGCGGCGTCGTTCTGGCGCTCCAGCTCGGCGTTGAACGTTGCGCTGGCAGCCACGAACTCCTTGAAGGCGGCCATCAAGGGCGCATGCAGCTGCTTGCCCTTGGCGAACCGGTCATCTTCGTAGTCCTGGCGATCGTAGTAGTCGTGCGCCTCCTTGCTGATCGGCACCAGTGCCTTCAGCGCCTGCTGGTAATGGCCAGCAGCGGCATCGAGCTCGGCCAGCGCCGGCTTGGCAGCCATCGCCTCGGTCACGGGGCCATCGCACTGCTTCATGTCGTAGTCGCTGATCTCGAACGGACCGTACACCTGGGTCTCGCGCCCGGTCGGGCCGGCCTCGACGTCCTTGATCCAGCGCGTATAGGACTCGATGCTGCCGTGGGTCTTCGAATCAAGCGTGTTGAAGCAGCCGATGTAGGCGTTGAGCTTGGCGGTCAACTGCTGCTGTGTGTCCGACGGCGCCGCGCTGGCGTCGGGCGTGCTGGAAGGGCCGGCGTCGCCAGCGGTTGCAGGCGCCTTGCTGCCGCAGGCAGCCAGGACAATCGACAGCGAAGCGGCCAGCGCCGCGACGGAAAGAGTGCGTGACATGTGTTCACGTCCTTGTTGAAAACGATTACAGCCGCGCATTCTAGCGCAGCGGGCCGAAGGTCGCAGCCCTCGGCCTCTGCCGGCGACGCGCGATCAGTCCAGGAACAGATCCGGCAACAACGGACGCGATGGATCCACCGCATAGCTGGACAGATCGGTGATACCCGCCTGCGCCAGCACGTCATCGTCGATCAGGAACTGGCCGTGGAAACCCGCCGCCTCGCGCACCAGCACCGCGTGCGCAGCATCGGCCATGATCTGCGGCGTGCGGCAGCCAGCCGCATCCACGCCCGGAATCATGTTGATCGCATCGGTGGCGATGACGGTGCGCGGCCACAGCGCATTCACCGCCACGCCCTGCGGGCCGAATTCCGCAGCCAGGCCCAGGGTGACGAAGCTCATGCCCATCTTCGCCAGCGTGTAGCCGGTATGTGCGCCCCACCACTTCGGCTCCAGGCTCGGCGGCGGCGCCAGGGTCAGGATGTGCGGGTTCGGCGCCTGCAGCAGGTACGGCAGGCAGGCCTGCGCGCACAGGAAGCTGCCGCGCGAATTGACCTGCTGCATCAGGTCGAAACGCTTCATCGGCGTATCCAGCGTGCCGCGCAACCAGATCGCGCTGGCGTTGTTGATCAGGATGTCGATGCCACCGAAGGTGTCGACCGTGGCCGCCACCGCCGCCTGCACCTGCTCTTCCTCCCGGATGTCGCACTTCAGCGCCAGGCCCTGCCCGCCTGCAGCCGTCACCGCTTCGGCGGCGGTGTGGATGGTGCCCGGCAGCTTCGGATTCGGCACCGACGACTTGGCCGCGATCGCCACGTTGGCCCCGTCGCGCGCGGCGCGCAGTGCGATGGCCAGGCCGATGCCACGCGAGGCACCGGTGATGAAAAGCGTTTTGCCCTGCAGACTGCCCACGTTCCGCACTCCAGCGTATGCAATGAGCCGCTAGTATGCCGCGCCGACGCGGAGTTCACCCGCCCTTGACGATACTCGGGCCTCCAGACAACGCACGAGGTACACGCCATGCGCCGTTCCCGCCTGTTGCTGCCTGCCTTGGGGCTTGCCCTGCTGACTGCCTGCCAGGGCCGTTCGCCGGAACCCGGCAAGGAGCCACCCGCCGGTGACACGCCCAGCGCGGAGAAGGCCGCCGCCGACGGCAAGATGCGCTGGAGCGAGGCGGTGGTCTGGGATGGCGACCTCAACGCCTGCCGCCAGGGCGAGAACGCGGCCACCCGGGATTGCCTTCGCGACGCGATGCGCGCCGGTGGCGCCAGTGCCGAGGCCATCACCGCCGCCGAGCAGTTGTCCACCGGCGGTGAGTTGGCCTATGTGACCGCGTGGCACGAGAACGAAGGACTGGGCATTGCCACGGTCGAGTATCCGTTCCGCGCCAACACCAATGAAGGTACCCGCCTGGTCGATGCCAGCGGCAAGCGCATCGATGTGGATGCCGTGCAGTTGGACGACACCTTGCGTGCCGACCCCACTGTGCAGGAACTGCTGAAGGCCAACCCGCAAGCCACGCCGTTCGCACCGGCGCAGTCGGCCGGCGCCTCGCCGTTGGAGAATGGTGGCATCCGCCTGCTGTACCGCACGCCGCTGCGCGACTGCCACGCCTGCCCGGATGTCGGGCAGTTGCAGATCGCCTACGACTTCGACGCCAAGCGCAACTTCATCGGCCAGCAGGTCGTGCCGGCAACGCCGTAAGGCCACCGGCCTCTGTAGAGCCGAGCCCTGCTCGGCTCATTGAATGCAGCCGAGCATGGCTCGGCTCTACATTTCCATTCCTGGTACAGCACTGCCACGCCATCACCACGGGCAAGCCGCTTCACCTGATCCAACGTGTCCACCGCCATGACGGAGTACGTGACCTCCACGCCAGAGTGCAGGCGCCCCTCGGCAGAGTCCTGATCAATCGCCACTGATATCAGCTTGCGGATTCCGGCGAAACGATAAAGATACGCCCTACCGTCTTCACCCACCAGGCGGCCGGTCAGATCCTCATACCCGGAAGCAAGTGCTTCTGCATTCTCAAGAGCGTGTTCATCGTTGTCGGCACTGATCAGGTACACGTTCTCATGCACCAGGAACGATTCCTGCCCTTTGCTCTCGTAATAGAAAATGGCGTGTGCGCAGTACCACATGCATCACCTCAATGATTCCCTTGCGGGTTGTCCCTGGCTTGGATGTCGCGAGTCTTCTGCTGCCAGCGGAATCCACATTTATGCGGCACTTGGCAATGAGCCGTTTAGCCGTTAAGCAGCCCGCGGATCACAAACCGCATCCACGCATGGCGTGGATCTACCGGTACAACTGCACCTGCTTTTTCAACAGATGCGGCACGATCAATCGATGCACCGGGGCAACCGGCAGCATGTACGCGCGCCCGAAGGCGTTATGCGTATGCACCACGGTCGCCACTTCCAGCACGTCGCCCTGCCACTGCAGCGCCAGCTGCACGCGAAGATGGCGGTCGTCGTCTTCCAGCACGATGGCATCGTCATCCATCGACTGCAGGGTGAAGATGCCGAGCCGCTGGCCGGGTTGAGGATCTTCAACAACCTGCACTGCACGCAACGAACCCAGATGCTTCATGCCCAGCAGGCGCATGCCGTGGTTGCGCAGCGCCATCAGCCCATCGAACCAGCCGGGAATGGTCGCCGCCATGTCGCGGTAGGCCTGCAGTGCGGTACGCCCGTCGCGCCGGGTGGTGGCCTGACAGGCGTGCACGAAGTCGGCACCAGGCAACTGCGCACGCAACACATTGCCCGCGCTCGGCGGGCCGGTCACTATCCGCGAAGCCTTCACGGCTTGGGCCCCTGCCCTTCGTTGTCTTCCCAATGCAGGATGCGGCGGGTGACGAAGCGATAGACCGGCTTGCCGGTAGCAAACCACAGTTCGCGCACCCACGAGGTGCGCTTGAGCAACCGCTTCTCCACCGGCGTAAGCGATTCACGGCAGTACATGCGCTTGTGCTTGAGCAGGTGGCGCAGGTCCTCGCGCGCCAGCAGCCGCATCCAGCGCGAGCGCGGGTTGCCGATCACCGCCAGCTGGAAGTCGATCAGCGCCGGCCGTCCATCTTCAGTGACCAGCCAGTTGGCCTCCTTGGCCAGATCGTTGTGGGCCACGCCGTTGCGATGCAGCTGCTGCAGCAGCCGGCGCGCGGAACGGAACCAGGCCAGGTCGCCGCGCGGTGGGCGCTGGTACATGGCGTCGCCGGCCATGAAGCTGCGATCCAGGTGATGGCCATTCCAGGCCAGCAGCTGCGGCACATCGGCCATGCCGTGAATGTGCTGCAGCGCGCGGGCCTCGCGGCGGGCCAGCCACCATGCAGGCAGCCGCAACCACAGCGGCGTGGCACCAAGATCACGGCGCACAAAGGGACCATCGGGCCCTTTCACAAGGAGGATCCGGCCGAAGCTGTCGGCCTTCAAAGCATGCGGTTGAGCGTCGGGCGTATGCGGCATGGGCCCATTCTAGGCGATGGCACTGGTTGCAAACGGTCACCAAGCGGCTGGGAACCAGTCACCTTCACGCCCCTATAATCGGGCAATGGACTCTTCATGGATCGACGCCACGCTCGCGTGGATTGCCGCTCACCCCGTGCTGGCGGGCGCCGTTATCTTCCTCATCGCCTTCTGCGATGCGGTGATCATTCTTGGCGCCATCGTGCCGGCGCTGCCACTGCTGTTCGCGGTGGGCGTGTTCATCGGCCTGGGCCAGATCTCCGGGCCGTACGCGGTGGCGGCTGCGGCATTGGGTGCGTTTGCCGGCGATGGCATCAGTTACTGGATCGGCCGCCGCTGGGGCGACCGCCTGCGCGGCGTGTGGCCGTTCAGCCGTTACCCGCAGCTGCTCGACCGCGGCGAAAACCTGTTCCGCCGCAATGCCTTCAAGAGCATCCTGGTGGCACGCTACGTCGGCGCGATCCGGCCATTCGTGCCCGCCATCGCGGGCATGATGAAGATGCCAGCCAGCCGCTATGTACAGGCCAGTGGTATCGCCAGCATTTCATGGGCGGTCCTGTTCCTGGCCCCCGGCTGGATTCTTGGCGAGGCCTATGACGCGGTGGCGGCGGTGGCCGGTCGGCTGGTGGTGGTGGTCGGCCTGCTGGCGGTGATCCTCGGCCTGGTCTGGGCCATCGTGCTGTACGGCTACCGCTGGTCGGCCGCGCGCATGGACAACTGGTTGGCACGCCTGCTGGACTGGTCCAACCGCCACCCCACGCTGGGCCGCTATACCGTCGGCGTGCTTGATCCCAAGCGCCGTGAATCGGTGCCGCTGGCGATGCTGGCGTTGATGCTGCTGGTACTGGGCTGGGGCTGGTTCGCATTGTTGACCGTGGTGGTCGCGCACGGCGAGCCGCTGGCGATCGACCTGCTGGTGCACCAGGCCATGCTGGCGCTGCGTAACCCGCTGGCCGATTACCCGATGGCCGCGCTGGCGTCGCTGGGCGCCTGGCAGGTACTACTGCCGGCCACCGCTGCAGCGATGGGCTACCTGATCTGGCGCCGGCGCTGGATGGCGGCCGCCCACTGGCTGGCCGCGCTGGCGTTCGGCCTGGCGCTGACCATGCTGCTCGGCGCTACCGTCGATGTGGTGCGCCCGGTCGACGCCAGCAGCGGCTTCGGCTTCCCGTCGGTGTCGGTGACGATGGCCACCATCACCTTCGGCTTCTTCGCGGTGCTGATCGCCCGCGAGATGCCCGGCCGTACCCGCGTCTGGCCGTACCTGGTGTCGGGCATCGTGGTCAGCCTGATCGGCTTCTCGCGCCTGTACCTGGGTGCGCATTGGCTGAGCGACGTGATCGGCGGCATGTTGTTCGGCACGTTCTGGCTGCTGGTGCTGGGCATCGCCTACCGCCGCCGCTTCAACCGCTCGTTCTGGGTGAAGCCGGTGGCGTGGCTGTTCTACGGCGTGTTCGCCGTCGCCGCGATGTGGTACGCACCGCGCAACATCCCGGTGAAGCTGGAACGCTTCGAGCCGACCCTGCCGGCCCCGCAGGCAATGGACACGCAGGCCTGGTGGCAGCACGACTGGGCCACGCTGCCGGCGCGCCGCAACGAGTTCGACGACGACCAGCGCTGGCCGCTGGACGTGCAGGTGGCCGGTCCGTTGGCACCGCTGCAGGCGCAACTGGAAGCGCGCGGCTGGAAGCGACAGGAGCAGGCCGGCTGGCAGCAGGCGCTGCTGATGCTGGACAAGAACACCGGCGCCGATGACCTGCCGGTGCTGCCGGCGACGCTGGACACCCGCGTGGAAGCGCTGTTGATGGTGCGCCAGGGTGCACATCGCGATGAGCGCTACGTACTGCGCCTGTGGCCAGCCCCTGCACAGTTGCAGCCGGGCAATACGCCACTGTGGCTGGGCAGTGCGCAGACCCTGCGCTACCAGCGCCATTTCGAATGGATCGGCATGTGGCATCCACTGCGCGGCGTCGACCCGGCATTGAACGCGGTGAAGGACGCCGTGCAGGACCTGCCGCAGCGCGAGGATGTGCACAGCGAAACCGGGTTGCCGGTGCTGCGGTTGAAGACCACCACGCCCCGACCGGCACCGGCACGCAGCCACCCACTGTAGAGCCGAGCCCATGCTCGGCTGCCTTCGCGGGAACCATCAAGCCGAGCATAGGCTCGGCTCTACAGTAGATCCACGCCATGCGTGGATGGCATTCCCCGCATACCCCAGCGTGTGCACCAGGGCGCACACCACCCGGGGCAGGCTGTTACGGCATCCAGCCCAGCAACTGCTGCAAACGCTGGTGCGGGTCGTCCAACTGCAGCAGCTGCAACCGCTGCTGCTCGCTCAGCGGCAGCAGCTCGGCCAGCCGCCAGCCGACCCAGCTGGCCTGGTCCAGCAGCGCTGGGTTGGCCGGCGCATAGGCCTCGCCGGCCTGTTCGATGATGTGCCCCAGCACCGTGGCCAGCAGCGCATGCTGCGGCCGCAGTTCGTCGTCTGGGTCTTCATCGCACCAGCGCACGTCGGCTACCACCAGCCCGTTGTCACGCACGCGCGTGCGCTCGACATGGAAACGGCGGGTGCCGCGCAGACGCAACTGCAGCACGCCGTCGGCGCCGACATCGAAGTCTTCGATGCGTACCTGCACGCCATACGCGGCCGGCGTTGCCGGGGCTCCCACTTCCTGGCCGTCGAGGATCAGGCAGACACCAAAGCCCTCACCACTGCGGCCGCTGTCGCGCACCAGATCCAGGTAGCGCCGTTCGAACACGCGCAGGCCCACCGCCGCACCTGGCACCAGCGTGGTGTGCAGCGGAAACAGCGGCAGCGAACCGTCGACGCTCATCGGGCCTGCAGCGCGGCAAGGAAGCGGCGCGGTGCGCCGTCGAAGCCACCGTTGGACATGAACACCACGTGGTCACCCCTGCGCGCGCTGGCCTGCAATTGCGCCAGCAGCGCGTCGGTATCGGGCACCGCGTGCGCTTCGCCACGCACTGCGGCGATCACCGCAGCAGCATCCCAGGCCAGTTCCGGGCGATGCAGGAACACCACTTCATCGGCCAGCGCCAGCGAGGGGGCCAGCGCCTGCGCGTGTGCGCCCAGCCGCATCGAATTGCTGCGCGGCTCCATCGCGACCACGATGCGCGCATCGCCCACCTTGGCGCGCAGCCCTTCCAGCGTGGTGGCGATTGCGGTCGGGTGGTGGGCGAAATCGTCATAGACGGTGATGCCCTCGTGGCTGCCGATCACTTCCATGCGGCGCTTGACGCTGCGGAAGCGCGCCAGCGCCGGGATCACCTCGGCCGGCGCAACACCCACCGCATGTGCGGCTGCCAGCGCCGCCAGGCCGTTGAGCACGTTGTGGCGGCCCAGCAACGACCACTGCACATCACCCAGTGCCTGCCCGCGGTGGTGCACGCGGAACGCGCTGCCATCGGCAGCCAGCAGTTCCGCATGCCACTCCAGCGATGGATCGAAGCCGAAGCGCTCAACCGGGGTCCAGCAGCCCATCGCCAGCACTTCGGCCAGATGCTGATCCTCGCCATTGACGATCAGTCGGCCACGCGCCGGCACCGTGCGCACCAGGTGATGGAACTGGCGCTGGATCGCGGCCACGTCCGGGAAGATGTCGGCGTGGTCGTATTCGAGGTTGTTGAGGATGGCCACCAGCGGCCGGTAGTGCACGAACTTGCTGCGCTTGTCGAAGAAGGCGGTGTCGTACTCGTCGGCCTCGACCACGAACTCGCGGCCCTGGCCCAGGCGGGCGGAGACGCCGAAATCCTCGGCGACGCCGCCGATCAGGAAACCGGGAGAACGACCGGCGCTTTCCAGCAGCCAGGTGAGGATGGTGGTGGTGGTGGTCTTGCCATGGGTACCGGCCACGGCCAGCGTGTCGCGGCCCGGCAGCACCTGCTCGGACAGCCACTGCGCACCGGAGATATAGCGCTGGCCGGCGTCGAGCACGGCCTCAACGGCGGCATTGCCGCGCGAGAGTGCGTTGCCGATCACCACCTCGTCGGTGCCCGGTGGCACGCTGTCGGCGCGGTAGCCCTGGTCCAGGGTGATACCCAGCTGCTCGAGCTGGGTGGACATCGGCGGATAGATGGCCTGGTCACTGCCGCTGACCGTATGGCCCAGTTCCCGCGCCAGGGCGGCCACGCCGCCCATGAAGGTGCCGGCAATTGCAAGGATATGTACGCTGCTCATGACCGAGGATTGTGACCGATGACGGCTGTATAGGGCCAATGTCCGCTCTTGGGTAAGACAAGTCCTACACAGGATGTGAGGAAACTCCAATCATCTGTCAGGGAAATCCCGATAGCGATGTTCTGTGAACCCGGACACAATTCGAACTGCCAGCCGCAGTACCCGAACCGGTCCTACTCCCCAAGAGGCCATCCCCAAGGGAGCTCATGCTGCGGGGCCCTGAGCAAGCCCTCTGCTGGCGCCTATCAAACGACACAGGCCTGATCCTCACGGACCAGGCCTGTGTTTTTTTCTGCGCCCGTGCGGCCGGCAGCACGCCGGCCCCGCCGGGTCAGGCGTTGATCGCCGCCAGGATGCGGGCTTCGATCTCGTCCAGCTCACCGACGCCGTCAACCCGGGCCAGGGTGCCGCGGCCAGCGTAGAAGTCCACCACCGGGGCGGTCTGCTCGTTGTAGACCTGCAGGCGCTGGCGCACCGCTTCCGGGTTGTCATCGGCGCGGCCCTGCTCCTTGGCGCGGCCGGCGATGCGGTCCACCAGCAGTTCGGTGGGCACGTCCAGCTGCACCACCGCGTCCAGCGGCTGGCCGATCTTGGCCAGCAGGCCGTCCATCGCATTGGCCTGGGCCACGTTGCGCGGGTAGCCATCGAGGATGAAGCCCTTGGCGACATCGGCCTGGGTCAGGCGCGACTCCAGCATGCCCAGCAGGATGTCGTCCGACACCAGGTTGCCGGCATCCATCACCGTCTTGGCCTGCTTGCCCAGTTCCGTGCCCGCGGCGATTTCCGCGCGCAGCATGTCACCGGTCGAAATGTGGGCGATCCCCAGCTTTTCCTTCAGGCGCGTCGCCTGTGTCCCCTTGCCCGAACCGGGCGGTCCCAACAGAACCAATCGCATTGACCTGACTCCAACGTGTTGAAAACAAAGAAGGTTCGCGTCCCGGACGGGCCGGTATCGCTGCACCGCAATAGCGCCACTTTACCGCATCCGGGTAATGTCCCTGCAATGTCCCCTCCCCCGAGCAGGTAGAAGCATGCGCAACGGTACTCTCCTCTACGCCCAGTCCGGCGGTGTCACCGCGGTCATCAACGCCACGGCGGCGGCGGTGATCGAGCAGGCCCGGGCCAAGGGCATCAAGGTCCTGGCCGCCCGCAACGGCATCCTCGGCGCGCTGCGCGAGGAGCTGATCGACACCAGCAAGGAGAGCGCCGCCGCGATCCGCGCCCTGGCCCATACCCCGGGTGGCGCCTTCGGCTCGTGCCGGGTGAAGCTGAAATCGCTGGACGCCGACCGCGCCCGCTACGACCGGCTGCTTGAGGTGCTGCGCGCGCATGACGTGCGCTGGTTCCTCTACAACGGTGGCAACGACTCGGCCGACACCGCGCTGAAGGTTTCGCAGCTGGCCAAGGCCTCCGGCTACGACCTGACCTGCATCGGCGTGCCCAAGACCATCGACAACGATCTGGCGGTGACCGACACCTGCCCCGGCTTCGGCTCGGCGGCCAAGTACACCGCCGTCTCGGTGCGCGAGGCGGCGCTGGACGTCGCGGCGATGGCCGAGACCTCCACCCGCGTGTTCATCTACGAAGCGATGGGCCGCCACGCCGGCTGGTTGGCCGCGGCCGCCGGCCTGGCTGGCAACGGTGATGACGAAGCGCCGCACATCATCCTGCTGCCCGAGCGCGCCTACGACGAGGCCGCGTTCCTGACCAAGGTGAAGGCCGTGGTCGAGCGGGTCGGCTACTGCGTGGTGGTGGCGTCGGAAGGCATCGCCACCGCCGATGGCCGCTTCGTCGCCGATGCTGGCGGCGGCAAGGACTCGTTCGGTCACTCGCAGCTGGGCGGCGTGGCTGCCCACCTGGCCGCACAGGTCAAGGACCAGCTGGGCCTGAAGGTGCATTGGGCCCTGCCCGACTACCTGCAGCGCTCGGCCCGCCACCTGGCCAGCAAGACCGACTGGGAGCAGGCGCAGGCAGTCGGCAAGGCCGCCGTGCAGCTGGCGTTGAAGGGCCAGAACGGCGTGATGCCGGTGATCGTGCGCAGCAGCGATGCACCGTATCGCTGGAAGATCGAAGCCGCGCCGTTGTCGAAGATCGCCAACCACGAGAAGAAGATGCCGGCCGGTTTCATCCGCCGCGATGGCTTCGGCATCACCGCCAAGGCACGCGCCTACCTGTCGCCGCTGATCAAGGGCGAGGCACCGCTTCCCTATGGCGCCGATGGCCTGCCGAAGTACGTCACCCTGAAGAACGTGGCGGTGAAGCAGAAGCTGCCGGCCTTCGAGGGCTGAAGTGTGCCTGCGTCCTGTGCGGAGCACAGGGCGCATTGCGGCGGCCGGCGAAGCGCCCCACAATCGGGCTCCGGCCCGGGGCAAAGGGGCCGCTGCAAGCCAGATTCGACGCTGCCCGGCCTTCAAGGCCCGGGCCTGTGCTGCCATTCCACAAGGACTGTAACCATGAAGCACCCGATCCTGATCGCCGCGCTGCTGTGCGGTGCCGCCGCACCCGCCTTCGCTGCGACCTGCGAAAGCAACTTCCAGAAGAAGGGCAACCCCTTCGTCGGCACGACCTTCACTTCATCGGTCACCCATCCGGACCTGACCGTGGCCAGTGCCATCGGCCAGATGCGGGTGATCGCCAAGAACGCCAACATGGACGTCCTCAGCGAGGACGTGGAAGGCGGCTCGATGCTGATCGAAGAGCCGGAATCGTTGGCCCACAAGCCGATCCCGATGATCATCAGTGCCACCTCCGAAGGCGGCCAGGGTACCGTCGGCATGGTGGTGAAGGTCAACAAGGGCGCCATTGCCTCGGCCGATGGCGTGCGCGAAGAAATGTGCAAGCTGCTCAACCAGGTCAAGCCGGGCAAGGCTGGCGAACAGGCGGCCAAGGCCACTCCGCAGGCGTCGGTGGTAACGATCGCCGCCGACCGCTTTGGCTTCCAGCTGCGCAACCAGAACAAGGACAACCCGGCCGCGATCGAGCCGCGCTACAAGGGCAAGACCTACGCCATCACCGGTCGCATCACCACCGTGCTGCGCAGTGGCGGCACCTACAACACCAGCTTCGACCTGCCCAGCGATGGCAGCATCGACTTTGAGCGCGTGGCCATTTCCTGCTCGTTCGCAGCCAACCAGGCCGCGTATGCGCTGGCCCTGCGCCCGCGCGAGAAAGTGACGCTGACCGGCGTGGTCGACAGCTATGACCAGGTGGGACGTGTGTTGTGGCTGAAGGACTGCCGCGGCAACTGATTGCTGCAGGCATGGGGAAAATGCCCGGGTGCGCAGGCGCCCGGGCATTTTCCTTTCCACAGCGGTTCACGCCTGGCGCACGAGCATCGCAGGATGATGGACGCCCCGCCTGGAGATCATCATGGCCTTGCGTGTTGTTCGACTGGGAACGCCACGCCAACCCGGCGAGGGGCTGCGTATCGGTACCGTGCGGCGCCCGCCGCGCGGCGTGCCGCGCAGCGAGTTCGCCCGGCAGGACTGGTACGACGTCTGGTTCCCGACCCTGTCACCCAGCGCGGCACTGGTGAAGCAGGCGCACGAGGCGAAAACGGCCGCCGACTGGAACGCGTTCTTCCGCCACTACAAGGCTGAGATGAAGTCCCCGGATGCGGCCCACGCGCTGGACCTGCTGGCTGCGATGTCGCAGCACAGCGACCTCAGCGTGGGGTGCTACTGCGAGGATGAGGCGCACTGCCACCGCAAGGCATTGCGCGAGTTGCTGGTAGCGCGGGGAGCGAAGCTGGCCGGAGAATGATGGCGCGCCGCAGTAGATCCACGCCATGCGTGGATGCGGCATCGGTGCCGACCAACGGTCGGCACCCACCTGTATCAATTACAGGCCTTGCCTTCCATCTGCAGCTGCGCGGCGAACATGGTCACCTGCGGAATCTGGCCGGCCGCGGCCTGCTTCTTGGCCTCTTCCAGATAGATGCGCGACTGGCCTTGACCGTCCAGCTCGACCTTGTTGCTCGACGGCAGTCGCCACACGCGCACCACCGCCTGCTGTGCCGGGCATGCTGCGCTGGGCACGCGGATCACATCATTGAGCTTCCAGCCCTTGTCGGCACTTGGCTGTGCCTTGGTGTAGTCGACGAAGCGCGCGCGCGGCTGGCACTGCTCGCTGGTCCGCACCGGCGCAAAGCGATACGGCTCGGCCGCCTGGCCGGTGAAGGCACCTTCCAGGCGCGCGCAGGCCTCGGGGATCTGGCGCAATGTATGCACCGCACCCACCGCCTGGGGCACGCCCACGGCACGCTGCAGTTCCGGGGTTTCCGCGGCGAATGCCGGCACGGACGGGACCAGGGCGGCAAGCATCAACAGGGACAGGCGCATGTGGGATCTCCTACGGGACTGTGCGCAGGCTTGCAGAGACTGGCTTAACGGGGCGCAAAGGCCTGATGGCTCTCGAATCGTGCCCATGGCCCGGCGGCAGGGCCCGCGCGCATGGCGATGCGTTCCGTCTTGAGGGCGCCCACAGGATCACGAGGTGCGGCTCGTAGAGGCCAGTCGAGCATGGCTCGACTCTACAAGTGGCGGCACGCATACTGCGGGCACCAGGGAATGCTGAACACCGCCATACGTCGGACGACCGCCAAGGTCGGTACGGGTTGGTTCCAGGCTGCAGCCCGTCGTCCCCCTCGTGGTGCCGTTCATCGCCACTGGATGCCTACATCCATTCTGCGGAGGGGTCTAATGCTGGAACGTCACGGGCTTTCATTGGCGCTGGGCTGCGCCATTCTCGCGATCCTGTTCGGAATCGTCTCGGCGCGCTGGATCCTGCGCCAACCCACCGGCAATGAGCGCATGGTCGCGATCGCCACCGCGATCCAGGAAGGTGCGCGTGCCTACCTCAACCGCCAGTACCTGACCATCGGCATCGCCGGCGTGGTGCTGTTCGTGCTGGTCGGGGTGTTCCTCAGCTGGTATACCGCGATTGGATTCGCGGTCGGCGCGGTGCTGTCCGGCGCCGCCGGCTACATCGGCATGAACGTGTCGGTGCGCGCCAACGTGCGCACCGCGGAGGCGGCGCGCCATGGCATCAGTGCGGCGATGGACGTCGCCTTCCGCGGCGGTGCGATCACCGGCATGCTGGTGGTCGGCCTGGGCCTGCTGGGTGTGGCCGGCTATTACGCACTGCTGCTGCGGATGGGCCTGCCGATGGAACAGGCGCTGCACGCGCTGGTCGGTCTGGCGTTCGGTTCGTCGCTGATCTCGATCTTCGCGCGTCTGGGCGGCGGCATCTTCACCAAGGGCGCCGACGTCGGCGCCGATCTGGTCGGCAAGGTGGAAGCCGGCATTCCCGAGGATGACCCGCGCAACCCGGCGGTGATCGCCGACAACGTCGGTGACAACGTCGGCGACTGCGCCGGCATGGCCGCCGACCTGTTCGAGACCTATGCGGTCACCGTCATCGCAACGATGCTGCTGGGCAGCCTGATGCTGGCCGAGGCGGGCGCCAATGCCGTGCTGTATCCGCTGGTGCTGGGCGGTGTGTCGATCATCGCCTCGATCATCGGTGCGCTGTTCGTCAAGGTGAAGCCTGGCGGCTCGATCATGGGCGCGCTGTACAAGGGCGTGATCGTCTCCGGCGTGCTGGCCGCGATCGCGTTCTACCCGATCACCACCGGGCTGATGAGTGACAACGTACATGGACCGATGCCACTGTACGGCTGCGCGTTGATCGGCCTGGTCCTGACCGGGCTGATCGTGTGGATCACCGAGTACTACACCGGCACCCAGTACAAGCCGGTGCAACACGTGGCGCAGGCCTCGACCACCGGGCACGGCACCAACATCATCGCCGGCCTCGGCATCTCGATGAAGTCCACTGCACTGCCGGTGGTGGCGGTGTGTGCTGCGATCTGGGGTGCGTTCGCGCTGGGTGGCCTGTATGGCATCGCCATCGCCGCCACCGCGATGCTGTCGATGGCTGGCATGATCGTCGCGCTCGATGCCTACGGACCGATCACCGACAACGCCGGCGGCATCGCCGAAATGGCCGAGCTGCCCTCGGAGATCCGCGACATCACCGATCCACTGGATGCGGTGGGCAATACCACCAAGGCAGTGACCAAGGGCTATGCGATCGGCTCGGCTGCACTGGCCGCACTGGTGCTGTTCGCCGACTACACCCACAACCTGCAGGCCGCCAACCCCGGCCAGGAATTCCGCTTCGACCTCAGCGACCACACGGTGATCATCGGCCTGCTGATCGGGGGCCTGATTCCCTACCTGTTCGGTGCGATGGCGATGGAAGCGGTCGGCCGCGCGGCGGGGGCAGTGGTGGAAGAGGTGCGGCGCCAGTTCCGCGAGATCCCCGGCATCATGCAGGGCACCGGCAAGCCGCAGTACGACAAGGCGGTGGACATGCTGACCCGCTCGGCGATCCGCGAAATGATCGTGCCCTCGCTGCTGCCGGTGGTGGTGCCGGTGGTGGTCGGCCTGCTGCTGGGGCCGCGCGCACTCGGCGGTCTACTCATCGGCACGATCGTAACCGGCCTGTTCGTGGCCATTTCAATGACCACCGGCGGCGGCGCCTGGGACAACGCCAAGAAGTACATCGAGGATGGCCACTTCGGCGGCAAGGGCAGCGAAGCGCACAAGGCTGCGGTGACCGGCGATACCGTCGGTGACCCGTACAAGGACACCGCTGGCCCGGCGATCAATCCGCTGATCAAGATCATCAACATCGTGGCGCTGCTGCTGGTGCCTCTGTTGTAGATCCACGCCATGCATGAACCCGTAGCGTCGAGCAGGCTCGACGCTACGGCCGCGACCGCCTCATCCATCGGATGACAAGCAGCACCACGACGATCATCCAGCAGGCATGGATCGGCCGGTCCCAGCCATCGAAGAGGCTGAGCGGGCTGCCGATGAAAGCGAGCGAAGCCAGCCACGCACACAGTGCGCCGGGCAGCCACGCGCCACGCCAGATGCAGAAGGCGGCGAACACCAGCAAGGGCCAGGCGAAGATGATCGCCGGCGTGAACGGTGCCAGCGAAAGCACGGCCACGCATGCAGCCAGCAACACGCTGCACCAGGCCAGCACCCGTAACGTCCGTGTCGTCATGCCAACCTCCGCGCGTCCATTGACGGTCGTGCGCGAGCATAACGCCTGCGCGCTGCCTTGAATTCCGGCTCGGGTCAGAGCCCTGTCCTGCGGAAAGGGATCCGACCCCGATGGCGGTCAGCGCCCGCGCAGGAAGAATGACACCGGCACCATCACCTGCACCGGGCCGCCAGGCACCTCGGCCGGCGGCGCGGGGACCGGGCTGGCCCGCTGCACGGTGTCCAGCGTCTCCTGGTCGAGCAACGCGAAGCCGCTGCTGCGGCCCAGCACCACCGCCGAAACCACACCGTCGCGGGCCACGGCAAAGCGCACGTAGACCACGCCCTGCTGGCGCAGCCGCTCGGCCTGGCGTGGATAGCGCCGGTGCTTCTGCAGGTGCGCGAGCAGGCGTCCTTCCCAGGTCGCCTCGGCGCGACTGCGCTCGCCGGCGGTGGTCTGCGGTGCGGTGTAGCGTGCGGCCACATCGGCTGCCACCTGCGGCGGTGCGCTGGTCTGCGCGACATTGGTCTCGGCGGTTTCCGGCGCGGGCATCGGCTCCGGCGTACGCAGCGGTGGCAAATCACCCTGCGGCTGCATCGGCGCCTTCGGTTGCTCACGCAGCACCGGCTTCGGCGCCTGCCGCTGCTGTTGCTGTTGCAGCGGCCCAGTGGCAACCTCGCGCGGCGGCACCGGAGGCGCCTGTGCCATCGGCGCCAGCTCCAGCATCAATGCAGCGGGCGGCGCTGCGGCGGCCACCGCCGGTGCGCGCGCCGCCCACCAGCAGGCCACGCTGACCAGCAACGCATGCACCAGCAGCACGATCGCCAGGCTGGTCGCCCAGCGCCGCAGTCCGCTCATCGCGCGCCCTGCTCCAGTCCAACCAGTGCCACCTTCAGGTAGCCCGCAGCACGCAGCGCATCCAGCGTTGCCATCAGTTCGCCGTAGGGCACGCGGGTATCGGCACGCAGGAACAGGCGTTGCGAGGTGTCACCGTGGGTGGCTACCTGCAGCGCAGCGGCCAGCCCGTCGCGTGCCACCGCCTGCTCGCCCACGCGCAGCGACAGATCGGCCTGCACGGTCACATACACCGGCGCCTGTTCCGGCGGCGTGGCACTGACACTGCTGGCCGGCAGCTGCACCGGTACCGACACGGTGGCCAGCGGTGCCGCCACCATGAAGATGATCAACAGCACCAGCATCACATCGATGAAGGGCGTGACGTTGATCTCGTGCGATTCTTCCGGCGTGTCGTCGCGGTCGGACGCGGTCCTGATCGCCATCGTCGCGCCTCAGTGCACCGCGTGCAGCGGTGCCGCTGCGGCACGCGGCACGGCACGATCAAGATCGCGCGAAACCAGCTGCTGCACGGCCGCCGACAGATCGCCGAGCAGGCCCCGCAGGCCGGCCAACACGCGGCTGAAATGGTTGTAGACCAGTACCGCGGGAATCGCCGCGACCAGGCCGAGTGCGGTCGCCAGCAAGGCCTCGGCGATGCCGGGCGCAACCACCGCCAGGTGGGTGGTGTTGCTGTGGGCGATGCCGATGAAGCTGTTCATGATGCCCCACACCGTGCCGAACAGGCCGACGAAGGGCGCCACCGCGCCGATGCTGGCGAGCACACCGATGCCGCGCCGCTGCACGCGCGCGGTCTCCAGCTCGATACGGTCCAGGCGCGAGGCGATGCGTTCCTTGGTGCCGTCGCGCCCTTCCAGATCCTGCGACAGGCGCAGTTCGGTACGAGCGGCGTCCAGCATGGCGAGTGCGGTGCCCTGCTGCAGACTTGCCTCTCCGCTCTGCGGCGGCAGCTGTGCGGACTGCAGCAACAGCGCGCGCGCCGCGCGCAGCTGCCGGGCCTGACGGGTCAGCTCCCAGCCCTTGGCCAACAGCACGGTCCAGGTGGACAGCGACGCCAGTGCCAGCGCGATCATCACGGCCTTCACCACCACGTCGGCGGCCAGGTACATGCCCCACGGGGTCAATGCGGGGGCGGCCACGGGGGCCAGGTCAGCAGGCAGCATCATCTCGGCTTCCATCAGCATCAGGGGTCGCTGCGCGACTACGGGCCGCGCGCGGATCATTGGCGTCGTCCACTTCCACGACCGGATGGGGCTCCAGCCGGGGGGCCGGTCGGCTCAGCACGTAGCCGGCGCTGACCGCGAAGAACAGGCCCACGCCCAACAGCAGGCGCCAGGACGGATGCGCGCCCCAGCAGAACAGGGCAAAGCCCAGCGCCATGCCGGCACTGGCAAACGCCTTGCCCTTGCGCGATACCGCGCCCTGCTCGCGCCACAACCGCAGCGACGGGCCGTAGCGCGGATGCGCCAACAGGCGCTGCTCGAACTTCGGCGAGCTGCGCGCGAAGCAGCCCACGGCCAGGATCAGGAAGATGGTGGTCGGCATCACCGGCAGCAACGCGCCGATCACCCCGAGCCCGACCATCAGCCAGCCCAGCGCGAACCAGAGCCAGCGCATCAGCGCTGCACCTGTGGGCGCGCGCCGCGCATCAGGCGAATTCCACTTCGACGTGGCCGTGCACGCTGCGGAACGCGGCGTCGGCGGCATCGATCACCTGCTGCTCCTGCTCGACACTCAGCGGTACCGCGTCCAGCGCAGCGGTGAACTCACGCCAGTGGCGCGCCGCGCCATCCGGATGCGCGGCCAGGTGGCGGGCGCCAAAATCACGGTCCAGGCCGAGCCTGGCGGCCATCTTGTACAGAATGGTGCCGCCCAGGTTGGAGCCTTCAGCCACGTACAGCCACCCCAACGCGGCGGGCAGTTCCAGATCGGACGGCAACGCCGCGATGTCAGCCCCCGGCAGGGTCTGCTCCAGGTCCTGCAGGTCGCGCGCGACCTGGGTCAGGCGGCGGCGCTCGCCCAGGTCCGGCAGCAGTGCGTCCAGCGCAGGGTTGGCATACAGCGCATCGATGCTGCGGTGGAAGCGATACTGCACGCGCAGGAAACGGGCGAAATTGCTGCGGTCGGCGAAGATGTCGCCGGCCATGATGCGCTTGTCCAGGGCACCGTGGCTGTCGCGGGTGGCGGACTTGAGCCGCAGGCTGCGGCTTTCTTCAGGGGCGATGTGTGCGTTCATGGGGGATGCCAAGGGGGTCGTCCTGCTGTAGACGTTTGCCACGGGGCTTTCCCCAAGGCTATGTGCGCCGATAATGGCGCATCCCTTCTTACCGCAGGAACCGACGATGATCACCACCGAACCGCGCATGACCAACCTGTTCCTGCAGCTGGGCCTGGACGCCAGCGCCGAGGGCATCGCCCGCTTCATCCGCGAGCACCAGCTGGCCACCGATGTGGAAGTGGTCGAGGCGCCGTACTGGAACGATGCGCAGCGCCAGTTCCTGTCCGAGTCGCTGCAGGCCGATGCGGCATGGACCACCGTGGTGGACGAGCTGAACGAGTCCCTGCACGAAGATGCGGTGAAGGCCGCGACCGGGCTGTAAGTAGACGCCGGGCGTGGCGGGGCGCTGGCGATTGCACGGCGGAAGCGGTGCGGACCAAGGTCCGCACCCACCGAGGGCGGTCCGACCCCACCGCTCATACGCGACCGATCAGTACTTCCAGGTCAGCGCCAGCCGCGCAGTGCGGCCCGGCGCCGGCATCACGCCCAACGCCAGCGGGTCCAGGTAGTAACGATCGGTCAGGTTGTCCACGCCGGCTTCCACCGAGAGCTGGTCGTTGAAGCTCCAGCTGGCGAACAGGTCCACCAGCGTGGTTGGCCGGTACAGCTGCTGGATCGCCGACAGGCCTACGTTCCAGTCCTTGTCCAGCTTGCTGATCGGCCCGGCGTTGTGGACCACGCGGGTGCCGAAGGTCAGGCGCTCCTCGAACAGGCGCGAGCCCAGGGTCAGGTTGACCATGTAGCGCGGCGGGTTCTGGGTATTGGTGTACGAGCCCTCGAAGCCGCCGTCCACGCAGTCGGGCGTGTTGGCCAGTTCATCGTTCTTGCGCTGTGCACCATAGGCGCGGCGCTCTGCGGCGATGTCCGGCGCGCAGGTCTTGGCCTTGAAGTAATAGTGCGCGGAAAGATCGGCAAACACCTTGCCGCTGTCATAGCTGGACTGGAACTCCATGCCCGAGACCTTGAACTGGTCGACGTTGCGGATCAGGCCCGCCGACAGCGTGCGGTAGTCACGGGTGATCAGGTCGTCGATGCGGGTATCGAAGTACGCCAGCTTCAGCGCCAGGCGGTCGCCAGCGGTGAACAGGTCGTAGCGGAGGGTGCTGGCACCGATTTCCCAGCTGCGCGCACGCTCCGGCTTCAGCTCGCCCACCGGCTTGGCGGCGGTGAACAGGCCCAGCGTGGTCTCGAACAGGCTCGGCAGCTTGGTGCCTTCGGCGTACTTCACGTAGACCATGGTGTCTTCGCTGAAGCGGTAGGCCACGCTGGCGGTCGGCGAGAACGCGGTGTCACGGCGGCGGATCGGCTGCGACCACGTCCAGCTGACCGGCACTTCCAGGTCCTGCGCCTTGCCGGCGTCGTAGAAGTTCCAGCCACCGATGTCGGCCACCGTGCCCTTCTTGTACGGTGAGGCCAGCAGCGATTCCTGGGTGAAGTTGCCGTTGGCATCCGGATACCAGTTCAGCAGCGCGATGCGCTTGGCCCGCCACGACGGCAGCGCCGGGTTGCCATTGAGCAGTTCGGTGTAGCGGTACTGGCCCTGCACCTCATAGGCATCGGGCGTGGCCAGGCGGTTGCGGTCGTGCACGTCCACGCGGTTCCAGCGGCCGCCGGCCAGCAGTTCCCAGTGCTCATCGGGCTGCCACTTCAGCGAGGCCACGGCACTGTATTCCTTGCGCTCGGCATTGCGCAGGAAACGGTTGTTGACCAGGTCATCGTGCATGACCGGGCCCGAGCTGCCCGGTGCGATGTCTTCGTCACTGTAGGACAGGCCGTAGTCGAGGGTGAACGCACCGGCGCGGGTATCGAACATCGAGGTGTTGCTGGCATCCAGTCCGAAGCGCTTCTGCCGCAGCGGATTGCGGTAGGCATCCTTGTAGCCGGGGTCGCCGCTGAAGCTGGGCGCGTCGTACCACTCGGTGCGGCGATCGAAGTACCAAGGGGTGATGCCGGTCAGGCTGTTGTACATCACGCTGTCGGTGTCGGTGTATGCGGCATTGACGCGTAGATCGATCAGCTCGCTGTCCGGATTGAAGCGGTAGCGCAGGCTGTAGCTGTCCATGTCGACATGGCCCGGATCCCACTGTGGAATGCGGTCACGATCCACGCGGATGATCTGCGAGGCCATGATCTCGCCAGCAGTGCCTTCATAGCGGCGGTAGCCGGCCTCCAGCGTCTGTGCATCGTCGATGCGCCAGGTGCCCTTGAGCAGCGCCGACTTCGAGCGCGCCGAGGTATTGAAGACCTCGGTGTGCGGCGGGTTCAGCGGCGCCAGCGTGCGACGGGTCTGCGGGAAATCATCGTAGCCGTGCTTGCCGGAGAAATAGTTGCCGTTGTCGCGGTAAGCATGGGCGGCCACCAGATCGAAGCGGTCCCAGTGACCGGCTGCGGCCACGTTGAAGAACTGGCTGCCGGTGGCGCTGCGGTCGGAACGCGGCGCGGCGCTGTAGGACGGCAGGTTGTTGGCGCTGGCGTTGGCCAGGCCGCCACGCATGCGTACGCCGAAGTCGCGCCCCTCGCGCAGCACGTCACCGATCTTCAGCGTCTCCATCTCGACCACGCCACCGATGCCACCGGAGGCGTTGGCCTGCAGGCTCGGGCCCTTGGTGATGGTCAGGCTGGAGATCAGGTCCGGGTCGAGGTAGGTGCGCTGTGACTGGCCGGCATAGCCGCGGTAGGTATCCATGCTGGACTGGCCGCCATCGATGATCACCGGCACGCGGCCCTGGCCCTGGATACCACGGATGTTGACGTCGAACCCATTGCCCACGCGCGGGTCACCGGCGGTGACACCGGCCACGCCCTTGACGATGTCGCCGTTGGAAGTGCCGCGGAAACGTTCCAGGTGCGTGCGGCTGAGCGTGGTGGTGGAGCCCACACTGCGATAGCTGTCGAGCAGGCGCGCCTCGTCGCTGGTCGCGCCACTGTCGACGCGGTCGCCGGCCACGCTGAGCGTGTCGGTGACGATCACACCGCTGTCGGCCTGCACCGGCGTCGCCGCTTCCAGAGTGACTGCATCTGCGCTGACGCGGCGCACCGCCAGGCCACTGCCCTGCAACAGCTGCTGCAGCGCCTCGTTGGCCGGCAGGCTGCCATTGACCGCACGCGAGGTTACGCCCCGGGCCAGGGTGGCCGGATACACGACCTGCACGCCGGACTGGCGCATATAGCTGCGCAGCGCTTCATCCATCGGCTGCGCTGGAATGTCGAAGCGCTGCACGGCAGCGTGGTTGCCGGTGGCGCCCTGTGCCAGCACGGACGGTGCGGCGCTGGCCAGGCCGGCGGCCAGCAGGGCGATGCACAGGCGGGACGGGCGCAGCGCGCGGCCCGGGCGGTGGGAGTCGAACATGGGGAACCTGTCAGGTAATCGGTGCCGCAGGCGCGGCGTCATCCGCAACACAGGCGGACACGGCGACGTACGTGGCGGCGGCGGGTACGTTCGCGGGGTAAGACGGTTGGGCGCGCGGCAACCCCAAGAGCGATTTGCGGTCGCGGCAGGTGCCGACCGGCCGGTGATCGTGGTGGGTGCCGACCGTTGGTCGGCACACTGGGACCTTCATCCACGCATGGCGTGGATCTACTGGTGAATGATGGCGACGCCGAGCGGCAGGCGGGTGACCTGCAGACCTGCTGTTGCGGCCAGTGCATCCAGCGCCTGCTCCGGGCGATCGATGCGCAATGCGGCACTCACTGCGGGTAGTCGCGACAGATCGCCGCGCACGAAGGTCGGGCCGGCGCGATAACGCCCCACCCATTGCACGGCGTCGGCGACGCTGGCCTGCTCCAGCAGCAGCTCGCCTTGCCGCCACGCGCCGACGCTGTCGGCAGCCACATCCCGCAGGCGCGTCACGCCGCTGTGCTCGCCATAGACCGCACGCTGGCCCACCTGCAGATAAGTCCAGCCACCGTCGGCCGGGCTGGCCACGCGCACCCTGCCCTGCCCGACCTGGGTTTCAACCTGGTCATCGCCGCGCGCGACGGTGAACGCGGTCGAGATGTCCTCGATCACGCCGTTGCCCGCACGCACGCTGAAACGTCGCTGCGCATCCGGGCTGACCTCGAACCAGGCACGCCCACGCAGCAGCTCGATCTCGCGTGCATGTGCATTGAAGCGCACGGCAATCGCACTGTCCGCATCCAGCACTGCGCGGCTGCCATCGGGCAATTGCACGTTCTGCGCGACGTGCGTGCTGCGATGGTCGGCCTGCAGCCGCAACCAGGCCTCCGGCCATGCCACCAGCATCGCCAGCGCGGCTGCAGCGGCCATCGCCCAGCGCATTCGATGCGGCCGCGGGCGTTCGGCGGGCTGGACCTGCGGGCGCGGCCCGACACTGCGCCACAGCGCGCGCTCGTGTTCGAAGGCACAGCGGTGCCCGGGTTGTGCCAGCCAGCGCTCGAACTCGCGCATGCGCCCCTCGCCGATGTCACCCGAGGCCAGCCACGCGATCCAGCCCCGGGCCTGTTCGGCCAGGGCATCGTCATTGGCGGCGGGCAGCGTGTTCGGCGGGCTCATCGGCTGGCGGACAGGCGCATTCAAGCGCGGGCGGAGGAACTAGACCGCATCCACGGTCCAGTGATCAAGACGTTTCAGCGAGGGCCAGCCCCAAGCCGGGGCGATCATCGGCCGCTGCGTGCCCACGCCAGCCGCTGCAGCGCCGTGCGTACATGGTTCTCGACGGTGGTCACCGACACCCCGAGGCGGCGGGCGATCCCGGCCTGGGTCAGGCCCTGCAGGCGGTTGAGCCGGAAGATGGTGCGGGTCGGCTCCGGCAAGTGCCCCGCCGCATCAAGCACCCGCTGCAGCTCGTCCTGTGCCATGGCCTGTTCCTCGGTCGAGATGACCTCGTCCGGCCCCCACAGGTAGTGGTCGGCCAGCAGGCGGTTGCGCCGGGTCGATTCGCGGCCGTGGTCGGTGGCCAGGTTGGCGGCCAGCCGGTACAGATAGGCCCGCGGGTTGTCGATGGCCTGGCTGTCGTCGACCCCACGGGCCTTGAACCACACCGCCTGGATCACATCCTCGGCGCCATTGTCGCCGCCGAGGATGCGCTGCACCCGGCGCAACAGTGCCGGCCGCTCACGGATCAGCAGTTCGGTAAGGGAGGCGGCATTGGAGGACATGCGCGGAACCGGGGCGACAGACGGAAGGCGCCGCGCATGCTACTCCGTTAATGAGAATCAGTCACGTTCGCATCAGTGGATGCAGCCGGTCAGCCCGTCATAGGTGCTCTCCGACGTGCCGGGCAACGGATCATGCAGCGGATTACGGGCCGCCAGCGCTGCATGGAAGGCCTCCACCGGGGTGCCAGGCACCAGCGGCAGCGGGCACAACCAGGTCGGTTGCCGGGCTACGATCGCACCGTCGTTCCGCGACACGGCCAGGTCACTGGCGGCAAATGCCCACAGGCACTCATGCACCGTGCCGCGCACCGCGTCCACCGAACAGCGCAGGCGCAGCGCCCGGATGTCGCTGTACTCACCCTCGCAGAAGGTGTCGCCGCAGATCGCGTCGAACCCGTGCTGCAGACGCCCTTCCAGGGCAAAGAAGCGGTCCCAGTTGGCTTCCTGGTGCGGGTAGTCGATCAGGTCCACGTAGGGAAAGGCCTGGGCGGCGGGCGCGATCAGCAGCGTGCAGAACAGTCCGAGTGACAAGGCGGATGGTTTCATGCGGGAACTCCTCGGGTAGGTACATCCAGCCTGCGCGCGCGCGCCACCCGGACCCATCGGTCAACCCCGGCCCGCCGGGTCGGCGCCTTCCTCGCCCTGCCGTCAGCCCCCTCCCCCTGCACAGCGCCCGGCAAAGGCATAAAATGGGGGGCTATCCGTCTATATCCCCCACCTGGAGCACGACCATGGGTCTGGAACTCGTCTCGCCCGGCAAGAACCCGCCGGAAGAAATCAACGTCATCATCGAGATCCCGAAGGACTCGGAGCCGGTGAAGTACGAAGTGGACAAGGAAACCGGCGCGATCTTCGTCGACCGCATCCTGTCCACCCCGATGCGCTACCCCTGCAACTACGGCTACGTGCCGAGCACCCTGTGCGGCGACGGCGATCCGGCCGACGTGCTGGTGGTGCTGCCGCTGCCGCTGGTGCCGGGTTCGGTCGTGCGCTGCCGTCCGGTCGGCGTGCTGAAGATGAGCGATGAGGCGGGCAGCGACGAGAAGATCCTGGCCGTGCCGGTGTCGAAGATCTTCAGTGGCTACGCCCACGTGGAAGACATCGCCCAGGTGTCCAGCCACTGGCTGGAGCGCATCGGCCACTTCTTCGAGCACTACAAGGACCTGGAGAAGGGCAAGTGGGTCAAGCTGGACGGTTGGGGCGGCGCCGCTGAGGCCAAGCAGATCCTGATCGAGGCGCACCAGCGCCATCTGGACAGCAAGGCCTGAGCCTGAACCGGATCGCTCCGGCATGCCCTGCCGGAGCGATGCGGGTCACGTTTCATGACGACGGCACATCACTCTTGCCGCCGTATTAGGTAAATTGCGTCACTTCACACGTCGTCGACATCCATCGTCGAGACAGCCAGGGGAATGTGTCGTGCGTATTCTGCTTGTTGGGGATGCAGCCAGCCTGCCGGCCGAGCTGACCGAATTCATTGCCGATCTTGGGGAAGACTGGCAGCCGCTGACCGCCACCGATGGCCAGTCCGCAATGACCGCGGTGGCCACGCAGGGCGTGGATGCAGTGATCGTCTGCCCGCAGCTGCCGGATCTCAATGCCACCACGCTGCTGGGCCAGATCCGGACCTTGCGCCCGGAAACCATCCGCATTGCGCTGGTGGACGCCCAGCACGGCAACCGGCCGCCGCCGGCACGCCTGATCGGCGTGGCCCACCGCTTCCTGCCGTTGCCGCTGGCACCGGAAGTGTTGCTGGAAGCGCTGACCAGCCTGGAAGAGCTGCGTGAAGTGCTGGACAGCCCGCGCCTGCGCGACGCCATCGGCCGTATCGAGAAGCTGCCCTCGCCGCCGCACCTGTACCTGAGCCTGACCCAGGCACTGGAACATGACGACGACGCCGACAGCGCCGACGTCGCCAAGCTGGTGGCCGCTGATCCGGCAATCGCGGCCAAGGTGCTGCAGCTGTCGAACTCGGCGTTCTTCAGCCAGGGCCGCACCATCGCCGACCTGCGCACCGCCGTGACCCGCCTCGGCCTGTCGACGCTGCGCGATCTGGTATTGGCCAGCGAGGTGTTCTCGGCACCGACACTGTCCACGGCCGAGCGCAATTCACTGCAGCAGCGCGCCCTGCTTGCCTCGCGCCTGGCCGCACGCCTGCTGCCCGAATCCAGTGCCGAGCTGGGCGCAACCGCGGCACTGCTGGCCGACATCGGCCTGCTGCTGCCCGGCGTGCGCAACGAGCGCAGCGAACCATCGCTGACCGGTGACACCCGCCCGGGCCACGCCGAAGCCGGTGCCTATCTGCTCGGCCTGTGGGGCCTGCCGATGCCGATCATCGAAGCGGTCGCGTTCCATCTGCAGCCGCAGCGTGCCAATACACGCAGCTTCTGGGTGACCGGCGCAGTGCACGTGGCACTGGCACTGGTCAATGGTGATCCGGTGGACGAGGACTACCTGCAGCGCGCAGGTGTTCTCAACAGGCTGCCGCAGTGGCGGGAGCATGCCAACAGCCTGATGGGACTGGTACCCAGCGAGATCTGAGCTGTCAACGCAGGAAGAACCTCGAAGGCGCGCCCAAAGGCGCGCCTTTTTTGCATCAGCGCGCGCCGCAGGCATCCTGCACGCAGTGGCGATACTGCAGATCACACAGGACCTTCGACTTGCCTGCAGCCAGGCATTCCTGACGCAGCTCCTCGCAGTACAGCCCGCCCCCACAGACGCCACCGGTCTGGGCAAACACCGCACCCACCAATGTTGCATAGATCAGTGCAGCAGCAGACAGTTTGTGCAACAGCGTGCTCTTCATCGCTCTCTCCATGTGCAAGTGTCCGCAAGTGGACCCAGCAACTGTGTTGATTACGACACGACAGGAACGTGACTTCCCTCACCTTCCAAGATATTTCGGAATTCCCCTACAAAGAAAGAGGGCGGACCTTGCGGTCCGCCCTCCCGGTACTGCTGTCGCACTTCGAACTATCAGAAGCGCTGGGTGTACTTCATGTACAGGAAGCGACCGACGTCGAAGCCACCGTAGTAGGCGAAGCTCGAGTTCGGCGCCGAGTACTGCAGCGCACCGCGGTGATCGAACACGTTGTTCGCACCCAGGGCGATGGTGGCATCCCACGGAGCCTTCCAGCTGACCTGCACGTCGTGGAAGGTGTTGGAGCCGGTGTGGCGCAGCGGATCCGGCTCACCATTGGCGTAGTGGTTCGGAGCGTCGCACCATGCGTCGTCGATGCAGCTTTCCTTCATGCCCGAGTAGTAGCGGGCAGTCCAGTTGACGCCGAAGTCACCCAGCTCCCAGTTGACACCCAGGTTCGAACGGACGCGGAACAGGCCCGGCTCACCAACGCGACCGATGGTGATGTTCTCACCCTTCTTGTTCTGGCCGGCTTCGTCGTACTTGGCCAGGTAGCTGGTCTGCCAGTCGATGCTGAACTTGCCGATCGACAGTTCCGGCAGGCGGTACTTGACACCCAGATCGTAGCCTTCGGTCTCCATCGAGCCGAGGTTGGCCAGGCCGTAGGTCAGCGCCTCGATATGGCCATCAGCGGCACGGGTGACGCCTTCGCAGCGAGCTGCGTTGCCCAGCACGTAGCAGTCACGCAGGATGCGATCAACGCTGTCAGCGATGATCATGTTCTTCAGCTCGTAGCGGTACCAGTCGAGCGAGATGTCCAGGCCCTGCACCCAGCGCGGGCTCCAGACCAGGCCAACCGTCTTGCTCTTGGAGGTTTCCGGCTTCAGAGCCGAATTCGAACCGCTGACGAACTGGTCCGGGGTCGCGCACGGGAAGGTGCTGCAAGGCGCGAAGCCCTGGCCGACCTGCACGTAGTTGACCGGCACGCCAGCCGCGGCGCAGGCAGCATTGCCAGCGACGTTGCCCGGCGAGGTCGAACCGCACGGATCGGTATAACGCTCGAAGCTCGAGTTGGTGCCGCCGTACAGATCGTCAACGGTCGGTGCGCGGAAGCCTTCTGCGTAGGTACCGCGGACCAGCAGTTCGTCGATCGGGCGCCACACCAGGCCGAACTTCGAGTTGATCGTGTCACCGAAGTTGCTGTAGTCAGAGTAGCGGCTTGCGACGTTGAAGGTCAGTTCCTTGGCAAACGGCAGGTCCGACAGGATCGGCACGTTCAGTTCCAGGTAGAACTCATCCAGCGAGTAGTTGCCCGAGGTGGTGGTCGACGCCAGGCCGGTCGACTGGCCCGACTGACGGAAGGCGTCCGGCACGAAGCGGCCTTCTTCCTTGCGGTGCTCGTAGCCCATGGCCACACCCAGGTCACCGGCCGGCAGCTCGAACAGCGAACCGGACAGGTTGGCGGTGTAGCTGGTGGTCTTGGTCACACCAGTGTCGGTGTAGGTCGGGAACAGGAAGTTCTGCAGATCACGGTCGGCAAGCGAGCCCTGGCCGTTGACGCCGTAAGGCAGCAGCGGGTTCCACGGGCGGCACTGGCTCAGCGGGATCGGATTGGCGGCGGTCCCGCACTGAGCAACGCCCTGGCCGTTGATGAACGACTTGCCAAGTGCCTGCTCGGAAGCGATCAGGCTCATGTCGCCGTAGCCGGTCTTGGTCAGCTCGTTGCGGTTCCACAGCGCGCCAACGTCCCAGTCCCAGGTCTTGCCGGCAAATTCGAAGAAGCCACTCAGGCTCGGCGCGAAGCGCAGGGTCTTGAGGTCGCTCTTGGTGGTACGCGGCACTTCCCACAGGCGGCGACGGAACTCGACGTCCTGGCCGATCGGGTTGAACGCGCTGTCCTTCGACAGCGGGGTACCGAACGACAGCGACTGGTACGGGTAACCCGCGATCTGCTGGTCGGTGGTGCGCTGGTTGTACAGCACGTCAGCATTGAAGGTGATCGAGTCAGCCAGATCGTAGCTGCCGTTGACATACACGGACTTACGCTCGATGCCGGTCTGCACCATCATCTGCTGGTTGGCGTTGGAGTACTCGGCCGGAGTCAGCAGGTGGTAGTCGGCCGCATTCTTCGGGTCACCGCCCGGATTCAGGGTCTTCCACTCCGGCTGCGGCTGGCCTGCAGCGCGCGGCTTGCAGTCACCCCACACGCGCGGGTCGCACCAGGTGCTGTTCTGGCTCAGCGGGCTCCAGTCGGCAGAGGTCGAATTCGGGCCCAGGCCGCCGTCGCGGCTGAACCAACGATCCTTCGCCCACACTGGATCCTGCTTGGAGTACTCGGCCGACAGGGTCACGCCGCCACGCTCGCCTTCAGAGCCGAGGGTGAACGAGTAGGTGTTGGTGTCGCCGTCGCCGCGGCCGTACTGGCCAACGTAGACGCTGGCTTCAGCACCATCGAAGCGCTTGCGGGTGATCACATTGACCACGCCAGCAATGGCGTCCGAACCGTAGATGGCGGAGGCGCCATCCTTCAGCACTTCGATGCGCTCGACGGCGGCCATCGGAATCTGGCTCAGATCCTGGTAGCCGGCAGTGGTCGCGCCCAGGCGCTTGCCGTTCATCAGCACCAGGGTGCGCTGCGCGCCAAGGTTGCGCAGGTCGACGTAGTAGCCGCCAACGTTTTCGCCGGAGGACAGCGAGTCCGCGCGGGAAATGGCCGGCGAACCTGCCGAGGTCAGGTTCTGCAGGACATCGGCGACGGTGGTGTAGCCCTGCTTTTCCAGGTTCTCACGGCTCAGCGTGAGGACCGGCTGCTGGGTCTCCATCGAGGCGCCGCGGATGCGCGAGCCCGTGATTTCGATGCGATCCAGGGTGGTCGCATCCTTTGCTTCCTGCGCAGAAGCAAAGGCGGGCGTCAGCGCCAACGCAATGCCAGCCGGCAGAAGGCCCAGCCGCACTGCGGGATTACGAACGTTCATCTATCTCTCCAAGGTACGTGTTAGCAGCGTGTTAAAACACCCCAGCACGTTACGATTGCGTTGCAGCGCTGTATTTGCGCGAGCCAACCGGAGACTTTGCAGATTGTGGCGGCAGCAAGCCGCCGTTTTCCCTGAAGCGCGATGCGGACTGGCCGTAGCGGGCGCGGAACGCACGCGCGAAGCTGCAGCAGTTGTCGAAGCCACTGGCCGCAGCGACCTCGCCAACCATCATGTCGGTGTCACGCAGCAGGTCGGCCGCCCGTTCCAGGCGCAAACGTGCTGAAAGCGACTGCGGGCTTTCCTCGTACAGGCTCTGGAAGGTCTTGGAGAGATACCAGCTGGAGAAGTTGGTCAGCTCGGCCAGTTCACCGATGCGCACCACGCGGTGGCTGTTGCCTTCCAGGTACAGGCGGGCGCGCTGCATGCGGCCGAATACCTGACGCTTGCGGCTGCGCGAGCGACCCGGGCAACGCTGCACGTTGTCGGCCAGCCCACGCTGCAGGCCCGCCAGATGCAGCAGCAGCGGGCGCAGTGCCTGTGCCGGCTGGCCACTGGCCAGCGCATCGCGCCACAGGCGCAGCGCAACGCGGGCATCGCCACGGCTCATGCGGCCACGCCCGGCGTACAGGCCGCAGTCGGCCATCTCGGCCAGCACGCGCAGTGCTTCGACAGTCAGGTTCAGGCCAACGCACAAGCCGTTGCGGCCTGCCTGCACCAGCGGCCGCGACTCTTTCTCGAAGGCGATCCACTCGCCCTGGCGCAAGCGGAAGCGTCCTTCCTTGGCTTCCACCCAGGAGCTGCCGCGCACCTGCATCCACACAGTGAAGCTGCTGCCTGCGGTCTGCAGGCTGCCGAGCCGGGCCACGCCCAGGCAGGTCGGCGCAGCATCGTCGAGCGACCGGTCCAGAGAGACGGTTTGGCCGCGATCGGCCAGCGAGAGTTGACGCATGGGGGCACCACGGTTTGCCTAGTACAGGCCTCCGTTTTGCCAAATCAGGCGGCACCACGTCAGGAAAGTCAGACGAGATCGCCACGAATTCGCGGCGAGGTCGCCACGAAGAAATTACGAAGGCCCATTTCCGTTGAACAACAACAACTTGGAGAACGCCGGAAGTAGCGTCGGCGAGCGCTCGGGCAAGCGCATCACGCCGATGTCGGCACCGTCGCTGACCGCCATTGCCACGAACAGCGTGTGCCCATCGGCGCTGGCACTCAGCCCGTTGCCGGCACTGAGGCGTTCCGCATCCAGGCAGCGTTCCGGTTCCTCGCGCCCGGCCTGGATCAGCACCAGTGTCGTGCCACAACGGGTGGACGTACCGAGGTAGCCGATCGCGTTGCTGCCGGCCACAGTCCAGGCACGGTACCGCCACCGGCTGGGCCGGTCATCGCTGATCTGCTGCACGCTTGCCGGTGCCAACGCCGCATCCACCGACCACAGGCCTCCTGCGGCCAGGCGGGTGAACAGCACACGCCCGCTGCTGCGATCGAACCGCGCCTGCGAAACACCGTCGATGCTGGCCAGGCGGTGCCAGGGCTGCACGCTTCGATCAAACAGGCTCAGCCGGGTCTGTTGCTGGTCATCGCGCTCGACCACCAGCAGCTGGTCCGGGCGTGCCCCGTACAGTGCCTGCAGCGGCTGCTCCGACGGGACAGGCAACGGCTGGACGCGTTCGTCACGTGGGGCGATCTCATAGACCACTGTGCGTCCGTGCTCGTCGCGCCCCACCACCAGCAACCGCCGGCTGTCGGCCGACCAATCCGGTGCCTGACGTGCCTCGGGCCGCAAGCCTTCGATCGGCCGCAGCGAATCGGGGCGCTCCATGTCCGCCCACCACAGCGCGAAGCTGCCTGAACGATCGGACGTGAACACCAGTTGGCGTCCATCCGGCGCCGCCATCGGCTGCCCATCCCGGCCACTGGACGCAAACAAGCGCTGCGGCGGCGAGCCGCCCTCCATCGGCACCTTGAAGATGCCGAACTGCGCGCGCCGATGGACGAAGGCCAGCATGCCCGCGCGGCGTGCAGTGGCCGGCCACTGTGCGTCGTCGAGCCCGGCATCGCGCAGCGTGCGGCTCTCGACGTCCAGGTAGTACAGGCGCACTTCACTGTCGACACGGCGTCCAAACACGATCGTCCGGCCATCACGCAACCAGGCCCAGCCACGCAGTTCAGCGGCCTCGCTGGTCAGCTGCTCGGGCGTGCCACCCGCTGCCGGCATGCGCCACAGGTCGCCCAGCTGCGGATTGCGCACGAACACCAGCCACTTGCCATCAGGCGAGTAGCGCGGCGCATAGTCGAAGTCATCCTCGGCAACACCGTAGTCCAGCGCCTCCCATTGGCCACTGGCCAGATCGAGCTTGCGGATGCCCCGATGGGCATAGCGCCCCACCATGCTGCCGAACACCAGGCCACGGCCGTCCGGCGTCCAGTCGAAACTGAGCAGCTCGGTGCCATCGCACCGCGTGGCCTGGCGCAGGGCACCACCGGTCGCGCTGGCGATCAGCACCTGGCAGCCGCCGTTGTTGCTGAACCGCGCGAAGGCGATCTCGCGTCCATCCGGCGACCAGCTCGGGAAGCGGTCAACCGAGCCGGCCGGCGGAGCCAGCAGCTGCCGCGCTGGCGCGTTGCCGGAGGTCTGTACCTTGATCGCCCCACCCCCTTGCCCGTCTTCGTTGGCGCCTTCATAGGCCACCAACGAGCCATCGGGTGAAAGCGTGGGATAGGTTTCAAAACCGCTGGTTGCGGTGATCAACCGATAGGGACGCTGCGGGCTGCCGATCACGCGCGTGCCGTTCTCCACGGCCGCATCCACCGCTGAACTGCTGGCCGGTGCCCGCCGCAGCAGCAGCGCGGCCAGCACCACCACCGTGGCCAGCATCAGCACGCCCAGCACCAGCAGCACGCGCCGGCGGACGTGGCGCCAGCGGCGGCGCGATGCCTGCACGTGTGCCGGCCTCTCCTCGGCGATGACCATCACCGGTTGCAGGTCCGCGATTCCGTCATCGGCTCCTGCGGACGGCGCCGGCTCGACATCGTCCAGTACCTGCACCGGCACCAGCAGGCGATAGCCGGTCTTGGCGATGGTCTCGATATAGGCCTGGCCGTTGTCGTCGTCGTTGCTGAACGCCTTGCGCAGCTGGGTGACGGCCTGGGTAAGCACATCATTGGTCGGCAGCGTGTCCGGCCAGACTTCCGCGAACAGTTCATCTCGGGTGACAACCCGCCCGGGCTGGCGCAGCAGTACACGCAGCACGCCCAGCGCCTTCGGCGTCAGCCGACGCGGGCGACGCGCACCGACGACCTCGACTTCTCGCGAGGACAGAGTGACAGTGCACTCTCCGATCCGGATCCGATCGAATCCGGGGGGCTGGTTTTCACTGCTGTTCATTTTCCGCTACACAGTAGAGACAGGTCCGGGGCAGCGTTTGCCTTCGATACCCTCCCGTCCTGGGAACAGCAAAAAGCCAGACTCCGCACAAAGCATCGGCGCATACCGCAAAAACAATGAAGCGGGCGAATACTAGCCTATGCGGGTTACCTCGCCTATCGCGTGGTCGACATCCAGGCTCTCTCTCGCCGACGCATTCACATAATTTGCTGCACCATTCGCGCCCTGCGGGGCGCGAAATTTTTATCTGGCGTTCATTTTCACATGCGCCGCAGCATGGTCAATCCGACCAGTCGTGAAACCACCAAAGCCACGTACATCACGCCTGAAAACTGCTCCAGCATGACCAATGCACGCGCCTGCGGATGCAGTGGCACGACGTCGCTCAAGCCGACACCCGAGAGCAAACTGAAGCTCAGATAAAGCAGTTCCATCCAGGTGCGCTGTGCACCACCACCGGTGCCCTGGAAACTGCCCGGATACCACTGCTGGCACACGGCGAAAGCAAACGCGAAGGCCCAGGCCAGCAACGTGAATGTCGCACCTGCCGCGAACAGTTCATCGCGGGTGACTTTATGGTCCTGGAGCATGTAGGCGATGAGTGCACCGGCCGTATAGAAGTACAGCAGGCTTTCCAGCAGCTGCGCGGTGGTCAGCAGCGCACTGCGATCCAGCAATGCACCGGCCAGCGAGAACACCACCGAAGGAATGGCCAGCAGCAGCGCCAGCCAGGTGCCCAGCGGGCTGCGCTGGACCACCCACAGCGCCAGGCCCAGTACCGCCATGCCGAACATGCCCAGCGCCGCGCGGCCCGCAGCGGTGTCATCCAGCGCGGGGTACAGCAGCACGGCGATCAACTGGGCCCCCAGCAGCCAGGCCGAAGGATGACGGCGGGCAATGGCCAGCCAGCGGGTGGTGATGGCAACGGGCATGGCGTCCTTTCCCCGGGGTGGTGGGCCGAGGATAGCCGGGAGCGGTGTGATGAGCGGTAGTGCCGGTCGCTGGCCGGCACCCCCGCTTCCGCATCACCCCTGGCGGTAGACCTCGGCACCGGCCGCGCGGAACTCCGCCGACTTCTCCTTCATGCCGGCCTCGGCGTAGTCGCGCACGTCCTGGGTGATCTTCATCGAACAGAAGTGCGGACCGCACATCGAGCAGAAGTGCGCCAGCTTGTGCGCATCCTTCGGCAGCGTCTCGTCATGGAATTCCTTGGCCTTCTCCGGATCCAGGCCAAGATGGAACTGGTCTTCCCAGCGGAACTCGAAGCGCGCCTTGCTCAGCGCGTTGTCGCGCACCTGCGCGCCCGGATGGCCCTTGGCCAGGTCGGCCGCATGCGCGGCGATGCGATAGGCCATGATGCCGTCACGCACGTCCTGGCGATTGGGCAGGCCGAGGTGTTCCTTCGGCGTCACGTAGCAGAGCATGGCGGTACCAAACCAGCCGATCATCGCCGCACCGATCGCGCTGGTGATGTGGTCATAGCCCGGCGCGATGTCGGTGGTCAGCGGGCCCAGCGTATAGAACGGCGCCTCGCCGCACTCGCGCAGCTGCTTGTCCATGTTCTCCTTGATCAGCTGCATCGGCACATGGCCGGGGCCTTCGATCATGGTCTGCACATCATGCTTCCAGGCGATCTTCGTCAGCTCACCCAGCGTTTCCAGCTCACCGAACTGCGCGGCGTCGTTGGCATCGGCGATGCAGCCCGGGCGCAGGCCGTCACCCAGCGAGAAGGTCACGTCATAGGCCTTCATGATCTCGCAGATGTCTTCGAAATGCGTGTAGAGGAAATTCTCCTTGTGGTGCGCCAGGCACCACTTGGCCATGATCGAGCCACCACGGCTGACAATGCCGGTCACGCGCTTGGCGGTGAGTGGCACGTAGCGCAGCAGCACGCCAGCGTGGATGGTGAAGTAGTCCACGCCCTGCTCGGCCTGCTCGATCAGCGTGTCACGGAAGATCTCCCAGGTAAGTGCTTCGGCACGGCCGTCGACCTTCTCCAGCGCCTGGTAGATCGGCACGGTACCGATCGCCACCGGCGAGTTGCGGATGATCCACTCGCGGGTCTCATGGATGTGCTTGCCGGTGGACAGGTCCATCACCGTGTCACCGCCCCAGCGGATCGCCCACACCAGTTTCTCCACTTCCTCGGCAATGCCCGAGGACACCGCGCTGTTGCCGATGTTGGCGTTGATCTTGGTCAGGAAGTTGCGGCCGATGATCATCGGCTCGCTCTCCGGATGGTTGATGTTGTTGGGCAGCACCGCGCGGCCGCGTGCGATCTCGTCGCGCACGAATTCGGGTGTGATCACCTTCTGGATTGAAGCACCGAACGACTCGCCCGGGTGCTGCTGCAGCAGGCCGGCATCGCGGACCGCGTCGAGCCGCTGGTTCTCGCGGATGGCGACGAACTCCATTTCCGGCGTGATGATGCCGCGCCGCGCATAGTGCATCTGGGTGACGTTCGCGCCGGCTCGCGCACGGCGTGGCAGGCTGCGCGCAGGGAACCGCACGGCATCGAGTTTCGGGTCATGCTCGCGGTCGCGGCCGAACGAAGAACTCAGTCCTTCGAGCTGTTCGGTATCGCCGCGTTCCTCCACCCAGCCGCGGCGCAGCGCCGGCAGGCCTGCGGACAGATCGATGCGTACGCCCGTATCAGTGTAGGGGCCGGACGTGTCGTAGACCGTGACCGGCGCATTCTCTTCGCCGCCGAACAGGGTCGGCGTGCGGGTCAGCGCGATCTCGCGCATCGGCACCAGCAGATCCGGGCGCGAGCCGGCCACGTGTATCTTGCGCGATCCGGGAATGGGCCGGGTCACGGATTCGGAGAGTTGCTGGGCCTGTTGCTGCAGGGCGGAGAGCTGTGCGTTCATCGGGCATCGTCCAGGAAGGTCAGGGACGAAGCGGCGGCGCACTGCGACCCCGCGCGGACGGTCCTTGGGCGGAGTCCGGGCACGGCTGCATTGCAAAGCTTCCCTACGCCGGTATGAGCCGGATCAGGTTCCAAGGGACTGTCTCAACCGTGGCCACATGGCCCGGTACCCCCGCTTCTTGGTGTGCATTAGAGCACAGAACGTGCTGTAGCCCATGGCTGTTCCATCCACGCACGGCGTGGATCCGCTGTTTCTGTATTAACAGAACCGTGACATCGCATTCAGTAACGTGCACGCGCATCGTGCCGCTGCGGCCGGTGTTTCCCCGCCGCCTTCGCGGCCCCTGCCCGGTCTGTGCTGCATGTCGCCGGCCCCTCGCAGCAAGCTCTGCTCGCTCCCCTCAATCCCTTGATCGGAGAAGCCCCTTCATGGTGTTTCGCGTTTCCATTGCACTGGTTCTGCTGCTGGTGCTGCTCGCCGGTGTTGCACCCGGTCCCTTCAATACCGTGGTGCAGAGCATCCTCGGCGAACTCATCCGCGGCATCGGCTGGCTCTACCTGCTGGTCGTGTTCCTGGCCCTGGTATTCCTGATGTACCTGGCCTTTGGCCGGTTCGGCAACCTGCGCATCGGCGGAGAGGACGCCGAACCGGAGTTCTCGCGGGCCAGCTGGATGTCGATGCTGTTCGCTGCCGGCATGGGCATCGGCCTGGTGTTCTGGGGCGCCGCCGAGCCCATTTCGCACTTCAGCAAGCCACCGGAGGGGCTGGCGCCCGAAAGCATGGACGCCGCGCGCGCCGCCATGCGCTATGCGTTCTTCCATTGGGGCCTGCACCCCTGGGCCATCTATGCGCTGATCGGCCTGGCAATGGCCTGGTTCCAGTTCAACCGCAACGGCCGTGGCCAGATCAGCGATATGTTGCAACCGATCATCGGCCGTCACCATCGTGGCTGGATCGGGCATATGGTCAACATCTCCGCGGTCGTCGCCACCGCGGTTGGCGTGGCTACAGCACTGGGCTTCGGCACGGTACAGATCGCGGCCGGCGTGGAACGCGTGTTCGGCGTGCAGGCGGGCGTGCCGCTGCAGCTGACCATCATCGCAGTGGCTTTCGTACTGTACATGGCGTCCACGCTCAGCGGCGTCGGCCGCGGCATGAAATGGCTGTCCAACTTCAACCTTGCATTGGCTGCACTGCTGCTCGCGCTGGTGCTGGTACTCGGCCCGACTGGCGCGATCTTCAACACCTTCACGACGACGTTGGGCTCCTATCTCAATCAGCTGGTGACGATGAGCCTGCGCATGTCACCGTTCTCGTCCAGCACCTGGGTCGCGGACTGGACGATCTTCTACTGGGCCTGGTGGATCTCCTGGGCACCGTTCGTGGGTTCGTTCATCGCGCGCATCTCGCGCGGGCGCAGCGTGCGCGAGTTCGTGATCGGCGTGGTGCTGGCACCGACGCTGCTGGGCTTCTTCTGGTTCTCGGTGTTCGGTGGCACCGCGATCTGGATGCAGATCTTCGGCCAGGCCGACCTGCTGCAGGCACTGGGCAACGGCTATGAAACGGTGCTGTTCACCATGTTCGACAGCATGCCGCTGCCGTTGCTGCTGTCGTGCATTGCGCTGGTGCTACTGATGATCTTCTTCGTGACCTCGGCTGATTCTGCGGTACTTGTGCTGGCCAGCATGTCCACGGACGGCGCGGGCGAGCCATTGCGCAAGCACAAAGTGGCGTGGGGTGTCGGCATTGCGCTCGTGGCGGGTTCCTTGCTGTTGGCAGGGGGACTGGAGGCGCTGCAGGGCATGATCACCATCGCTGCGCTGCCGTTCGCGCTGCTGATGCTTCTTGTGATGGTGTCCCTGTACCGGGTGCTGGACCAGGAATACACCCGGGAGCGGCGGCAGGCGCAGCGCCAGCGGCACATGATCGATGCGTGGATTGCACGCGAGATGGCGGCGCAGGAGGAAACCCAGGCGGAGGCAGCGCGCGCGCACGATCAGGATTGAGGGGGTTTTGCAGCCTGCGGCTGCACCGCTTTTTTCAAGCAACGGCAACAACAACTTCAAAAGCGGCTCTGGATTTCTGCTGGTCTGGCGGTGAGGGGGCTGATGGCGGGACACGCCGCAAGTACGTCCCTGTAGGCTCGGCCACGGCATCCATGCCGTGGACGGTCCCGCCATCGGCCCCCTCCCCGCCTCCGGCAATTTCCCGGTGACGGCAGTAGATCCACGCCATGCGTGGATCAGGTGTATCGGAAAACAAGAAGGGGTCGGATCCGTTTTCCTTCGGAAAACGGGTCCGACCCCAACCCACAGCGCGCGGCTGTTGCTGTTGCTGTTGCCTTTGCTCTTGATCTTCTTCTTTCTCTTCCTGCGGTGGCGGCCGCAGGAAACTGTCCGTGGCCGGGCGGGTGGGTTGGCTGGGGGCGTGAGCCGCATGGGCCCGAGGCATGCCTCGGGCGGGTTGGGCCGGATGCCCAACCCCGGTCTTGCCGTGTGCGCAGGACAGTGCACACGAGCAAGCGGCGACCGAGTTTACATGGTCGTACTTGCAGCGGCCCCCAGACAATCCACCCGCCCGGCCAAACCAAGCATCACTGAAACCCTTACCACCGCAGAGGGGGCTCAGCCCGGTCGCCGGAAAACCTCAATATCCCGCCGCCTGCCCATCCTTGCGGCTCTCCGAAGCACCGTAGTAAACACCGGTCTCGGGATCACGCATGATCGCCTGGTACCCGCCATACGGGCCATCGGCGAACACGATGCGATGCCCCTTGCGCATCAACGCGCGCACCGTCTCGTACGGGAAGCCGGTTTCCAGATTCACTTCACCACCATCGGTCATCGCCGTGGCCTGACCCGTCGGTTCAGTCGAGCCTTCGTGCTGGATGCGCGGCGCATCACCGGCTTCCTGCAGATTCATGCCGAAGTCCACCAGGTTCATCACGATCTGCGCGTGGCCCTGCGGCTGCATCGCGCCGCCCATCACGCCGAAGCTGGCATACGGCTTGCCGCCCTTGGTGATGAACGCCGGAATGATGGTCTGGAAGGGGCGCTTGCCCGGCGCGTAGCCGTTGGGATGGTTCTTCTGCAGCACGAACATCTCGCCACGATCCTGCAGGATGAAGCCCAGCCCCGGCGGCGCCATGCCGCTGCCCATGCCGCGGTAGTTGGACTGGATCAGCGAGACCATCATGCCGTCGGCGTCGGCCACGGTCATGTAGATCGTGTCGCCCTCCTCCAGCTGCTTCGGCGTGCCCGGCTGCACTTCCTTCAACGCCTTGTCCATCGAGATCAGCGCGCGGCGCTGCGCGGCGTACTCCTTGGAGATCAGCTTCTGCACCGGCGCCGGCTGGAATGCCATGTCGGCGTAGAAGCGTGCACGGTCGGCGAAGGCCAGCTTCTTCGCTTCGACGAACAGGTGCACGTGCTCGGGTGAGCCGAACGGGATCTTCGAGAAATCGTAGCCTTCCAGCACGTTGAGGATCTGAAGCGCGGCAATGCCCTGGCTGTTGGGTGGCAGCTCCCAGACGTCGTAGCCACGGTAGTTGCTGCTGACCGGCTCGACCCATTCACCGTGGTGCTCGGCCATGTCCTGATAGCTCAGGTAGCCACCGTTGGCCTTGAAATAGTCGCCGATGGTGCGGGCGATGTCACCCTTGTAGAAGGCGTCGCGTCCGCCATCGGCGATCTTCTGCAGCGTGCTGGCCAGATTCGGGTTCTTCCACATCTCGCCCTTGCGCGGGGCGTGGCCGTTGATCGTGAACTGCTCCTTGAAGCCCGGGTACTGCGACAGCTTGGGTACCGAGCGGTCCCAGTAGTAGGCGATCACTTCGGCCACCGGGTGGCCCTCGCGGGCGTAGCGGATGGCCGGCGCCAGGTTGTCAGCCATTGGCTTGCGGCCGAAGCGTTCGTGCAGCGCGAACCAACCATCGACCGCGCCGGGCACCGACACCGGCAGCGGGCCGGTGGCCGGAATGTCCTTCAGGCCACGGCGCTGGAACTCGGCCAGGGTGAGCGATTTCGGCGAGCGCCCCGAGCCGTTGTAGCCATAGAGCTTCTGCGTCTTCGGGTCCCAGACGATGGCGAACAGGTCGCCGCCGACGCCGTTGCCGGTGGGCTCCATCAGGCCCAGCGCTGCGTTGGCCGCGATGGCGGCATCCACCGCCGAGCCACCGCCCTTCATCACGTCCAGCGCGATCTGGGTGGCCAGCGGCTGCGAGGTGGCGGCCATCGCATGGGGGGCGATCACCTCCGAACGGGAGGCGAAGGTGTGGCCGGTAATGCGGTCGGCGGCAAAGGACAGCGCGGGCACGGCAGCCAGCACGGCGGCGGCGAGCAGGGAACGGGCAAGGCGTCGGGACACGGTCGGGTTCCGATGGACGGGTGGTTCCCCGATCTTCGCCGCTGCGGCCTTCACGCGGTATCGGACAGACGTCATGGACGTTGATCCTGGGGTGGAAGAATCCAACGGATTCCGCGCAAAAACCGCCCAGAAAGGAGTGAATTCGGGTTCACCGAAACACTTTCAGCAGCAACCATCCTTGTGCCGCAAGCGATTGCGCTGGATTCACTGGAAACCGATAAAAAAACCGTCGCGAGGGTTGACACCGCCAAAACGGCTGTGTTTCTCTCGATCACATGTTGCATCACAACACGCCACTGCGAACCCACATTGAAGCCGCCGACACCGGCGCCGCCTCGCTGCGTTCGATTCTTGTGCTCGTACTTATTACCCAGCCACCAGGTGCGGGACGAGCCAGCGTGTAAGCAACAAACACACCGGAACTCATCAAAACCCGCACCCGCCCCGGTGCGGGTTTTTTCATTTCAGGACCTGGTTTCAGACGCAACCACCATGACCAACGCTCAGTGCAAAGCCCGGCCCCGGACCACCACCACGCCTCGTGGTGGCTGTGCCTGTGCGATGCGCAGCGCCTCCTCCACCGCTTTCCCCTGACCGGCCGGTACGTCACCTCGACGACCGGCCGTTCTTTTTTCTTCCCACCGCAAGGAACCTCCCCCATGAGCACCAACGACCTGCCCCAGACCAAGATCGCCGTCATCGGCTACGGCAGCCAGGGCCGCGCCCACGCACTGAACCTGCGCGAATCCGGCTTCGATGTGGTGGTAGGCCTGCGTCCGGGCGGCCCGACCGAGGTCAAGGCGCAGGCCGATGGCTTCACCGTGAAAGCACCGGCCGATGCGGTGAAGGATGCCGACCTGGTCGCCGTGCTGACGCCGGACATGGTGCAGAAGAAGCTCTACGACGATGTGCTGGCGCCGAACATGAAACAGGGTGCGGTGCTGTTGTTCGCGCACGGCCTGAACGTGCACTTCGACATGATCAAGCCGCGCGACGACCTCGACGTGGTGCTGGTCGCACCGAAGGGCCCGGGCGCGCTGGTCCGTCGTGAATATGAAATCGGCCGCGGCGTGCCGTGCATCTGGGCGGTCTACCAGGACAAAAGCGGCAAGGCCGCCGAGTACGCACTCGCCTATGCAGCCGGCCTGGGTGGCGCCCGCGCCAACCTGATCCAGACCACCTTCAAGGAAGAGACCGAAACTGATCTGTTCGGCGAGCAGGCGGTGCTGTGCGGTGGCGCTTCGGCGCTGGTGCAGGCGGGCTTCGAGACCCTGGTGGAAGCCGGTTACCAGCCGGAAATCGCCTATTACGAAGTGCTGCACGAACTGAAGCTGATCGTGGACCTGTTCTACGAAGGTGGCATCTCGCGCATGCTGGAGTTCATCTCCGAGACCGCGCAGTACGGCGACTACGTCAGCGGCCCGCGTGTGATCGATGCCGGCACCAAGGAACGCATGAAGGAAGTACTGAAGGACATCCAGGACGGCACCTTCACCAAGAACTGGGTGGCCGAGTACGAAGCGGGCCTGCCGAACTACAACAGGTTCAAGCAGGCCGACCTGGAGCACCCGATCGAGAAGGTGGGCAAGGAACTGCGCGCCAAGATGGTCTGGTTGCAAGGACAGGCCGCGTAAACGCGCGGCCCTCCCCCACCCGCTTTGCAAGGTTCCCCCATGAACTCTTCGACACATCGCAGCGCGCCGCCCAACGGCGCGCGCTGGCTGACCCAGGCGCTGGAGGCCGAAGGCGTCCGCACGCTGTTCGGCTATCCAGGTGGCACCATCATGCCGTTCTACGACGCGCTGGTGGATTCGTCGCTGAAGCACATCCTGGTACGCCATGAGCAGGGCGCGGCGCTGGCCGCCAACGGCTTCGCCCGCGCCAGCAACCAGGTCGGCGTCTGCGTAGCCACATCGGGCCCGGGCGCCTCGAACCTGGTCACCGGCATTGCCGATGCGATGCTCGATTCGGTACCGATGGTCTGCATCACCGGCCAGGTCGGCACGCCGCTGCTGGGCACCGACGCCTTCCAGGAACTGGATGTGTTCGGCCTGACGATGCCGATCGTCAAGCACAGCTGGCTGGTGCGCAGCGTCGATGACCTGCCGCGCGTGGTGGCCGATGCGTTCCGCATTGCCCGTGAGGGTCGCCCCGGCCCGGTGCTGATCGACCTGCCCAAGGATGTGCAGTTGGCCGATGCCAGCCATCTGCCGGCGCATGTGCCCAGCAGCGTCGAACCGCCGCCGGCGCCGGCCGAGGCCGCCATCGCCGAGGCCATCGCCGCGCTGGCCGCAGCCGAGAAGCCGGTGGTCTACGCCGGTGGCGGCATCGCGCTGGGCGATGCCGTGCAGGACCTGCGCGACTTCGTCGAGGCCAGTGCCATCCCCACCGTGATGACCCTGCGCGGCCTGGGTGCCCTGCCGGCCAGCCATCCGCAGTCGCTGGGCATGCTGGGCATGCACGGCACTCGCGCGGCCAACATGGCGGTGCAGGAAAGCGACCTGCTGCTGGTGCTGGGGGCGCGTTTCGACGACCGTGCCACCGGCAAGCTGGCCGAGTTCGCCCCGTTCGCCCGTGTGGTCCACATCGATGCGGACGCCTACGAGATCTCCAAGCTGCGCAGCGCCGATGTCGCCGTGCCTGGCAACGTCGGTCACGCCATCCGCGCCCTGCGTGCGGCCTTCCCCTCCCCCAAGGCCCACCAGGAGGCGTGGCGCAAGCGCTGTGCGCAGCATCGCGATCGCTTCGCCGCACGCTACGACGCACCGGGCCAGCACATCTACGCACCGGCGTTGCTGAAGCGCCTGAGCGAGCTGGCCCCGGCCGATGCGGTGATCGCCTGCGATGTCGGCCAGCACCAGATGTGGGTGGCCCAGCACTGCCGCTTCAACCACCCGCGCAACCACCTGACCAGCGGCGCGCTGGGCACCATGGGCTTCGGCCTGCCGGCGGCGATGGGTGCGCAGTTTGCCTGCCCCGACCGCACCGTGGTGCTGGTGTCCGGCGATGGCAGCTTCATGATGAACGTGCAGGAGCTGGCGACCATCGCCCGCTGCCGCCTGCCGGTGAAGATCGTGCTGCTGGACAACAGTTCGCTGGGCATGGTGCGGCAGTGGCAGGAACTGTTTTTCGCCGAGCGTTACAGCGAGATCGACCTGTCCGACAACCCGGACTTCGTGGCATTGGCGCAGGTGTTCGGCATCGCCGCCACCCGCATCGACAACCGCGACGACGTGGAAGGCGGCCTGGCCGCGCTGCTGGCCGAGCCGGGCCCGGCCCTGCTGCACGTGGCCATCGATGCACGCGCCAACGTGTGGCCGCTGGTGCCGCCGAACACCGCCAACAGCACGATGCTGGAAAGCAATCCCGCCCATGCCCGCCAGGAGACCCCCAATGCAATACCGGCTTGACCTGGTGCTGCACCCGGCCGAAGGCGCGCTGCTGCGCGTGATCGGCATGGCCGAACGTCGCGGCTTCGCGCCGCGTGCGATCAGCGGCGCGCCGGTAGCTGCCGACGATGGCCGCTGGCACCTGCAGCTGGTCGTGGATGGCCAGCGCCCGGCGGAAACGCTGTGCCGGCAGATCGAGAAGATCTACGACTGCGTGTCCGTACAGGTCACCGCCGTGGAAGGAGTATCGCCATGAACACCCGTACCGTAGCGACCACGGTGCCGGTACGGAGGCGTCTTCTTCGCCGCCCGTGCCCGCATGCGGCGGTCGCCCGCACCGCGCTGGTGGCCCATGCCGGCCGCTGATGCCAGCCAGGAAAGCGATGCCGGCGACGTAAGCGTTGCCGACGTACTGGCGGCGCAGGCCCGCCTGCGCCGCTTCCTGCCGCCCACTCCGCTGCACCATGCCGAGCGCTTCGGTACCTGGCTGAAGCTGGAGAACCTGCAGCGCACCGGTTCCTACAAGGTGCGCGGCGCGTTGAACGCGCTGCTGGCCGGCCGCGAGCGCGGCGATACCCGGCCGGTGATCTGCGCCTCGGCCGGCAACCACGCCCAGGGCGTTGCGTGGGCGGCCTATCGCCTGGATGTGCCGGCCATCACTGTGATGCCCCATGGTGCACCCGCCACCAAGATTGCCGGCGTCGCCCACTGGGGCGCCACCGTGCGCCAGCACGGCAACAGCTACGACGAGGCCTACGCCTTCGCGGTCGAACTGGCGCGGCGCCACGGCTACCGCTTCCTGTCCGCGTTCGATGATGCCGACGTGATCGCCGGCCAGGGCACGGTCGGCATCGAACTGGCCGCGCATGCCCCTGACGTGGTGATCGTGCCGATCGGCGGCGGTGGACTGGCCTCCGGCGTAGCCCTGGCGCTGAAATCACAGGGCGTGCGCGTGGTTGGTGCACAGGTAGAAGGCGTTGATTCGATGGCGCGCGCGATCCGTGGCGATGCCCGCGAGATCGCCCCCGTCGCCTCGCTGGCCGATGGCGTGCGAGTGAAGATCCCCGGCTTCCTGACCCGCCGCCTGTGCACCTCGCTGCTGGACGACGTGGTGATCGTGCGCGAAGCCGAGCTGCGCGAAACCCTGGTGCGGCTGGCGCTGGAAGAACACATCATCGCCGAGGGCGCCGGCGCGCTGGCGCTGGCTGCCGGCCGCCGCGTCGCGGGCCGCCGCAAGTGCGCAGTGGTCTCCGGCGGCAACATCGATGCCGGCGTGCTGGCCGGCCTGCTTACCGACATCCGGCCGCGCCCGCCGCGCAAACCGCGGCGACGGCGCAGCGAAACACCCCGCTCGCCCGCCAGGGCCAGCGCGCCGTCCTCCCCCACCTCTTCCCCTTCCCACCTGCAAGCCGCAACGCCCGCTGTCGAGGAGATTTCCCTGTGACCACCATCGAACGAATTACCACCCCGCGCATCCGCATCTTCGACACCACCCTGCGTGACGGCGAGCAGTCCCCCGGCTGCAGCATGAGCCCGCCGCAGAAGCTGGTGATGGCGCGTGCGCTGGACGAACTGGGTGTGGACATCATCGAAACCGGCTTCCCGGCCAGCTCGCAGTCCGACCGCGAGGCGATGGCACTGATCGGCCGCGAACTGCGCCGACCGAGCCTGAGCCTGGCGGTGCTGTCGCGCTGCCTGCAGGCCGATATCGAGACCTCGGCAAGTGCACTGGAAGCCGCGGCCAACCCGCGCCTGCACGTGTTCCTGTCGACCAGCCCGCTGCACCGCGAACACAAGCTGCGGATGACCCGCGAGCAGGTACTGGAATCGGTACGCAAGCATGTATCGCTGGCACGCTCGTACATCGACGATGTCGAATTCTCGGCCGAGGATGCCACCCGCACCGAGCTGGACTACCTGATCGAAGTCTCGCGCGTGGCCATTGCCGCCGGCGCCACCACCATCAACCTGCCCGACACCGTCGGCTTCACCACGCCGGAAGAAATCCGCGCGATGTTCCAGCAGGTCATCGCCGGCGTCGCCGACGTTCCGAACGCCGCCAATGTGATCTTCAGCGCGCACTGCCACAACGACCTGGGCCTGGCCGTGGCCAACTCGCTGGCCGCCATCGAAGGTGGCGCGCGCCAGGTCGAGTGCACCATCAACGGCATCGGCGAGCGCGCCGGCAACTGCTCGCTGGAAGAGATCGCGATGGTGCTGAAGGTGCGCCAGGCCTTCTACGAGCAGGACAGTTCGATCAACACCCCGCGCATCGTCGGCACCTCGCAGCTGCTGCAGCGCCTGGTCGGCATGCCGGTACAGCGCAACAAGGCCATCGTCGGTGCCAATGCCTTTGCCCACGAATCGGGCATCCACCAGCACGGCATGCTGCGCCATCGCGGCACCTACGAAATCATGCGTCCGGAAGACGTGGGCTGGGAGGATTCGCAGATGGTGCTGGGCCGCCACAGCGGTCGCGCCGCCGTCGAAGCGCGCCTGCGCGCGCTGGGTTTCTGGCTGGACGAAGACGAACTGAAGCTGGTATTCGAGCAGTTCAAGGGCCTGTGCGAGCAGCAGCGCGTGGTCACCGATGCCGACCTGCAGACGCTGATGCAGGGCGGCTCCAATGCACAGGGCTACCGCTTGGCCTCGATGACCATCAGCGATGTGGGCAGCCGCGCCAACGCGCTGGTCGAACTGTCCGACCCGGACGGCAACCGCGTGGCCGAAACCGCACAGGGCGACGGCCCGGTCGATGCGCTGTTCGGCGCGCTGTCGGCCGCCACCGGCGTGCAGCTGATGCTGGACAGCTACCACGTGCACAGCGTCGGCATCGGCGCCGATGCGCGTGGCGAAGCCAACCTGAGCGTGCGCCACGAGGGCGTGGAGTACGACGGCACCGGCACCAGCAAGGACATCATCGAAGCCTCCGCGCTGGCCTGGCTGGATGTTGCCAATCGTCTGCTGCGCCAGCGCCAGGCCGCCGCCCACAGCAGCACCGACGTTCCCACCCCCGCCACCGCCTGAGGAACCCGCCATGAGCGCCTTCGACACCCCCACCCCGGCCAGCGCCGCTGGCCAGCAGTGGAATGCCCAGGACTATGCGATCGATGCCGGCTTCGTGCCTCTGCTCGGCGGCGCGGTCTCGCGCCTGCTCGACCCGCGCGCGGGTGAACGCATCCTCGACCTGGGCTGTGGCGATGGTGTGCTCAGCACCGAACTGGCGCTGAGCGGTGCGCGCATCCACGGCGTGGATGCCTCGCCGGAACTGGTGATCGCCGCCCGCGCGCGCGGTGTCGATGCCCAGGTGATGGACGGCCACGCACTGTCGTTCAACAGCGAGTTCGATGCAGTGTTCAGCAACGCGGCACTGCATTGGATGGGCACTCCCGACCGCGTGCTGGAAGGCGTGCGCCGCGCCCTGCGCCCCGGCGGCCGCTTTGTCGCCGAATTCGGTGGCCATGGCAACGTGGCCACGATCATCGCGGCGGTACAGGCCGCGCGCGTGGCCCACGGCCATGGCGCCAGCACCTTCCAGTGGTATTTCCCGACGGCCGATACCTACGCCGACCGCCTGCGCCAGCATGGCTTCCAGGTGCAACTGATCGAGTGCACGCCGCGCCCAACGGCATTGCCGACCGGCGTGGCCGGCTGGCTGCGCGTGTTCGCCGCGCCGCTGCTGGACGACCTGCCAGCCGAGGCACGCGCTACGGTGCGCGAGGCCGCGAGCGCGCTGCTGGCCGAGCTGCCGCGCAACGCCGCCGGCCAGCCGCTGGCGGACTATGTGCGGCTGCGCGTGCTCGCCCGCCGTCGCTGACTTGACCGTTCCGCTTTCTTTACTGATGTTCGCTATTTCGTACTTCTGCCAGGCATACGCATGACTTCCGCTCCCCGCACCCTGTACGACAAACTGTGGGACGCCCACGTGGTGGTTCCCGAATCCGACAGCGCGCCCGCCGTGCTGTACATCGACCTGCACCTGATCCACGAGGTGACCTCGCCGCAGGCGTTCACCGAGCTGCGCGAGCGCGGCCTGTCGCCGCGCCGCCCGGACCGCACCAAGGCGACGATGGACCACTCCACGCCGACCCTGCCGGCCGCCGCGGACGGCACGCTACCCTATGCCAGCGCCGCCTCCGAGGCACAGGTCGCCACGCTGGCACGCAACTGCGCCGAGCACGGCATCGAGCTGTTCGACATGGCCTCGGACAATCGCGGCATCGTCCACGTGATCGCGCCGGAACAGGGCTTCACCCAGCCGGGCATGACCATCGTCTGCGGCGACAGCCACACATCCACCCACGGGGCCTTCGGTTCGCTGGCGTTCGGCATCGGCACCAGCGAAGTCGGCCATGTGCTGGCCACGCAGTGCCTGCTTCAGCGCAAGGCGAAGACCTTTGCGATCACCGTCGATGGCCCGCTGGCGCCCGGCGTCGGCGCCAAGGACGTGGTGCTGCACATCATCGGCGTGATCGGCGTCAACGGCGGCACCGGCCACGTCATCGAGTTCCGTGGCAGCACCATCGAAGCGATGGACATGGAACAGCGCATGACCCTGTGCAACATGTCGATCGAGGCCGGTGCACGCGCCGGCATGGTCGCGCCCGACCAGGTCACCTTCGACTTCGTCGCCAACACCCCGCGCGGCCCAAAGGGCGCCGATTTCGAGGCTGCGGTGGCGCGCTGGCAGCAGCTGCGCAGTGATGACGGCGCGCGCTTCGACAGCGAAGTACGCATCGACGCCACCGACATCCGCCCGACCCTGACCTGGGGCACGCATCCGGGCACCGCCATCGCGGTGGATGCGCCGATTCCCGCCGCCAACGATGCCGCCGCACAGAAAGGCCTGGACTACATGCACTTCCAGGCCGGCAAGGCACTGGCCGGCACGCCGGTGGACGTGGTGTTCGTCGGTTCGTGCACCAACGGCCGCCTGAGTGACATGCGCGAGGTCGCGCAGGTGCTGCGCGGCCGCCGTGTCGCTGAGCGGGTGCGCATGCTGGTGGTGCCAGGTTCGGAGATCGTCAAGCGCGAGGCCGAGGCCGAGGGCATCCACGAGATCGTGCGCGCTGCCGGGGCCGAGTGGCGCGAGCCGGGCTGTTCGATGTGCATCGCCATGAACGGCGATCTGGTCGCGCCCGGCCAGCTGGCCGTGAGCACCAGCAACCGCAATTTCGAGGGCCGCCAAGGCCCCGGTTCGCGCACCCTGCTGGCTTCGCCGATGAGCGCGGCGTGGGCCGCGGTCAACGGGCACGTGGCCGATACCCGCGAACTGTTCGCACAGGAGGTGGCGTGATGGCCGGTTTCCGTACCCTGACCTCGGCCAGCGTGGTGCTGCGCCAGACCAACATCGACACCGACCAGATCATCCCGGCACGGTTCCTGTCCACCACCGAGCGTGCCGGCCTGGGCCGCAACGCGTTCAATGACTGGCGCTGGCAGGCTGATGGTTCGCCGGTGGCCGACTTCGCCTTCAACCAGCCGCACAACGCCGGCCGCAGCATCCTGCTGGCGGGCCGCAACTTCGGCTGCGGTTCTTCGCGCGAACATGCGCCGTGGGCGCTGACCGACCTGGGCCTGCGTGCCATCGTCAGCAGCGAGATCGCCGATATCTTCCGCGGCAACGCGCTGAAGAACGGCCTGCTGCCGATCGTGCTGGACGAGGCCGACGTGCAGGCGCTGATGCAGCGCCCGGACGATGCGCTGACCATCGACGTGGCTGCGCGCGAACTGCGCACGCCCGATGGCCGCGTCTATTCCTTCCCGCTGGATGGCTTCTCGCAGACCTGCCTGCTGGAAGGCGTGGACCAGTTGGGGTATCTGTTGGGCCGTGTCCCTGAAATCGAACGTTACGAGAGTGAGCATGCACGCTGAAATTGTTGTCCTGCCCGGTGATGGCATCGGCCCGGAAGTGGCCGCCGCGGCAGTGGCCGTCCTGAAGGCCGTCGCCGAGCGCTTCAACCACACCTTCACCTTCAGCGAGCACGACATCGGTGGCGTTGCCATCGACCGCCACGGTGAACCGCTGCCGGCGTCGACCCTGGAAGCCTGCCAGGCCGCCAACGCCGTGCTGCTGGGCGCGGTCGGCGGCCCGAAGTGGTCCGACCCGAATGCCAAGGTGCGCCCCGAACAGGGCCTGCTGGCGATCCGCAAGGCGCTGGGCCTGTACGCCAACCTGCGCCCGGTGCGCACCCACGAAGCCGCGCTGCATGCCTCGCCGATCAAGGCCGAGCTGCTGCAGGGCGTGGACTTCGTGGTGGTGCGCGAGCTGACCGGTGGCATCTACTTCGGCGACAAGACCCGCGACGCCGACAGCGCCAGCGACCTGTGCCGCTACACGGTGGCCGAGATCGAACGCGTGCTGCGCAGTGCCTTCCGCCTGGCCCAGCAGCGGCGTGGCAAGGTCACCTCGGTGGACAAGGCCAACGTGCTGGAGACCTCGCGCCTGTGGCGTGACGTGGCCGCTCGCATCGGCCGCGAGGAGTTCCCGGAGGTGGCGCTGGAGCACCAGCTGGTCGATTCGATGGCCATGCACCTGCTGGCCAAGCCGCGCGAGTACGACGTGATCGTCACCGAGAACATGTTCGGCGACATCCTCACCGACGAAGCCTCGATGCTGGCCGGCTCGCTCGGCCTACTGCCGTCGGCCTCGCTGGGTGAGCCGGGTGCGGTCGGCATCTACGAACCGATCCACGGTTCGGCCCCGGACATCGCCGGCAAGGGCATCGCCAATCCGTACGCGACGATCTTCAGCGCCGCGATGCTGCTGCGCCATTCGCTGGGGCTGGAAGCCGAGGCTGCGGCGGTGGAAGCTGCAGTGCACGCCGTGCTGGACGATGGCGTGTTCACCGCCGATCTGGCCGCCAAGGGCCAGGCGGTGAGTACCGCCGCTGCCACCGACGCCGTGCTCGCCAAGCTGCGCTGACCCATCGGGCAACACCTGTAGAGCCGAGCCATGCTCGGCTCATGCAACAGCAGTCGAGCATGGCTCGACTCTACAGGTAGCAGGCAGCCACGCCAGGCGTGGCTGCATTATTTGGTGGTGTACCCACCATTGACCAGGATGGTCTGCCCCGTCATCCACCAGCCATCGGTGACCAGGAAGCGGATCCACGGCACGATATCGGCGATGTCGGTCAGCCCGGTGCGGGTGAACGCCGAGAGCGCGGCCGCGGTCTTGTGGTACGCCTGCGCATCGGCACTCTCAGCCGGGTAGAAGAACGGCGTGTCCATCGGGCCGGGCCCGATCGCAGTCACCGAGATGCCGCGCTCACCGAACTCCTTCGACGCCGCGCGGGTGAAGTGCTCGACTGGCGCCTTGGTACCGGCGTAGCTGGAATAGAACGGCGTGTAGGCACCCAGCAATGAGGTGACCAGGGTGCAGATGCGACCACCGTCGTTGACGTGGCGGCCGGCTTCCTTGAGGAAGAAGAACGCCGCCTTGGCGTTGACCGCGCTCATCTCGTCGTACTCCGCTTCGCTGATGTCCAGCAGCGGTTTCTTCAATACCTTGCCGACCGTATTGATGGCGATGTCGGGACGGCCGACTGCGGCCACGGCATCGGCGAACAAGCGCTCCATCGTTGCCGCCGAGGTCAGGTCCCCCTGCAGGGCCACCGCCTTGCTGCCGGCGGCCTGCACTGCGGCTACAGTCGCTTCTGCATCCGCCTGGGTAGCGGCACTGTTGTAGTGGATGACGATGGCTTTGGCGCTCTGTGCGGCGAAGTCGCGGGCGATCAGGCCGCCCAGGTTCTTGGCGCCGCCGGCGATCAGCACGGTCTTGCCCTTGAGGGAATGCTCGGTCATGGCTTCGGTCTCGGGAGGGGGCTACCCGGGGTGGCAACCCTGCCCTGACGACGATATCGTGCAGAAAAAGCGGATAAAGCCCGCCACATTGACTTAACTTTCCAGAGCAAGCGAACAATGGACCGGATCGATCGCTTCCGCATCTTCACCCGGGTGGTGGAGTGCGCCAGCTTCACCCGCGCCGCCGACCAGCTCGGCCTGCCCCGCTCGACCGTTTCGGCGGCGGTGGCCGAGCTCGAACAGAGGCTCGGCACCCGCCTGCTGCAGCGCTCGACCCGCCGGGTGTCCACCACCCATGATGGCGACGTGTTCCATGCCCGCTGCCTGCGCCTGATCGCCGAGGTTGAGGACGCCGAATCGCTGTTCCGTCAAGACGATGCGCAACCGGTCGGTCTGCTGAAGATCGACGTGCCCAGCCGCATCGGCCGCCGCATCATCGCACCGGCGCTGCCCGAATTCTTCGCGCAGTATCCGCAGGTGGAAGTGGACCTGGGCATGACCGACCGCGCGGTAAACCTGATCGAGGACGGTTGCGATGCGGTGCTGCGGGTCGGTCAACTGGGCGATTCCAGCCTGGTGGCGCGCACGCTGGGCCAGCTCGACTTCGTCAACGTCGCCGCGCCCGCTTACCTGCGCGAACACGGCATGCCGCAGCATCCTGCCGACCTGCCGCAGCACCGCGCGGTGAACTACGCGTCGCCGACCACGGCACGGGTGGAACCGTGGGAGTGGCAGGACGGCGGCCAACTGCGCACGCTGCCGATGCCCGGCTGGGTGCGGGTGAACAGCGCCGAGGCATCGATTGCGTGCTGTGTGGCGGGGTTGGGGTTGCTGCAGATTCCGCGCTACGACGTGCAGGCCGAACTGCAATCCGGCGCGTTGGTGGAGGTGATGCCACAGCACGTGGCGCAGCCCTTGCCGGTCACCCTGCTGCAGCCGCATCGGCAGCACCGTGCGCTGCGCGTACAGGTGTTCATCGAATGGCTGCTGCCGGTGCTACGGATCGGTCTGCAGCTGCAGTAGATCCACGCCATGCGTGGATGCATGCATCCGTGCCAACCAAGGTTGGCACCTACCGAGCGATGGCGAATCGCGGTAGATCCACGCCATGCGTGGGTGCTTCTGTAGCGTCGAGCCATGCTCGACTCATCCCGTCATCCCGCGAAGAGCAGCCGAGCATGGCTCGGCTCTACAGAAAGCAGATCCCGCGAGCAGATCAATCCGGGCCATGCGTGGATGCAAGCCGCAGTGCCAACCAAGGTTGGCACCTACCAGAGGCGGTGGCCGTGGAACCCGGGGCGTTACGCCCCGGATTCATCGGGCTTCACCCGGAACCACGCCGCATACAGCGCCGGCAGGAACACCAGCGTCAGCACCGTACCGACGATCAGGCCGCCCATGATCGAGATCGCCATCGAGCCGTAGAACGCGCTGCGCGACAGCGGAATCATCGCCAGCACCGCCGCCAGCGCGGTCAGCACGATCGGGCGGAAACGGCGCACCGTGGCATCGATGATCGAATGCCAGCGGTCATGCCCGGCATCGATGTCCTGCTGGATCTGGTCGATCAGGATCACCGAGTTGCGCATGATCATGCCGGCCAGTGCGATCGTGCCCAGCAGCGCGACGAAGCCGAACGGCGCCCGGAACAGCAGCAGGAACAGGGTCGCGCCGATGATGCCCAGCGGCGCGGTCACCAGCACCATCGCTGCACGCGAGAAGCTGCGCAGCTGCAGCATCAGCAGCGTGGCCACCACCACCAGGAACAGCGGCATGCCGGCCTTGATCGAGTTCTGGCCACGTGCCGAATCCTCCACGGTACCGCCGGTTTCCAGCAGGTAACCACTGGGCAGCTCGGCACGGATGCCATCCAGTGTGGGCAGGATCTGATGAACCACGTCCAGCGCCTGCATGCCATCACTGATGTCGGCGCGCACGGTCACCGTCGGCAACCGGTTGCGGTGCCAGATGATGCCGTCCTCGAAGCCGTACTCCATCGTCGCCACCTGCGACAGCGTGATGCTGCCACCGTTGGCGGTGGGCATCGACAGGCTGGACAGCAGCTCCAGCTGGTTGCGCTCATCGGCCGGCCCGCGCAGCAGCATCTCGATCTGGCGATTGCCTTCGCGATACACGCTCACCGACTGCCCGGCCAACGAACTGGACAGGAACTGGCTGACCTGGGCGCTGCTAACGCCCAGCGCACGGGCGCGCTCCTGGTCGACCACCAGGCGCACCACCTTGCTCGGCTCGCTCCAGTCCAGGTTGACGTTCATCACGTGCGGGTTCTCCCGCACCTTGGCCTCGACCTGGCGCGCGATCGCCTGCACCTTCTCGATGTGCTCGCCGGAGATGCGCATCTGCACCGGATAGCCGACCGGCGGTCCGTTCTCCAGGCGGGTCACGCGCATCTGCACGTCCGGGAACTTCGGGATCACCTCGTGCAGCAGCCAGTCGCGGGTGCTCTCGCGCGCCTTGATGTCCTTGGCCAACACCACGAACTGGGCGAAGTTGGTCGCCGGCAGCTGCTGGTCCAGCGGCAGATAGAAGCGCGGCGAACCGGTGCCCACATAGGACACGTAGTTGGCAATGCCCTCGCGGCGGGACAGCAGCTTTTCCAGCTTCTCGGCCTGGGCCTGGGTCGAGCGCAGCGAGGCGCCCTCGGCCAGCTCGATGTCCACCATCAGCTCCGGCCGGGTCGAGTCCGGGAAGAACTGCTGGGGCACGAAGCGGAACATCATCAGCGAGAACACGAACAGGGCGATGGTCGCGGCGATCACCCACCAGCGATGGCGCAGGCAGGTATCGAGGAAGCGGCGGAAGCTGCGATAGAACGGGCGCTGGTACGGATCATGGTCGTGCCCATGCTGCGGCGGCGCAATCAGGTTGGCCAGCGCCGGGTAGCGGTCGGCCCACTGCTGGCGCTTGGCATGCCAGCGCGCGGACAGGCTGCCCGGCTTGGGCGGCTGCGGATTGAACAGGTCCGGCAGCATCTTGTCACCCAGGTAGGGAATGAACAGTACGGCCGCGATCCACGACACCACCAGCGCGATGGTCACCACCTGGAACAGCGAACGCGTATATTCACCGGTGCTCGATGCCGCCGTGGCGATCGGCAGGAAGCCGGCTGCGGTGATCAACGTACCGGTCAGCATCGGGAACGCAGTCGATTCCCAAGCGAAACTGGCCGCGCGCAGGCGGTCGTAGCCCTGCTCCATCTTGGTGGCCATCATCTCCACCGCGATGATCGCATCGTCCACCAGCAGGCCCAGCGCCAGCACCAGCGCGCCCAGCGAGATCTTGTGCAGGCCGATGTCGAAGTAGTGCATGACGAAGAAGGTCATCGCCAGCACCAGCGGAATGGTGACGCCCACCACCAGGCCGGTGCGCAGGCCCAGCGAGAAGAAGCTGACCAGCAGCACGATCACCACCGCCTCGGTCAGCACCTGCACGAACTCGCCGACCGACTCTTCCACCGATTGCGGCTGGTCGGACACCTTGCGCAGCTGCATGCCGGCCGGCAGGGTCTTCTGCAGCCGTTGGAACTCGGCATCAAGGTTGGCACCGAGCTTGAGGATGTCACCGCCATCCTTCATCGCCACCGCCAGGCCGATCGCCTCTTCGCCCATGAAGCGCATCTTCGGCGACGCCGGATCGGCGAAGCCGCGCTTGACCTCGGCGATGTCACCCAGGTGCACGGTGCGGTCGCCAGCACGGATCGGGAACTGGCGGATTGCTTCGATGTCGTTGAACTGGCCGGTCACGCGCAGCTGCACGCGATCGGTGGCGGTCTCGAAGAAGCTGGTGCCGGTGACCGCATTCTGGTCGGCCAGCGCCTGCTGTACCTGCTGCATCGACACACCCAGCGTGGCCAGGCGGGTGTTGGACAGCTCGATCCAGACCTTCTCGTCCTGCAGGCCGACCAGGTCGATCTTGCCGACATCGGGCACGCGCTGCAGTTCCAGCTGGATGCGGTCGGCGTAGTCGCGCATCACCGCGTAGTCGAAGCCCTTGCCGGTCAACGCATAGATGTTGCCGTAGGTGTCGCCGAACTCATCGTTGAAGAACGGGCCGACGATCTCGCGCGGCAGCGTCGCACGGATGTCGCCCACGCGCTTGCGCACCTGGTACCACAGGTCCGGGATCTGCCTGGAACGCAGGCTGTCGCGGGCCATGAAGATGACCTGCGATTCGCCGGGGCGCGAATAGGAGCGGATGAACTCGTACTCGCCGGTGTTCATCAGCGCCTTCTCGATCGGCTCGGTCACCTGGCGCGAGACCTGCTCGGCGGTGGCGCCCGGCCACAGCGTGCGCACCACCATCGCCTTGAAGGTGAATGGTGGATCCTCGGACTGGCCCAGGTGCTTGTACGACCACGCGCCGATCAGCGCGAAGGCCAGCATCGCGAACAGCACCAGCGGGCGATTGGCCAGCGCCCACTCGGAAAGATTGAAGCGGCGCACCGGCTTACTCCCTGGCCTTGGCGGCAGCGGCCGGCGCGGCCGGCTTCAGCACCGGGCGGTTCTGCCGGTCCACGGCGATCACCGGCTGGCCCGCTCGCAGCAGGTGGCCACCGGCGGCAACCACCCAGTCACCCGCGTTCACGCCGGACAGCACCGGCACGGTCTCGCTGCCAAACGCACCGGTGGTGACCGAGGCGGCCTTCAGCGTGCTGTTGGCCGGATCGACCACCCACACGCTGGCGGCACCGTTGACACCGCGCTGCAGCGCGCCCAGCGGCAGCTGCAGGGTACCGTGGCGACCGGCGCTGCTGTAGACGCGCGCGCTCTGGCCCAGTTCGACATCGGCCAGCGCATCGGCGGCCAGGCTGACGCGGGTGGCATAGGTGCGTGCCTGCGGATCGGCGGCGGCGGCAATCTCGCGGATCGTGCCCGGCAGGCGCTGCCCCGGGCGGTTCCACAGTTCCACCTCGACCGGCTGGCCGACCGCGTAGTCGCGGATGGTGGCTTCGGGCAGGTCGATCAGCACTTCGCGGCCACCGTCGGCGGCCAGGTTGAAGATGGTCTGTCCGGCGGACACCACCTGCCCAGCCTCGGCCTCGCGGCTGGCGATCACGCCGTCAGCCGGTGCGCGCAGCTGCGCGTAGTCGGCCTGGTTGCGCAGCACATCGAGGTTGGCGCGGGCGGCGTTGGCCTGACCCTGCGCCGCTTTGAAGGCGGCGGACTGCTGGTCCAGCTGCGAACGGCTGACCAGCTGCTGGTCGGCCAGCACCTGGTAGCGCTTGAGGTCATCGCGGGCACGCACCAGGTCGGCCTCGGCCGCAGCCAGCTGCGCCTGTGAGGCACGGGCCTGCAGCGCGAAGTCAGCCACGTCCAGTTCGGCCAGCACGTCGCCCTTCTTCACCCGCTGGCCGGCATCGACGTGGCGCTTGACCAGGTTGCCTCCGACGCGGAACGACAGCGGGCTTTCCTGGCGGGCACGCACCGTGCCCGGGAATGCCGCCGGCGCCTGTCCGGCCTGTTCGCCGGGGTGAACCACCAGTACCGGCACGGCCGCCTGCGGCGCCTGTTCCTGTCCCGAACAGGCTGCCAGCGCAGCCACCCACACCATACCGCCCATCCAGCGCACGATCTTCATCGGTCAACGTCCTGAAAACGCAGGGTTGCAACAAGGGGGAGCCGCGACTGCCGGCCCAATTTAATAAACCGGCCGGTATAGTATAAATATCGAACCGCTTGGTCTAGTATTGTTGCGATGAGTTCTTCCACTTCCCGCAAGCCGTCGGCCAAGCCTGCTGCCAAGGCCGCCGGACCCGGGCGCCCCAAGGATCTGGGCAAGCGCGCGGCGATCCTTGAAGCAGCCAAGGTACTGTTCATCGAACAGGGGTATACCGGCGTGAGCATGGACACCATCGCCGCCCAGGCCGGCGTCTCGAAGCTGACCGTGTACAGCCACTTCGGCGACAAGGAGACCCTGTTCTCCGAGGCCGTGCAGTCAAAGTGCATTGAAATGCTGCCCGATGCCCTGTTCGTGGCCGACACGGACGGCCCGCTGCGCGACCAGCTGATCGGCATCGGTCTGGCCTTCTTCGAACTGATCACCTCCGACGCGGCGATCTCGATCCAGCGCATGATGATGGCGCCGGAGACCGACGAACGCCTGCGCGAGCTGTTCTGGAAGGCAGGACCGGAACGTACCTGCGAGGCCCTGGCTGACTTCCTGCGGGCACGCGCCGAGCGCGGCGAGCTGGAAATCACCGACTATTCGCTGGCTGGCGAGCAGTTCCTGACCCTGGTCAAGGGCGAAGTGCACATGCATATGATGTGCGGCATGCCACTGTCACCGGTGGAATGCGACCCTCTTGCCCACGTGACCGCCAGCATCGACTTCTTCCTGCGCGCCTACGCGCCGCGAGGGGCCGGAACAGCTGAATAACCAAAACTGAACGAACCGGAGGTCGCGATGACTTCCGGCACTGCGACCCCGGCCCCCGGCAGCTGATGCTCTGGGCGCGCCGCCGGCCTCCGGCACCGGTAAAATGGCCGGCCCACTGCGCTGGATTTGAACCTCATGACGATTGATTACGCCCACGCCCGCGAACTGATGGTGGAACAGCAGATCCGTCCCTGGGACGTGCTGGACATCAAGGTGCTCGACGTCCTGGCCCGCCTGCCGCGCGAGGCTTTTGTCGCCGATGCACACCGGGCACTGGCCTACGCCGATGTCGAACTGCCGATCGGCCACGGCCAGAAGATGATGAAGCCGGTCATCGAGGGCCGTACCCTGCAGGCGCTGGACCTGCAGCCGGGTGACGAAGTGCTGGAAATCGGCACCGGCAGCGGCTTCCTGGCCGCCTGCATCGGCGCGCTGGCGCGCGATGTGCTGAGCCTGGAAATCGACCCGGAGCTGGCCGCCGCCGCGCGTGCCCGCCTGGACGCTTCCGGCCTGGGCAGCAACGTCCGCGTGGAAGTGGCCGATGCCCTGTCCTGGCAGACCGAACGCCGCTTTGACGTGATCTGTGTCACTGGTGCGGTCGACGTGGTGCCGTCACAGTTCGCCTCGTGGCTGCGTCCGGGTGGCCGCCTGTTCGTGATCCACGGCCGCTCGCCGGCGATGGAGGCCCTGCTGGTCAAGGCCGACGGCAGCTCCGAGTCCCTGTTCGAGACCGATATCGATTACCTGCGTGGTGCCGCCCCGGCCCCCCAGTTCCACCTCTGAGTCCAAGGAAGCCGCAATGATCCGCCGATCCCTCGCTGTTGCGCTGGCCACTGCCCTGCTGCCGTTGTCCGCCCATGCCGCCGACCTGCTGCAGGTCTACGAAATGGCCCGCAACGGCGATCCGCAGCTGTCGGCCGCCGAATCGACCCGGCTGTACGACAAGGAAGGCGCCGTGCAGGCGCGTGCCGCCCTGCTGCCGCAGATCAACGGCCAGGCCGCGCTGAACCGCACGCGCAGCGAGCCGAACGCCGACGCCAACTCCGGCTCGTTCACCAACAAGCGCCGCACCTACACGATCGACGGCAGCCAGACGCTGTTCAACTGGACCCAGATCAACAACCTGCGCTCGCAGCGTGAGCTGAGCAAGGCGGCGGACTTCACCCTCGAATCGGCCAACGACAACCTGATCGTGCGCACCTCGGCGGCCTACTTCAACGTGCTGGTGGCGATCGAATCGCTGAACGCCGCGCAGACCAACGAAGCGGCCGCGAAGAAGCAGTTCGACTTCGCCGACAAGCGCCTGGAAGTGGGCCTGGCGCCGATCACCGACGTGCACGAAGCACGCGCCCAGTACGACCAGGCGCGTGCCAACACCATCATTGCGCAGAACACCCTGGCCGATAACTACCAGGCCCTGACCGAACTGACCGGCCAGCCGGTGACCAACCTGCGTGGCCTGCCGGCGGACTTCCGCCCGGAAGTGCCGGCCAACCGCGGCAACATCGATGAGCTGGTGCAGCAGGCCACCACCCAGAATCCGGCGCTGAAGGCGCAGGAGCTGAAGGTCAGTGCGGCCGAAGCTGGCGTGCAGGCTGCCCGCGGTGGCCATTACCCGACCCTGTCGCTGGGCGGCAGCTGGGGCAAGAGCGCGACCTGGGGCGACAGCACCGGCGCCGGCTCGTTGTCGCCGGACGCACGCACCAACAGCATCGGCCTGACCCTGAGCGTGCCGATCTTCTCCGGTGGTGCCACCCAGTCGGGCGTGCGCCAGGCGCTGGCCCAGCGTGACATCGCCCAGGACGGCTACGAGCAGCAGAAGCGTGCCCTGGACCGCAATACCCGCAATGCCTACCAGACCCTGGTGCAGGGCATCAGCGAAGTGGAAGCCCGCCGCTTGGCGGTGGTCTCGGCGCAGAGCGCGTACGACGCTTCGCAGGTCGGCCTGGAGGTCGGCACCCGTACCGTGCTGGATGTGATCCAGAACCAGCGCATCCTGTTCTCGGCGCAGCTGGACTACGCCCAGGCCCGTTACACCTTCCTGCAGAACCGCCTGCTGCTGAGCCAGTCGCTGGGTGCACTGGACGTGGCCGAGCTGCAGGACGTGAACCGCCTGCTGACCCAGGACGCGGGCAATCCGGCAACGACGACGCACTGAGCCGTCGCCTGCCGGCAACGAAAAGCCACCCGCGAGGGTGGCTTTTTTGTGCGCGATGCACGGCCATCAGCCGGGCCAGGCCCGCAGCCACCCGATGGCGGCCAGCATGCACAGTCCGGCGGCCACAGGCGCCAGCAGCGCAAGGCCACGTGCCAACGGTGACTGCCCGCGCAGTACGGCCAGGCACAGGGCGGCCATCACCACCAGCACGACCGGGCCGGGTAGCACCGGCAGAATGCCCGCGGGCACGCCGAAAGCCAGCACCGCCGCTGACAGAATCAACGCGACCGGCACCGCCTGCACATGCATGCCGATTGCTTCGTCATGCCGTGCCGGCCACAGCTGCATCGCCAAGCACAGGCCCACCCGCAGCAGCACCAGCAGCAGCGCGGCCAATCCAGCCGCGCCGGCCAGCGGCAGCAACGGCATCAGCCACTGCAGCTGCGGGTGCGGTTGCAGGGCTACCGCCAGCGGTCGCGTGCTGTCCAATGCAGGGAACTCGACCAGCCCGGCCTGCAATGCAGCGACCACGATCAGCAACAGCATGGCCAGCAGCAGCATGCCCGCCAGCAGCCGCGACTGGCGCGCCTTCACCTGCCCGCCCAAGCCGGGAAATCCAACCGCCAGGCCCACGCTGGCGAACGCACCCAGCAGCGGCACGCTCGCCGCCAATACACCACCAAGCCCAAAGCGATAGGGAGCCGTCGCCTCCGGCAGCCAGGGAATCCAGTGCGCGTAGTGCATGTAACGGGCTGCCAGTGCCACCAGCAGCAGGCCGGTCCCGATCTTCATCGTCAACAGCGCACACGCCACCAGAACCATTCGTCGCCACGGCAGCAACCCGACCACACCAATCAGAAGCACCGCCAGGCTGGCCATCAGCGGACCCGGCACCGCGTAGTCGGCCTCGACGCCACAATAGGCCAGCAGTGCACGCAGATGACGGGCCAGCGATTGCGCCACGCCACCCATGGTCGCCACCAGTTCCAACAACAGCGCGCCGCCGAGCACACCGGCGGATGCCCGGCCCCAGCACGCACGCAACACTCCCTGCAGGCCATCGACAGCCGGCAGCTGCTGGTTGAGGGCGTGCAGGCAATACAGCAGTGGCATCGTACCCAGTGCGGCCAGCAACAGGCTCAGCACGATGGCCGGCCCAGCCTCGGCCGCCGTGTGCTGGCCGATCAGCGCGACCACATTGCCCCCCAGCAGCAGCGTCAGCGCCACCACTGCAAGATGCTCCATGCCGGGCCGGGCATCACCGATGCCCTCCGGCCTGCTGCCCCCATCCATCGCAAGCTCCCTTGATATCCGTCCAAGCGCGGTCGACAGCAGGCTGGCAGCCTGCGCCGAAGGGCGATATCAGAATCCTTGCCGTGCACGCCGCGATGTGACCGCAGACACGCCCAGCGACGCGCACCCGGTTCTGTCGCGACAGAACTCCGCCCGCTAAGCAGAATTGATGCAGTCGATCACGTCAGTCGACGGACTGGGCGCAGGCCTGTGCGGCCGGTGGACTCAGCCGCGCGGCGGCGGCAGATGTGGCGCGACCAGGGCCAGCGTGCGCTGCAAAGCGCCACGGCCATTGCTGATCAACGTGCAGCCTGCCCGCGCCATGTCCTCGCGCGCCTGCGGGTCCTGGAGCAGGTGCTGCAGCAGGTCACCCACCGCTTGCACGTCATCGCCGATCAGCAAGGCACCGGCCTCACGCATGCGGCGGGAGATCTCGGCGAAGTTGTGCAGGTGGGGGCCGGTCACAGCCGCAGTACCCATTGCCGCCGGTTCCAGCAGGTTGTGGCCACCGATCGGCTGCAGGCTGCCGCCGACGAAGGCAACCTGCGCGCAGGCATAGAACGGCATCAGCTCGCCCAGGGTGTCGATGACGAATACATCCGTGCCGGCCTCGGGCCATTGCTTCGCACGACGGGTCGCCACGCTCCACCCCTGCTCGCGCGCCAGCGCCTCCACCTTCGGGAAGCGCTCGGGGTGCCGCGGCGCCCACAGCAACAACAGGTCGGGGTGCTGCTGGCGCAGGCGCCGATGCAGGTCGATCACCGCCTGCTCCTCGCCATCATGGGTACTGGCCGCGATCCACACCGGGCGCCCGGCGGGCACGCAGGCGTGGAACTGCTCGACGAAGCCCTGCACATCCGGCGTGGCGATATCGAACTTGAGGTTGCCCAGGGCCTGCACCTGTTCCCGCGCCGCCCCCAGCTGCACGAAGCGCGCGGCGTCGTCCTGCGACTGCGCGGCCACGCAGGTGACCGTGCGCAGCGCACGGCGGATCAGCGCCGCCAGCACCCGGTAACCGCGCAGCGAACGCGCAGACAGGCGGGCGTTGAGGATATAGACCGGAATATGGCGGTCGCGGCAGCCGAACAGCATGTTCGGCCACAGCTCGGTTTCCAGGATCAGCGCCAGGCTGGGCTGGAAGTGGCCGAGGAAGCGGTTGACGCTGCCCGGCACGTCGTACGGCAGATAGACGTGGTCCAGCGCGTCCCCCCACAGCGCACGCACGCGCTCCGAACCGGTCGGCGTGATGGTGGTGATGACCCAGCGGATGTCCGGACGCTGTTGGCGCAGGGCATTCACCAGCGGCGCGGCGGCATTGACTTCGCCCACCGAGACCGCATGCAGCCAGACCCGCGGCTGGCCGGTCGGCTGCGGATACGAGGCATAGCGCTCGTCCCAGCGCCGGAAGTATTCACGGACCCGGAAACCGCGCCAGACCAGGTGGTACACGGTGATCGGCAGCAGGATGTAGAGCACGGCCGAGTACAGGCCGCGCAGGATCCATTCGGCAGGGTCTTTGCGCATGCGGCAAGGATACGGGAGCCCCCCGGGAAAGACACGCTGCCGGGTTGGTAGAATGGCGCCATGTCCGATGCCACCACCGCCGTCCGTCCGTCGCTGCGCGATCCCCGCAACTGGCCGATGTTCGCCGCCATGCTCGGCGCCTTCGCCATCGCCCGCCTGCCGTGGATGCTGCAGCGTGCGCTCGGTCGTGGCGTGGGCTGGATCAGCTGGCGCCTGCTCGGCAGCCGCCGTCGCGCCGCCGAAGTCAACCTGCGGCTGTGTTTCCCGGAAAAGGACGAAGCCTGGCGCCAGCGCCTGGTGCGCGACAGCTTCGACGCACTGGGTGTGGGCGTGTTCGAGTGCATCCGCGCGTGGTGGGGCAGCATCGACCGCATCCGCCCACAGGTGCAGATCGAAGGCCTGGAACATCTGCGGCGGATGCAGGCCGAAGGCCGCGGCGTACTGCTGGTGTCCGGCCATTTCATGACCCTGGAGATGTGCGGCCGCCTGCTGTGCGACTACGTCGATCTTTCAGGCATGTACCGCAAGCACAAGAACCCGGTGTACGAGTGGGCGGTGAAGTTCGGCCGCCTGCGCTATGCCAAGGCGATGTTCGCCAACGAGGACATCCGCGCGACCGTGCGCCACCTGAAGAAGGGCGGCTTTCTCTGGTATGCGCCGGACCAGGACATGCGTGGCAAGGACACCGTGTTCGTCCCGTTCTTCGGCCATACCGCGTCCACCATTACCGCCACCCACCAGCTGGCGCGCATGACCGGCTGCGCGGTGATTCCGTACTTCCACCGCCGCGAGGGCGGAAAGTACTTCCTGAAGATCGGCGCGCCGCTGGAGAACTTTCCCAGCGAGGATGTGGAAGCCGATACCACGCGGGTCAACCAGGCCATCGAAGCGATGGTGCGCGAGGCTCCCGACCAGTACCTGTGGATCCACCGCCGCTTCAAGCGCCAGCCCGGCGGCCGGAGTGATTTCTACAAATAACGGTGGGGCGGGAGGGTTTCGTCCACGCATGGCGTGAATTTGATGACGCGGAGCATTCTGAAGTAGATCCACGCCATGCGTGGATGCTCTAATCCGGGTGCCGGCACCTACAACGGCCAACGGCACCATGCGTGCGGGTACTCACCCAACGTGCCGGCCAGGCCCGCACGGACCGGATTGGCCAGGATGTACATCGCCTTCTCATGAAGGGATTCATCGCTGCGTACGGCATGATCGTGGTAACCGTGCTGCCACAGCGCCCCTCGTCGCTCCAATCGCCGGTTCAGCAGTCGGCTGCTGCGTGATTTGAGCAGGGCCATGCACTCGGCCAGGGTTCCACTGCGCAGTTCCATCAACCAGTGCAGATGGTCAGGCATCACCACCCAGGCGAGACTGTGGCTGAAGCCCCTACGCTCGACGAAGCGCAGGGTGTCGATCAGGATCGCCATGTTCGCCGCATCGGCGAATAACGGTTCACGGCCAAGGGTTGCCGTGGTCAATGAGTACACGTTGCCGGTTCGGGAATACCGACCGTAGCGGAGTCTGGGGCTGGCCATGCCTCCAGCGTGCGCGAACTGCCGGGGCACCGATAGTGGAGATGTCACCGTGTTCAGGTCGGGAAAGCCTCATCCACGCATGGCGTGGATCTACTGATCGACTCCATGGTTGATCCCTACCATGCGCGGATGCGCGGTCACTTCACCGGCGGGGAATCATCTGCGTCGCGGGCCAGCAGGCTGCCGGCGAACAAGGCAGCGAGCAGCACGGTCAGGCCGCCCCAGAACGCGGAATAGAACGCCAGATGCGTGTTGAGCGGGAACACGGTGACCGCCAGCGCCAGCATCGCAGGGCGGGCCCGGTCACGCGCGGCCGTCGGTGCATAGCGCCAGGCCCGCCAGGCCTGGGCCACGGCTGCCAGCCACAGCAGCAGGCCGATCACCCCGGTTTCTGCCAGGATTTCCAGCACGATCTGATGCGCGTGCAGGGCGGGAGCATCCCCCCATACCGCCAGCCCCTCTTCGGCCACGCAAGCGGGATAGGCATCGCGGAAACCGCGTGCGCCGACGCCGTTGAACGGGTGTTCTTCGATCATGCAGACGGCGGCTTCCCAGATACGCGCGCGCCCCGACAGTGCCTCGTCGACACCGCGTTCGCTTCCATCCCACGCCATCGCGGTACGCGCAAGGCGTTCGCGCAGCTGCGGCACGCCTGCGGTGAGCACGCCGGCGCCCAGCACGCCGAGCAGCGCCAGCAGCAGCATCCGCTTCACACCGAACTGGCGCACGCCGCTGTAGGCCAGCACCAGCGCGAAGGTGATCCACGACGCGCGCGAGCCGGCCAGCAGCAGCACGCAGCCCAGCGCCGCCGCGGCCAGTACCCAACCCGGATTGCCAAAGCGACGCGCCAGCGGCAACAACAGGAACGGTGAGAGACTGGCCAGGACCTGGCCGAACTTCAGGTTGCACGGCCCGAGTGCCCCACTGAGGCGATCGACCACGGCTGCCTCAGTGGCCGGGCACAACGCGTGACCACTCACCGCAAGCTTCAGCTGCTCAAGCGACCAGAACCACGGGCTGGTTCCGGCCAGCGCCTGCACCAGCGCATCCAGCGTCCATGCGCCGGTGATCAGCGCCAGGCCACCGAAGGTCAGCCGCCTGCGTTCCGGCGTGGCCACCGCGATCGCCACCAGCCACATGAAGGGCAGGTAGCGCAGGCCGGCAGCCGCCTTCGTCCACGACGCTGCCGGATCGATTGCATCAAACGCCGAGAACGCCTGCGGCAGCCAATAGCCGAGGAACAGGATGGAGGTCAGCGCCCACGCTGCCGTGCTCAACAGATGCGGGCGGCGCTGCAGGCGGCGCATGACCATGCGCGCGGCGGCGTAGACCGCGCCAAGGCCCAGCACGGTCTCCGCGATGCCCGGCAATGGCCACAGTGCTACGTACGTCAGCACCCACCACGGCGCCCAGCGCCCGGCGCGGTCGTCGCGCACGGTGACGGCGGAGTCAGCCAGCGAGGTCGGCATAGAGGCGGAGGGTATCGCGCTGCATGGCCTGCAGCGTAAACGGGATGCGGGTCGGCAAGAACGGCGGCTGCGCCAGCAGGGCCAGCGCACGTTCACCCAACGCGCGTGCATCGCCCAGCGGCACCGCGCCAGCGGGCTGCAGCTGCCGAAGCAGTTCGCCGACGCCACCATGATCCCAGCCCAGCACCGGACGGCCGACCGACAGCGCCTCGACCACGGTGCGGCCAAACGCTTCCGGTTTGTCCGACAGCTGCAGCACCAGATCGCTGGCTGCATAGGCCTGGGCGATGCGCGCGGTCGGCGTGCTGATCTGCACGGCGTCGGTCACGCCCAAGGCAGTGGCCTGCCGGCGCAGGTCGGCCACGTAGGCTTCGCGGCCCGGTTCATCGGTGCCCAGCATCCACAGCTGTGCCGGCACACCAGCTGCACGTACATCGGCGAGCAATTGCAGCGCATGGGCATGTCCCTTCAGCCGGGTGCCCCGCCCCGGCAGCAGCAGCAGCGGGCCCCCAACCTGCGCCAGCCACGGGTAGTCGGCTGCCAGCGCCAGTCGTGGCCGGCGGTCGGCGCGGGCCACACGCGGAAACTGTGTGACATCGACGCCGCGCGGAATCACCTGCAGCTTCGCTTCGGGTACCGTCGGATAGTGCCGCTGCACGTAGTCGCGCACGGTGTTGGACACGCAGATCACGCGTTCACCGCTGGTCATCACCGCGCTGTAGCGACTGGGCGAATTCAACCCGTGCACGGTGGTTACCCAGTGCGGGCGCTGGGCGGCGGGCATGGCACGGATCGCGTACAGGCCCAGCCATGCCGGCAGCCGCGAACGGGCGTGCACGATGTCCGCGCCGACTTCAGCGAACAGGCGGCGCAGGGTCGGCAGGTGGCGCAGCGTCAGCAGCGATTTGCGGCCGATGTCGAGGGTGAGGTGCTCGGCACCGCTATCGAGCAGGGGCTGCACCAGGCGGCCACCGGCGGAGACCACCAGCGCACGATGGCCGGCAGCGACCAGGGCCGCAGCGATTTCCAGGGTCGAGCGCTCGACACCGCCGGAGTGCAGCGCCGGCAGCAACTGCACCACGGTCAATCGGCGCATCGAAAAGGCCGCCGTTTAGTCGGCCAGCACGAACACGGAACCGCAGTACGGGCACTGCGCTTCGCCATTGGGCTCGTCCTCGATCGGCAGGTATACGCGCGGATGCGAGTTCCACAGCGCCATTTCCGGGGTCGGGCAGCTCAGCGGCAGATCGCTGCGGTGCACGGTGTAGCGCTTCTCGGCGTTGGCGGGCGCAGTGGCGGTATGGCTCATGGCGGATGTCGATGAACGGGTTGCGAGGCCTGTGATTCTAGCATCCGGGCCGCCCCGACATTGCGCAACAACAGGTCTTTGCCCGCCGCAGGGCGTCTCCTTGCGCGGTTGCGCGGCAGATCCAAGGCCTCGCACTGGCGGAAATCCTTCAATCGATCCAGCGGGTTCACGCTGGAAACCCGCCGACTGCGAAATTTGCCGCATTTGGATCGAACTAAATGGCACTTGTCAGGCTGCTGCCGCTGTTGCAGGATCGGGCCAGGCCGTGAATCGGCCCACCCCAATCCGACCCGATCGCATGGCCCGCCCCCACCGGACCGGCATCGCCTCTTCCACTGCCCTCCCGGCGGGCGGAGCGATGCTGTCCGTGGTGTCCGCCGATGCGGGTTCTGCCTGCCGCCTGCCTCTCGGGAGACCCTTGCATGACCCTGTCTGATCCACGCCGCGCCCTGCTTCCGCTCGCTCTGGCCCTGGCCTGCGTGACCACTGCGATGCCGGCGCTGGCGCAGGGGCTGCACACCTCGTTCGAACCGGGCGAGCCTGTCCCGGCGCAGGCCACCAGTGCGCTTCAGGTCACGATCGGCAATGGACCGGCCGCGCCCTACGCCGCCAAGCGCGACGCCGGCTACAGCGGCCTGCATGCGCTGCGCTACAGCAGCCAAGGCGGCAGCGCGCGGCGCGAACTGTTCAAGGCCGACCTGCCCATCGAGGCCGATACCACGCTGTCGTGGCTGGTGCTGCCGGAAATCGTCGGCAAGGACACCGTCGCCTCGACCTATGTATCGCTGGACCTGCTGCTGGACGATGGCAGCCGCGTTTCGGCTGGCACGGCACGCGACCAGCATGGCGTGGCCCTTGGCGCCCATGCGCAGGGCGAGTCGAAGACGCTGTACCCACAGCAGTGGGCGCGCAAGGCGGTGCGGCTGGGCGACGTGCCCGCGCTGAAAGGCCGCCGCGTGGTGGCGATCGAGCTGGAGGTGGCCAGTGCCGAAGGTGCGCCGGTCTCCGGCTGGATCGACGACGTATGCCTGGATGCGCAGCCGCGCCAGCAGCCGCAGCGCGTCTCGGACTGGGTGCTGACCACACGCGGCACCCAGGCCAACGGAACGTTCTCGCGCGGCAACAACCTCCCGGCCACGGCGGTGCCGCACGGGTTCAACTTCTGGACCCCGGTGACCGATGCCGGCGCACTGAACTGGCTGTACCGCTGGAACGAACAGAACGATGCGCAGAACCGCCCGCAGCTGCAGGCGCTGGCACTGAGCCACCAGCCCAGCCCGTGGATGGGCGACCGCCAGACCTTCCAGGTGATGCCTTCGGCCAGCCGTGGCGCGCCGGACGCCGACCGCCGCAAACGCGCGCTGTCGTTCGACCGCCGCCACGAAAGCGCCCGCCCGTACCGTTACGACGTGCGCTTTGACAATGGCATCGCTGCCGCCATCGCGCCGACCGATCATGCCGCACTGTTCCGATTCGACTTCCCCGAGGGCGGCGACGCCAACCTGCTGTTCGACAATGTCGATGCGCGCGGTGGCCTGACCCTGGACGCCGCCACGCAGACGCTGTCCGGCTACACCGATACGCGCAGCGGCCTGTCCAACGGAGCCAGCCGCATGTACGTGGTGGCCAGCTTCGACAAGCCGTGGCGCAGCAGCGGCCGCCTCGACACCGGCCGCCCGACCGGCTACATCAAGTTCGACGCCGGCAGCGACCGGCGGGTGACGATGCGCATCGCCACCTCGCTGATCTCGGTCGAGCAGGCGCGGCACAATCTGGCACTGGAAATCAGCGCTGCCGATACGCTGGAGAGCGTGGCCAGCCGTGCGCAGGATGCATGGGACGCGCGCCTGGCCCGTTTCGACATCGGCAACGCCAGCGACGACCAGAAGACCACGCTGTACTCCAGCCTGTACCGGCTGTACCTGTACCCCAACTCCGGCCATGAAAACGTGGGCAGCGCGGCCCTACCCGACTGGCGCTACGCCAACCAGGCCAGCGCCAGCGATGACAACACCGATGGCAGCGCGACCCGCAGCTATGCGGCCGTGCGCGACGGCAAGGTCTTCGTCAACAACGGCTTCTGGGATACCTTCCGCACCACCTGGCCGGCCTATGCGCTGTTTACGCCCGACGATGCCGGCCAGCTGGTGCAAGGCTTCATCGAGCAGTACCGCGCCGGCGGCTGGATCGCGCGCTGGTCGTCGCCGGGCTACGCCGACCTGATGGTCGGCACCAGCTCGGACGTGGCCTTCGCCGATGCCTGGCTGAAGGGCATCGGCGGCTTCGATCCGGCCGAGGCCTACGCCGCCGCGCTGAAGAACGCGACCGTGGTCCCGCCCGACCGTCATGTCGGCCGCAAGGGCATGGACCGTTCGACCTTCCGTGGCTACGCCAGCGCGGACGTGCACGAAGGCATGTCATGGACGATGGAAGGCGCGCTCAATGACTTCGGCATCGCCAACATGGCCGATGCACTGGCCAAGCGCGCCACCACGCCGGCTGCACGCGAGCGCTACAGCACCGAGGCCGAGTACTTCCGCTATCGCGCCGCCAGCTACGCGACCATGTTCGACCCGGCCGCCGGCTTCTTCCAGGGCCGCAAGGCCGATGGCCGCTGGCGCGTGGACGCCAAGGATTACGACCCGCGCGTATGGGGCCACGACTACACCGAATCCAATGGCTGGACCTTCGCCTTCACCGCCGCCCACGATGGCGAAGGCCTGGCCGCGCTGTACGGTGGCCGCGACAAGCTGGCGGCGAAGCTGGATGCCTTCTTCGCCACGCCGGAAACCGCCGACCCGGCACTGGCCGGCTCCTATGGCGGCACCATCCACGAGATGACCGAAGCGCGCGACGTGCGCATGGGCATGTACGCGCACAGCAACCAGCCGGCGCACCACATCCCGTGGATGTACCTGTACGCCGGGCAGCCGTGGAAGACCCAGCAGCATGTGCGCGAGATCCTGTCGCGGCTGTATGTGGGCAGTGAGATCGGCCAGGGCTATCCCGGTGACGAGGACAACGGCGAGACCTCGGCGTGGTACGTGCTGGCATCGCTGGGCCTGTACCCGCTGCGCATGGGCGCACCGGAGTACGTGATCGGCTCGCCGGCCTTCGAACATGCGCGCGTGGAACTGCAGGGTGGTGCCGTGCTGACCGTGAACGCGGCCAACAACTCGCGTGAGAACGTCTACGTGCAGTCGCTGACGATCAACGGCAAACCGTGGACGAAGACCTGGGTGCCGCACGAGCTGATCGCCAAGGGCGCGACCCTCGACTTCGTGATGGGCCCCCGTCCCTCGCGCTGGGGCAGTGGCGTGGATGATGTGCCGCGCTCGTTGACCGCACGCGGCCAGCGCCCGCAGCTGCTGCACGACCTGCTCGGCAGCGGCGCGAAGGCGACGTTGGCCGATGGCCGCGCCCTGCCCGCGCTGGTCGATGACGATGCCGGCACGACGGTGGGCCTGGGCGGCGGTGCAACCATCGCGCTGGCCGGCCTGGCTGAGGGCACCCCGACGATGTACACGCTGACCAGCGGTGACAGCCGTATCCAGGGCGGTGAGTGGACGCTGGAAGCGCGCAACGGCAGCGGCAGCTGGGCCGTGCTCGACCAGCGCAGCGGCGAAGACTTCGAATCCGCCCGCCAGACCCGTCCATTCCGCATTGCAAAACCCGGTCGCTACAGCGAATACCGCCTGCGCCTGGCGGCACCGGCACGGCTGCCGCTGGCGGAGATCGAACTGCTGGCGGCCGGCACCGTACAATGAGCGGCATGCGCTTCCGTTTTCTGCCCTTGGCCCTTGTTGCCCTGTCCTTCTCCAGTTTCGGCCAGACCCAGGCGTTCGATACGCAGCTGACCCGCGACGGCGTGACGCTGAACTACCAGGACGCCCGTGGCGCCCTGGCCGCGCCGCAGCGCAAGCGGGTGATCGATACGTTCTTCTTCGCCTACCTGCGCGAACGTGCGGACTTCCACCCGGCCGCGCCGGCGATGGTGCGCATCGTGATCGACCCGGCCTACACCGGCATCGCCTTCGTCGGTGACAAGGACCAGGCCGCAACGATCACCATCAACCCGGGTTGGCTTGCGCAGCACCCCAACGACATCGACCTGGTCACCCATGAGGCCATGCACATCGTGCAGGGCTATCCGGGCTATGGCGACGCACGGGTGCCGGGTTGGCTGGTGGAGGGCATCGCCGACTACGCACGCGACCGCTACGGCATGGACAATGCCGCTGCGGGCTGGGCACTGCCGGGCAAGGTCGAGACGGGGCAGAACTTCGACAGCGGCTACCGGGTCACCGGTGCGTTCCTGAAATGGGCCGACGCCGAACATCCGGGCCTGGTGCTGGCACTGGACAAGGCCCTGCGCGACGGCCGCTATGCACCGGTGCTGTGGCAGAAGCACACCGGCAAGGCACTGCCTGCGCTGTGGACGCAGTATGCCAAGCCGCGTTCGGATGCACCGCCGCCGGCACCAGCGCGCCGCGGCAAGCGGCGCTGAGCCCCAACGCACTTTACGTTCGCCGGGCATTGCCCGGCGCTACCGCATCGCGGCCTCAGCGCGACTGCACGAAGCCGGCGTACAGCGCGAACAACTGCTGGAAGTACCGCCGCGTCACTCGATTGCGCATGACACCCTCGTCCATGGAAAGTTGGTCGGGCCCAGGGTGGGGAGGCCGGTCCGGTCCCTTCCCACGGCCAGGCCGCGTGGGCGTATTGGGCCGCAGCGGCGTTGCAGGGAAATGACCGGGGTGCGTAGCGCGTGTGGCAGCGGTGGGACCGGCATCGGGACCGGTAGAGTCGACTGTTAGTCGACTATCGCGCGATCGCGCGGGATTTTCGGTGGTTGTAGGAAAGGCAGTCGACTAACAGTCGACTCTACCCGTTTCCGCTGGGCGGAAACGAAACGCGCCCCGAAGGGCGCGTTTCTGCAGATCGCAGCGGAACGAAGGCTTACGCCTTCTTTTCCGCTTCGATCTGCTTGCGGATCTGCGCATCGACCGCCGCAATCGCGGTCATGTTCAGGATCCGGCGCGAGGTCGCGCTGGTGGTCAGGATGTGCACCGGCTTGTTCACGCCCATCAGGATCGGACCGATCGCCACGCCGTCGGTGAACACGCGCACCAGGTTGTAGGCGATGTTGGCCGCTTCCAGGTTCGGCAGCACGAACAGGTTGGCTCGGCCCTGCAGGGTCGAGCCCGGCAGCAGCTTCTGGCGCAGCGCTTCATCCCATGCGGTGTCGCCCTGCATTTCGCCATCCACGTTCAGGCGCGGGTTGCGCTTGAGCAGCAGCTCGCGCACCTGGCGCATCTTCAGTGCATCCTTCGAATCGTGGCTGCCGAAGTTGGAGTGCGACAGCAGCGCCACCTTCGGCTCGATGCCGAACAGCTTCATGCGGTAGGCCGCCTGCAGGGTTGCTTCGCACAGCTGCTCGGCGGTCGGGTCTTCCTGCACGTGGGTATCGACGAAGAAGAACACGCCCTGCTGGTTGATCACGCCGGTCATCGCCGAGGTCGAGGTGACCTTCGGCTCCAGCGGCAGCACGCTGCGCACGTAGCCCAGCTTCTTGTGGAAGCGGCCGACGATGCCGGTCAGCATCGCATCGGCTTCGCCACGGGCCACCATCACCGCTGCGATCAGGGTCGGGCGCGAACGCATCAGGTTCTTCGCCGCGGCCACGGTCACGCCACGGCGGCCGGTCAGGCCGTGGTAGTACTGCCAGTATTCGTTGAAGCGCGGGTCGTCGTTGATGTTGGTGACTTCAACGTTCTCGCCGATCTTCAGGCGCAGGCCGAGGCGCTCGATGCGCGACTCGATCACTTCCGGGCGGCCGATCAGGATCGGATGCGCCAGGCCGTCATCGACCACGTTCTGCACCGCCTGCAGCACCACTTCCTCTTCGCCCTCGGCGTACACCACGCGCTGCTTGTCGCTGCGCGCGCGGTCGTACACCGGCTTCATCATCAGGCTGGTGCGGTAGACGAACTGGGCCAGCTTGTCGCGGTAGGCGCCCATGTCCTCGATCGGGCGCGAAGCCACGCCCGAGTCCATCGCGGCCTGGGCCACGGCCGCCGACAGCTCCACCAGCAGGCGGCGGTCAAACGGACGCGGGATCAGGTATTCACGGCCGAAGCTCGGGGTCTCGCCGCCATAGGCCGAGCCCATGTCGGTGGCCGCGCGGCGCGCCAGCGCGGCGATGGCACGCACGCAGGCGATCTTCATTTCCTCGTTGATCGCAGTCGCGCCCACGTCCAACGCACCACGGAACAGGTACGGGAAGCACAGCACGTTGTTGACCTGGTTCGGGTAGTCCGAGCGGCCGGTGCCGATGATCGCGTCCGGACGGGCGGCGCGCGCCACCTCCGGCATGATTTCCGGAGTCGGGTTGGCCAGCGCGAAGATCACCGGATCCGGGGCCATGGTCTTGACCATCTCGGCGGTCAGGATGCCCGGTGCCGACAGCCCCAGGAAGATGTCCGCGCCGTCGACGATCTCGGCCAGGGTGCGCTTGTCGGTATCGCGCGCATAGCGCTGCTTTTCCGGGTCCAGGTCGGTACGGCCGGTGTGGATCACACCCTCGCGGTCGAAGGCCAGGATGTTTTCCGGCTTCAGGCCCAGCTGCACCAGCATGTTCACGCAGGAAATGCCGGCGGCGCCCATGCCCGTGGTCGCCAGCTTCACGTCCTCGATCTTCTTGCCGGTGATCGCCATGGCGTTGAGCACCGCTGCGCCGACGATGATCGCCGTACCGTGCTGGTCGTCATGGAACACCGGGATCTTCATGCGCTCGCGCAGCTTGCGCTCGACCACGAAGCACTCCGGCGCCTTGATGTCTTCCAGGTTGATGCCGCCGAAGGTCGGCTCCAGCGAGGCGATGATGTCGACCAGCTTGTCCGGGTCGGTTTCATCCACTTCGATGTCGAACACATCGATGCCGGCGAACTTCTGGAACAGCACGCCCTTGCCTTCCATCACCGGCTTGCCGGCCAGCGCGCCGATGTTGCCCAGGCCCAGCACCGCGGTGCCGTTGGAGATCACCGCCACCAGGTTGCCGCGGGCGGTCAGCTCGCTGGCCTGCTGCGGGTCGGCCTTGATCGCTTCACAGGCATACGCCACGCCCGGCGAATACGCCAGCGACAGGTCGCGCTGCGTCAGCATGGGCTTGGTAGCGGAAACCTTGATCTTTCCCGGGGGGGACATCCGGTGGTAATCGAGGGCGGCCTGTTTGAAATCTTCGTTGGACATCGATGTGGGTTACATGAATGGGCAGAAGGGACAGGGGATCATACCCCCGTTGGAGCGTCTGGACCTGTCGCTATCCTGTCGCAGCCATGCTGCGACCGCACAATTCCGTGCCGTATGCGGCGGGGCCCCAGACCAGCATCGGCGTTGCCCATGACAGTCATGGGACGCCTTGAAACGCCGCGGGGCCGTACCACTGTCGTGGCCGGCCCCGCGGTACCACACACCTGGATCAGCCCTTGGCCGGCAGCGCCTCGGGCAGCGCATCGACCGGCGGCGGCAGTTCGCTCTCGCGGCCGTCCAGCGCCAGCTGCAGGCGGTTGCGGTCCAGCGCACCTTCCCAGCGCGAGACCACCACGGTGGCCACCGCATTGCCGATGAAATTGGTCAGCGAGCGGCATTCGCTCATGAAGCGGTCCACGCCCAGGATCAGCGCCATGCCGGCCACCGGCACCTCCGGCACCACGGCCAGGGTGGCGGCCAGGGTGATGAAACCGGCGCCGGTGACACCGGCCGCGCCCTTGGAGCTGAGCATCGCGACCAGCAGCAGGGCGATCTGGTGTCCCAGGGTCAGTTCGGTGTTGGTGGCCTGGGCGATGAACAGTGCCGCCAGGGTCATGTAGATGTTGGTGCCGTCCAGGTTGAACGAGTAGCCGGTCGGGACCACCAGGCCCACCACCGACTTGCTGCAGCCGGCGCGTTCCATCTTCTCCATCAGCGACGGCAGCGCCGACTCCGACGAAGAGGTGCCCAGCACCAGCAGCAGCTCGGCCTTCAGGTAGCGCGCCAGCTTGAACACCGAGAAGCCACACAGTCGGCAGACCAGGCCCAGGATCACCGCCACGAACAGGAAGGCGGTGAGGTAGAACGAGCCCACCAGCCAGGCCAGGTTGATCAGTGAGCCGACGCCATACTTGCCGATGGTGAAGGCGATCGCGCCGAAGGCACCGATCGGGGCGGCCTTCATCAGGATGTGCACCAGCTTGAACACCGGGGCGACCAGCGCCTCCAGGAAGTTCACGATCGGCCTGCCTTTCTCGCCCACCGAGGCCAGCGCGATGCCGAACAGCACCGCGATGAACAACACCTGCAGGATGTTGCCATCGACGAAGGCGCTCACCAGCGTCTTCGGGATGATGTCCATCAGGAAGCCGACCAGGGTCAGGTCATGCGACTTTTCGACGTAGCTGTGCACCGCGGTCTGGTCCAGCTCGGCCGGGTTGATGTTCATGCCGGCGCCGGGCTGCACCACGTGCGCCACGATCATGCCGACGATCAGCGCCAGCGTGGAGAAGAACAGGAAGTACGCCATCGCCTTGGCAAACACCCGGCCCACCGTGCGCAGGTGGGTCATGCCGGCGATGCCGGTGACGATGGTCAGGAAGATCACCGGTGCGATGATCATCTTCACCAGGTTGATGAAGGCATCGCCCAGCGGCTTCATCTTTTCGCCCACCAACGGTTCGTAGTGGCCGAGGATGGCGCCGAGGACGATCGCCACGATCACCTGGAAGTACAGCTGGCGATAGATCGGCAACGGCTTTGCAGGCGCCGGGGCTGCGGTCGGGATGTGCATGGCGGACTCCGGAAGGGGCGTTTTCAGGCACGTACGGCCCCGGGACTGCACGGGAACCGCTACCGTGGAAACTGATCGCCCTGTGCTGCACGCGCAGGAGGTGCGACCAATGGACGCCTTTGTACGCGCTGGGCACGTCGGCGCAGATAACCTATTGGTACTAGCCCCCCGGTTCAGGTGGCGCAGGTGCCTACACTGGCGCCACACCGCCCAGACACGGGAAGGCCGGTGGCCCGGGCTGAACGGCCGGGCGCGTCCTTGCGAAAGTTTCGGCCCCTGCGGCCGTTGTTGTCCTGTCCACACGCAATCCGAGAGAGCCGCACCCAACATGCGCCCGAATCCCACCTTGCTGGCCCTGTCGCTGGCCGCCCTTCCCGCCTTCGCCTCGGCCGCCGATTTCGACAACTGGCCGACCAAGTACGCCTTCGGCGACGGCACCGAACTGGCCGCTACCGCCAACATCGCCTACGACTACAACGATTTCTCCTCGGGCAGTGGCCTGGAGGATGACGACGCGGTGCGTCGCAAGGAGTTCGGTGCGACGCTGAAGAAGAAGGGCGTTTACGACGCGATGGTCTACTACGACTTCCAGTCCGATACCTGGCTGGACGTGTTCGTGCGCTTTGAAAGCAAGGCCTTCTTCGGCCGCGACATCGGCCGCTTCCGCTTCGGCTACATGAAGACCCCGGTCGGCCTGGACGCGAACACCTCTTCGCGCGCCGGCAGCTTCCTGGAAACCGCGCTGCCCGTGCAGGCCTTCTACGCCGGCCGCCGCACCGGCGTGGAATGGGTGCTGGAGCGCCCGCAGTACCTGCTGCAGGCCGGCGCCTATGGCGGCAAGGACCTGCAGGGTGACAACCCCGGCACCACCCAGGCCGTGCGTGCGGTGTGGACCCCGGTGAAGGCGCCGGGTGACGTGATTCACCTGGGCCTGGCCTATTCGCAGGAGAATCCGCGCGGCTACAGCGATGGCCGTGACGTGCACCACGAGGCCAGCGCGCGCTTGCGTGCACGCCCGGAAGCCGGCCTGACCGACATCCGCTATGTCGATTCCGGCGCGCTGGTCACCGCCGACCAGATCCGCCGCACCGGCCTGGAAGGCATCTGGATCCGCGGTCCGTTCTCGCTGCAGGCCGAAGCCCTGCGTGCCACGGTCACCCGCCATGACGGCAAGCCCGACTACACCGGCAGCGGCCAGTACGCGATGGCCAGCTGGGTGCTGACCGGCGAGTCGCGCCCGTACAACGCAGGTGCCGTGGCCAACATCAAGCCGGCGCACGACTACGGCGCGGTGGAACTGGTGGCCCGTTACAGCCGCTTGGACCTCGACGATGGCAGCATCCTTGGTGGCCGCCAGCACGACCTGACCCTGGGCGCGAACTGGTACCTGACCAGCCACTTCAAGTTCCAGGCCAACTATGTGAAGGTCGACGCCAGCCGTCGCGGTGTGCACAGCACGCCGGAGATCTTCGAACTGCGCGCGCAGATGCACTTCTGACCCCTTCCACGTCAGACCCCGGCGGGCGTGCACGTCACGCCCGCCGGCCCTGCGTAGACTGCCGCCATGTACCGGCTCAGCCGCCACCGGATGCTGTTGCTGACCCTCCTGGTGATGGTCGGTGGCACCGTGCTGTGTGCGGTCGCCGCCGGCCACTACGCCTGGCGGCGCGCCCTCGGCGAGGAAAGCAGCCAGGTGCAACGCCAGCTGCAGCTGTACGGCCAGGGCCTGCAGCAGCGCATCGACCGCTTCGGCACGTTGCCGCAGGTACTGGCGCTGGATCCGGATCTGCTGCACGCCCTGCGTGTGCCGCCCTCGCCCACCGAACAGCAGCGGCTGAACCTCAAGCTGCAACGCGCCAATGAAGTCACCCGTGCCTCGACCCTGACCCTGGTCGGCCACGACGGCGTGGCAGTGGCGGCCAGCAACTGGGACCAGCCGACCAGCAACGTCGGCGAGAACTACAGCTACCGCCCCTACTACCGGCAGGCACTGGCGCAGGGCCGCGGCCGCTTCTACGGCATCGGCATGACCACCGGCGTACCCGGCTACTACCTGTCGCAGGCCATCGAGGAAGGTGGCAAGCGGCTCGGCGTGGTGGTGATCAAGGTCGAGCTGTCGGCGCTGGAACAGGAATGGTTGAGCAGCCCGGACGTGGTGCTGGCCAGCGACGACCATGACGTGGTGTTCCTGGCCAACCGTGACAGCTGGCGCTACCGCCTGCTGCGCCCGCTGGGCGCCGATGAGCGCCGCGAAATGCTGGACGCCCGCCAATACGCCGACCGCGCGTTGCAGCCATTGCGCGCGCGTACTGAAGACGTGCTTGCCGATGGTGGCCGCATGGTGCGCCTGCTCGATCCCGTACTGCCGCAGCCGATGCTGTGGCAAAGCCTGCCGCTGCCCGCCGAAGGCTGGAACCTGCATCTGCTGCACGACGCCGGCGCCGCCACCGCCGCCGGCCGCGCGGCCGCACTCACCGGCGGTGCCGCGTGGCTGGCGCTGGGCTTCCTGGTGCTGTTCGTGCAGCAGCGCCGACGCCTGGCCAAGCATCGCCTGCGCAGCCGCCGCGAACTGGAAACCCTGCTCAAGCAGCATGCACAGGAACTGCGCACCGCACAGGATGGCCTGCTGCAGGCGGCCACCGACGCCGACAGCGGACTCAGCCGCAGCCTCGAACACCTGCCGCAGGGCGTGGTGGTGATCGACCGCGAACTGCGCCTGGTCGCGTGGAATTCGCGCTATCTGGAACTGTTCCGGTTCCCGGCAGACCTGGTCCGCGTGGGCCGGCCGATCGAGGAACTGTTCCGCTTCAACGCACGCCGTGGCCTGCTCGGTCCGGGCCCCGTCGATGAAGCAATCGAGCGTCGCCTGAACCACCTGCGCAGCGGCCGCCCGCACATGCGCGAGAGCGAGAAGGACGACGGCACGGTGCTGGAGATCCGTGGCAATCCGCTGCCTGACGGCGGCTTCGTCACCAGCTATGCCGACATCACCAGCTACAAGAACGCCGCGCGCGAACTGCGCTCCCTGGCCGATGCGCTGGAACACCGCATCGCCGAACGCACCCGCGACCTGGACGAAGCACGCCGCGAAGCCGAGCAGGCCAACCGCTACAAGACCCGTTTCGTTGCCTCGGCCGTGCACGACCTGCTGCAGCCCCTCAACGCGGCGCGCATGTTCGTCTCGGTGCTGCGCGGCAAGCTGAGTGACCCGGCGCAGCAACAGACCAGCGACCACATCGATGCTGCATTGGCCGCGCAGGATGCGATCCTCAACAGCCTGCTGGATATCGCGCGCCTGGAATCGGGCAGCCTGCCCACGCGCGTACAGGCGTTCCGGCTCGGGCCTTTGCTGCAGACGCTGGCACGCGAGTTCGGCATCGCCGCGCAGTCACGTGGGCTGGTGGTCGACTGGGTCGATACCGCTGCGGTGGTGGTCAGCGATGAAGCGCTGCTGCGCCGCATCCTGCAGAACTTCCTGTCCAACGCACTGCGCTACAGCGAACGTGGCCGCGTGCTGCTCGGCTGCCGTCGCCGCGAAGGCCTGCTGTGGATCGAAGTTCACGACCAGGGCCCCGGCATTCCCGATGCGCTGCAGGGCGAGATCTTCGAGGAGTTCCGCCGCCTGCACGACGGCCAGCAGCGCGGCGCCGGCCTTGGCCTGGCGATCGTCGACCGCATCGGTCGGCTGCTCGGCCACCCGATCCGCCTGCGCTCGCAGCTGGGCCAGGGCAGCGTGTTCGCGGTGGGCGTGCCGTTCGGCGAAGCCAGCGCGATTCCCGCTACTGCTCCTGTGCCGGTGCTGATGCAGGAACCGGCCGCGGACAACCCGCTTCGCGGTCGCCGGGTGTGGGTGATCGACGACGATCCGCACGTCTGCGCCGCCAGCCGCGCGCTGCTGGAGCGCTGGGGCTGCGAGGTGGCGCTGGCCGACGGCCCGCAGGCGGCGCTGCAGCTGGCGGCAACAGGCGCGGTGCCAGAGCTGGTGCTGCTGGATGTGCGCATGGGTGACCACCATGGCCCGGTGCTGTACGAGACATTGGCAGAGCTGTGGCAGGCCCGTCCGCCGGTGGTGCTGGTCACCGCCGAGCGCGATGCGGGATTGCGTGAGATGGCTGCCGAACGCGGTTGGGGAATGATGGCCAAGCCGGTGAAGCCGCCGGCGCTGCGGGCGCTGATGAGTCAGTTGCTGATCCGGCATCGCGGGTAGTTTCCAGCCAACGGCGCAGCCCCTCGTGGTTGGTGTCTGGTTGGTCGTGGAAAGCAAAAGCCGTGGGTGGGCCGGTCGGGCTGGGTGCGCGGGGGACGCCGTGAATCCGTCCCTGGAGACTTGGCAGCCGCATCCATGCGGCTGACACCCCCGCGCACCCAACCCGACCGGCCTCCGACAGATTTCGGTGGCCTGCACCCACGAAGAAGAAAATAAGATCAAAAGCGGGTCGCGCGCTGCGCTTGCTCGTGTAGAGCCGAGCCCATGCTCGGCTTCACGGACCGTCCAGAAAGCAGCCGAGCGTGGGCTCGGCTCTACAAAAAGCAGCCTGTCAGGCTGTCTTTGCTTTTGATCTTCTTTTCTCTTCCGCGGGTGGACGCGCACGGAACGTGTCCGTGGCCGGGCAGGTGGGCTGCGCAGGGGCGTGAGCCGCATGGATGCGGCGACCGAGCTTACATGGACGTACTTGCAGCGGCCCCTGCGCAGTCCACCTGCCCGGCCTCACCCATGAACTGCTCTACGTGTCCACCCACGAGGGGCTGCGCCGTTGGCTGGAAACTACAACCCGATGCCGGCGTCGCCCTCAGGCTCCAGCGCCTTCACCAGTACCGCGGCCTGTGTGCGGCTATGGCATTCGAGCTTCTTCAGGATCGCAGTGACGTGCACCTTCACCGTGTTCTCGGCCAGACCCAGCTCGTAGGCGATCTGCTTGTTCAGCAGGCCATCGGCCAGGCACAGCAGCACGCGGAACTGCTGCGGGGTCAGCTGGGCCAGGCGGCTGGCCAGCAACGCGTCTGCCTCGGAACGTTCGGCGGCCATCGCCGGGAACCACAGGCCGCCGTCGAGCACCGCCTGCACCGCCTCGCCGATGGTCTCGGCCGGAGCAGACTTTGGAATGAAACCCGCCGCGCCGAACTGCTGGGCACGACGGATCACCCGCGGATGGTCGTTGGAGGAGAGGATCACCACCGGAATGTCCGGATGCGAGCCGCGCACGTGCAGCAGCGCGGAGAAACCGTGCGCGCCGGGCATGGTCAGGTCCAGCAGCACCAGGTCCACATCCGGGTGGGCATCCAGCGCTTCGGCCAATGCCTCGGCGCTGGCGACTTCGCGCACCTGCGCCAGCGGCAGGCTCTGCCGCAACGACTGCACCACCGCCGAACGCAGCAGCGGGTGGTCATCGGCGATCAGGATGGTGTATTCGCTCATGCCGCCATTGTACGGGCAGGTCGCCGCCTCAGCGCCCGGCCGGCTCGACGCTGCTGCGCCAGGCATCGAGGAACTGGCGACGCTTGAGCGCGTCCAGGTACACCAGCAGGCCCGGGCCGAGCTGGATCGGGCGGCGGCTGCGGCCCGGCGCATCATCGCCGCGCGCGTTGCCGGTCACGATCGGCATCAGCCGTGCCTCGCGCGACAGCACCTGCTGGCCGCGTGGCGACAGCAGGTAGTCGAGGAAGCGCCGGGCTTCTTCCGGGTGTGGGCCGGTACGCGGGATCACTGCGGTACGCAGCACCACCAGCGTGTAGTCCTCGGGCTCCACAATGCCGAGCGGGGCACCCGCATCGACGCGCGCCTGCGCGTAGGAGCCGAGCACGTTGTAGACCAGCGACAGCTGTCCGCTGGCCACCTTGTCCAGCAGCACGCCGGTGCGCTCCTCGCGCACCACGTCGTTGTCACCCAGCGCGCCCAGCAACGCACCGGCGATGCTGCCACGCTGCGCATCTTGGGTAGACAGCAGGTAGCCGACGCTGCTGCGCTCGATGTCATAGGTGCCGACCCTGCCGCGCAGCGGTGCTCCCTCGGCGCGCAGCCGGTCCAGCAGCTGCCGACGCGTGTGCGGCACCTTCGCGGCCGGCAGCATGCGGGTGTTGTAGACCATCACCACCGGCTCGTAGCTGATACCGAACGCCTCGTTGCGCCACTGTGCCCAGGCCGGCAGTGCGGCGGTCTGCGCCGAACGGTGTGGCAGCGCGTGGCCATCGTTGACCAGCTTGGTCTGCAGATCCATGCCGCTGGAGATCAGCAGGTCCGGCGATGCCGGTCCGGCGCGGTCGTGCAGGTAACGCGCGTACAGGTCCTGGGTGATGATGTCCTCGTACACCACCTCGGTGCCGGGATGCAGGCGCTGGTAATCGGCGATCACCACCGCGAACACTTCGATGTCGGTGGTGCCGTGAATGCGCAGCTGCGCAGTGGCCTTTGCCTGGGCCGGGAAACGGCGTACGTCGCCGGGCGCGGCCAGTACCGGCAGGGCCAGCAGCAAGGCAACGGCAGCAGCGAACAGGCGGATCATGGACTGCTCCGTGGCAGGCGGATGGTGGCGACCAGCCCGCCCTGCGGGCGGTTGCTCAGGTCAATGCGGCCGCCATGGCTGTCGACCACGCGCTTGACGATGGCCAGGCCCAGCCCGGCACCACCTGAGGGCGCGCCTTCGCCACGTGCGAAACGCTCGAATACGCGCTCGGCATCGGCCGGGGCGATGCCTGCGCCGTGGTCGGCGATGGTCAGCACGGCCTGCTCGCCTTCCACGGTAAGGGCAATCTGCAGGTCGCCGTCACCGCCGTACTTCAGTGCGTTGTCGACCAGGTTCTTGATCGCCTCGCGCAGCAGCAGCGCATCGCCGTGCACCAGTGCCGGTTCGGCGGTCATCGCCAACTGCACGCGCGGCGCCGGACCGGCCTGCGGCAGCGCTTCATGCAGGGCCTGGTGCACGGTCTCGGCCAGGTCCACCGCTGCAAAGCGCTGCAGATGCGAACGATGGATCACGCTGGCATCGCTGAGCAGCTGGTTCAGCAACCGGCTCATGTGGGTGGCATTGCGCTCGATCGCCTGCAGGCTGCGCCGCATGTCTTCGGGGTCGTCGTCGTCCAGCGCAAGCTGTGCCTGCGCGCGCAGGGCAGCCAACGGCGTGCGCATCTGGTGCGCGGCCTCGGCCATGAATGCGCGCAGTGTCTCGTTGCTGCTGGACAGGCGTTCCATGAAGCGGTTCAACGCCGCCACCATCTGGTCCATCTCGCGCGGCACGCGCGCGTCGAGGGGCTTCAGGTCGGACGGTTCGCGGCGCGACAGCTCGCGTTCCACCCGCACCAGTGGGCGGAACGCGCGGTGCACGCCAAACGCCACCAGCGCCAGCAGCAGGCCGGACAGCACGCCGATCGCCAGCAGTGCGCGATTGACCATGTCCTGCGCGACGGCTTCGCGCGCACGCCGGGTCTGGCCCACCTGCACCTGCACCTCGCCCTGCGCCGAGGCCGCGGCGAAACTGCGGCCGACCACCACGAAGCGCACGGTCTCGCCGCTGTACGCCGCATCAAACAGTTGCGGCTGCGTGCCCGGACGGCGCGGCGGCGACGGCAGATCGCCATAACCTGTGATCAGGTTGCCGCGGCTGTCGGCCACCCGATAGAACACGCGGTCTTCCGGGGCCATCGCCAGGAGGTCCAGCGCCGCATAGGGAAGATCGACCTGCCACTGGCCGTCGACCAGCGCCACCGAATCGGCGATGGACAGCGCCGAAGACACCAGCAGGTGATCGTAGGAACGGTTTGCCGCACGCTGGCCATAGTCGCGCGCGGCGAACAGCAGCGCCACCGCGAATACCGCCAGCAGCGCGCCGAGGTAGAGCAGCAGCGTGCGCCGCAGCGAACCCGGTGCGGCGTTCGCAGCGCGTGCGTCAGCCATCGGCGTCGGCGCTGCCATCGCTGGCTTCCAGCAGGTAGCCGACACCGCGCACCGTGGTGATGCGCAGCGGTGCGCCCGCCAGCTTCTTTCTCAGGCGGCCAACATACAACTCGATGGCATTCGGGCCCGCTTCGTCATCGAAACCGAACAGGCCGTTGCCGATCTCGTCCTTGCCGACCACCTGACCAAGACGGCCGACCAGGATCTCCAGCAGGCGGTACTCGCGATTGGGCAGTTCGATCGGCTCCCCGTCGAGGCTGACCCGGTGCGCAGCGTTGTCGAACTGGAAGCCGCCAATCTGCACCACTTCGCTGGCCTGCCCACGCGCGCGCCGCAGCAGTACGCGGCAGCGTGCTTCGAACTCGCGGAAGTCAAAGGGCTTGCCCAGGTAGTCGTCGGCGCCCACATCCAGCGCCTGCACGCGATCTTCGATGCCATCGCGCGCGGTCAGCATCAGCACCGGCGTGCTGTCACCGCGCTCGCGCATGCCGGCCAGCACGCGCAGGCCGTCCAGCTTGGGCAGGCCGATATCCAGCACCACCAGGTCGAAGCTCTGGTAGCGCAGCACGCTGGCAGCGGCCAGGCCGTCGGCCTGCCAGTCCACGGCATGGCCACTGCGACGCATGCGACGGATGATCGCATCGGCCAGATCCGGGTTGTCTTCGACCAGCAGCAGGCGCATGGGCACGACGGTGGGAGGGGAAGCGAATGCTACCGCATGACGCCGGGGCCGCCCGCCGGGCCATGCCTGGCGACCATTTACGCTGCACCGCACAAACCGCTGACAGGACGATGACAGCTACGGCGACCCAGACTGCGGCCGCGCACCGTCCGGTGCCCACGATTGCCGCGCGCCTGGCGCGCACCTGGGAGGGTTTGTGGAATTCACGTTTGCCTGGCGGCGTCCTGCCGCCATGATGGCGCTGGCTGTCCTGTCGGCGCCGGCCTTCGCTGCCGAAGACGACCGTCCGGTCACCGCCACCCTGGGTGGCCGCCTGCACCTGGACTTCGCCACCTTCGATAATGACAACCGGGGCACCCCGAACAAGGACGACACCGAAATCCGCCGTGCGTGGGTTGACGTGTCCGGCAAGTTCTTCGTGGTCGACTACAAGCTGGAAGCCGATTTCTCCGGCGACCGCGTCGAGGCCAAGGACGTGTACCTGGCGCGCAGCTTCGGCAAGGCCGGCAAGCTGACCGTCGGCCAGTTCAAGCAGTACTTCTCGCTGGATGACCGCACCAGCTCCAACTACGGCAGCTTCCTGGAGCGCGGCAATGCCGGCACCACGCTGGCGCCGCTGTACCGACTGGGCGCGTCGTGGCAGGCCAATCCGGGTGACTTCACCTGGGCCGCCAGCATCTACAGCCTGGAAAGCATCGACGCTTGGCAGGTGAAGGGGCGTGCTGCGGGTGGCCGTGTCACCTGGGCGCCCTCGCCCGCCGATGGCGACGTGCTGCACCTGGGCCTGTCGCTGGCCCGCGAGGCCTATGACAACCCGGGCGCGAACGGCGTTCCGGGCCTGAAGATCCGTCCGCGCCCGGCCGGCCACCTGTCCGACAACAGCCGCCTGACCCTGGTGGACTTCTCCGCCGGCCGCGATACCGATGTCAACAAGTGGTCGCTGGAGTACGCCCAGGTGCGCGGCCCGCTGTCGTGGCAGGGCGAGTTCAGTGGCGCCACCTTCGATGACGGTGCGCAGCGTGGCGACGTGATGGCCGCCTACGGCATGGTCAGCTGGTTCGTCACCGGCGAAAGCCGCGCCTACGACCGCAAGACCGGCCGCTTCGCGCGGGTGAAGGACATCCGCCACAAGGCCGGCGCGTTCGAAGTGGCGCTGCGCTACGACCAGATGTGGGGCGCGCAGCATCTCGATGGTGCGCCGGACCTGCGCCGCGGCAGCACCGAGGCGTGGACGCTGGGTGGCAACTGGTACCTGCGCGACAACCTGCGCTTCATGCTCAACGTGATCGAAAGCCGCAACCGCGACCGCTTGGCCGGGGTGACGGTGGACCGCACGCGCGCGGTCACCGGCCGCCTGCAGTACGACTTCTAGGCCCGACATTCCGGGCATTCCGCCCGGGCCCCTTCCACTCCCCACGTCCTGTTTTCGCAAGGAGTCCGCAGATGATGCTGAGCATCCTCGGCTTTGGCATGGTCATTACGTTCATGTACTTGATCATGAGCAAGCGCCTGTCGCCGCTCGTCGCCCTGATCACCATCCCCATCCTGTTCGCGCTGATCGGTGGCTTCGGTGCCGGCATCGACGAGATGATGCTGGAGGGCATCAAGAAGATCGCACCCACCGGCGTGATGCTGATGTTCGCCATCCTCTACTTCGGGGTGATGATCGACGCCGGCCTGTTCGATCCGCTGGTGCGGGTGATCCTGCGCTTCGTCAAGGGCGACCCGATGAAGATCGTGCTTGGCACCGCGGTGCTGGCGATGCTGATCTCGCTCGATGGCGATGGCTCGACCACCTACATGATCACCGTCTCGGCGATGCTGCCGCTGTACCAGCGGTTGGGCATGAACGCGCTGAACATGACCTGCGTGACCATCCTTGCCGGCGGCGTGATGAACCTGACCCCGTGGGGCGGCCCGACCGCACGCGCGGCCACCGCGCTGCACGTGGACCCGGCCGACGTGTTCGTGCCGCTGATCCCGTCGATGGTGATCGCCTGTGCCGGCGTGCTGCTGCTGGCCTGGTACCTGGGCCTGAAGGAACGCCGTCGCCTGGGTGTTGTGACCCTGCCCAAGGGCGGCAGCTGGATGGACAACAGCGTGTCCGACGACAGCAACGCGCTGCCGACCGTGGAAGATGCCGAAGACATCAAGCGGCCGAAGCTGCTGTGGGTGAACCTGGCACTGACCGTGGCGCTGATGACCGCGCTGATCATTGGCGTGCTGCCGATGCCGGTGCTGTTCATGGTCGGCTTCGCCATCGCCCTGGTGATCAACTATCCGAACCTGGCCGAGCAGCGCCGCCGCGTGGTCAACCACGCCGGCAACGTGCTGTCGGTGGTATCACTGATCTTCGCCGCAGGCATTTTCACCGGCATCCTCAACAACACCGGCATGGTGGAGGCGATGTCGCACAGCTTCCTGGCCGTGATTCCGGAATCGTGGGGCCCGTACCTGGCGGTGATCACGGCGGTGGCGTCGATGCCGTTCACCTTCTTCATGTCCAACGACGCGTTCTACTTCGGCGTGCTGCCAATCCTGTCCGAGGCCGCCGGCAATTACGGCATCACCCCGGTGGAAATGGCGCGCGCCTCGCTGGCCGGCCAGCCGGTGCACCTGCTCAGCCCGCTGGTGCCGTCCACCTACCTGCTGGTGGGCCTGGCCAAGGTCGAATTCGCCGACCACCAGAAGTTCACCCTGAAGTGGGCCATCGCCATCTCGATGCTGCTGATGATCGGCAGCCTGCTGTTCGGCCTGTATCCCCTTGCCGCCTGACCCTTTGCCAAGGAGCCTTCTGCAATGACGCTTCGAATCGCTTACGTCACCAGTGGAATGGGCAGTGTCGGCACTGCCATCTGCCAGAGCCTGGCCCGCAGCGGCCACACCGTGGTTGCCGGCTGCGCGCCGAACTCGCCGCGCAAGGCCAACTGGCTGCGCGAGCAGCGCGAACAGGGTTTCGACTTCATCGCCTCCGAAGGCAACGCGACCGACTGGGCCTCGACCAGCGCGGCGTTCGCCAAGGTCCGCGCCGAAGTCGGTGAGGTCGATGTACTGGTCAACAACTCCGGCGGCAGCCGCGACCTGCTGTTCCGGCAGATGACGGTGGAGGACTGGAACGCGGTGATCGCTTCCAACCTCAACGCGCTGTTCAACCTGACCAAGCAGGTGGTCGATGGCATGGCCACGCGCGGCTGGGGCCGCATCATCAACATCGGCTCGGTCAGCGCCCACAAGGGCCAGATCGGCCAGGTCAACTACGCCACCGCCAAGGCCGCGATGCATGGCTTCAGCCGTGCACTGGCTGCCGAAGTTGCGTCGCGCGGGGTCACCGTCAACACGCTGTCGCCGGGCTACATCGCCAGCCAGGCGATCAGCAGCTTCCCGCCGGATGTGCTGGACCGGCTGGCCGCCTCGGTGCCGGTGCGCCGCTTGGGTCGCCCCGAAGAAGTGGCCGGCCTGTGCGCGTGGCTGGCCTCGGATGAAGCCTCGTACGTGACCGGCGCCGACTATCCGGTCAACGGTGGCCTGTACATGGGGTGAGCCCTCCCCACGGAGTGCGCGGGGCCGGTGAACCTTCGTTCGCGAGTGGGATCCGGCCCCTTTTCTATCGGGTAGCAGGACACGCACGGGGGCCTGCGTCGTTCGTTGGTTTTTCGTAAAGAAGGTTTCATGTTCCGCTCGCATAGTGGCCATGCACCGCGCACGCGTGCCGGTGCCCCCCCCCATGCAACGGACCACCATGCAGACCCGACACCTGACGATCGCCGTGGCGATCGCGCTCTCCGCCGCCGCCAGCGCCCATGCCGCCACCGCTGCCGACACCGGCGCCAGCACCGACGCCGCACTGAGCGCGCAGACGCTGGATACCGTCTCCGTGATCGGCCAGGGCGAGACCCGCCAGGTGCAGCGCATCACCGCGGTCGACAAGCAGGTGCTGCCTCCAGGCACCAGTGGCCAGAAGATCCTCGACCGCCTGCCGGGCGTGTCGGTGCAGTCCAACGATGCCTTCGGCGCGAACGAAGAATCGCAGACCATCAGCCTGCGCGGCTTCGACAAGAGCCGCCTCGGCTATACGCTGGACGGCATCCCGCTGGGCGACAACAGCTACGGCAACTACAACGGCCTGAGCATCGCCCGCGCGATCATCGCCGAGAATCTGGCCGGTGCCGAGTTGTCGCAGGGCATCGGTTCGCTGGGCGTGGCCTCGACCAGCAACCTGGGCGGCACCATCCAGTACTTCTCGATGGACCCGTCCACCGAGTTCGGTGGCCGCGCCAGCGTCACCGTCGGCGACAACAGCCAGCGCCGTGGCTACCTGCGCGTGGATACCGGTGACATCAACGGCTTCTCGGCCTATGTGTCCGGCGTGCACCAGGACCAGGACATGTGGGCCGCGCCCTACCAGAACCAGACCACCCGCCAGTTCAACGCCAAGGCAGTGTGGAATGTCGGCGACCACCGCTTCGGTGCGTTCGTGGCCACCTCGCGCGCCAGCCAGGCCAACTACGCCTACCTGTCCAAGGACATGCTGGCGCGTGGCCTGGGCTGGGATTGGAACATCTACGCGCCGGACTGGGATCGCGCCGTGGCCGCTGCGTACTGCGCGCCGGGCACCTACAACAAGGCACGCTGCAAGTTCAGCGGCGGCGTCAACAGCATCGACGATGCCTACTACCAGAGCCGCGCATTGCGCGACGACAACCTCTATTCGGTCGATGCCGACCTTCGCCTGGGCGAGCAGGGCCGCCTGAAGCTGCTGGCCTACCACCACGACAACCGTGGCCAGGGCCACTGGTGGGCACCGGGCCAGCCATCCTACCCGGGCACCGACAGGATGCTGCCGATCTCGATCCGCAGCACCAACTACACGATCAACCGCGATGGCCTGACCGCCGCATTGTCGTGGACGGTGGGCATCCACGAACTGGAAGCCGGCCTGTGGTACGAGCAGAACGACCATAACGTGTCGCGCAACTTCTACTACATCAGTGGCCCGTTCCTGGACGACCTGTACCTGAAGAACCCCGACCGCCTGCTGTTCAACCAGGACTTCGACATCCGCACGCGCCAGTTCTACGTGCAGGACCGCATGCGCTTCCTGGACCAACGGCTGACCGTAGACGTGGGCATCAAGAGCCCCAACACCCGCATGCGCGCCACCGCCCAGCCGGGCGTGGAAACCCGCATCGCCTCGGGCACGCTGACCGCCAAGGAATCGGTGCTGCCGCAGGTGGGCCTGGGCTTCAAGCTCAACGCCAACAACGAGCTGTTCGCCTCCTACGCCGAGAACATCGCCGCCTTCGTCGGCGGTGGCAGCGGCGGCCCGCTGCAGGTGTCGCCGGAATCGTTCGCGGCCAGCGCCGGGCTGGAGCCGGAGAAGTCCAAGAGCCTGGAAGCCGGCTTCCGTACCTTCGGCGAGAAGTACCAGGCCTCGATCGCGGCCTACAACGTGAAGTTCGACAACCGCCTGCTGTCGCTGAACCCGTGTTCCAGCATCGAAGTCGGCACGCGTCCGGAGTGCGTAACGCGCTTCATCAATGTCGGTTCGGTGAAGAGCCACGGCGCGGAACTGACCTTCATCCTCAAGCCGATCGACGGCCTGCAGTGGTACAACGCGCTGTCCTGGAACAAGACCACCTACGAGGATGACTACACCTCGGGCGGTGCGATCGTACCGGTGGCCGGCAAGATCACGGTGGATACGCCGCAGCGCATGGCCTCCAGCGAGATCAGCTGGAACCGCGATGGCTTCTTCGCCAGCCTGCGTGCCAAGTACACCGGCAAGCGCTACTACACCTACACCAACGACCAGTCGGTGCCGGGCGTGACCACCTTCGACGCCGGTGCAGGCTACGACTTCGGCCCGGGCCTGGGCCTGCGCAACGTTCGGGTGTCGTTGAATGCGACCAACCTGACCAACAAGCGCTATGCCGGCCAGCTGAGTTCGTTCGCGCCGACCGATCCGAAGGGCACGCGCTATGCGATCCATGCGAGCGCGCCGCGGCAGCTGTTCATGACGGTGGCGGCGGAGTTCTAAGTCGAAAGCGTTGCTCCGCGGCGTCTTGATTATCATCGCGGGGCAGGGCCGGATGGGCCGGCGCAGGACACGCCGTAAACCCATCCATGGGGGCTCGATGGCGCCATCCATGGCGTCAACGGTCCTGCGCCGGCCCATCCGACCCTGCTCGACGGTTTCCCGCGCCACGGTGCGGAAGGCAAAGAAGAGCAAAAGCAAAGAGCCGGGCATTGCCCGGCTCTTTGCTTTTCAAGCGCAATCCCTTCGGCGCGGTGATGTGCTGCCGCCCGCGCGGGAAACTGTCTGGCGGCGGTGGCGCACCCTGGCCAGGACCGTGAGGCGCATGGATGCGCCGATCGAGCCCCCATGGATGGGTTTACGGCGTGTCCTGGCCAGGGTGCCCCACCGCCGCCCAGCGATATCCATCGAGGCGCCAGCGCATCATCCCGCCAACGCATTTCATTCCGGCGCCAGCTGGTCCATCCGTATCCGGTTGGCGAACAGCGAGAACGCCAGCATCCCGGCCAGCCCGTTCGCCCGGCTCACCCAGTGCGGCAGCCAGCGCGGCGGCTTCAGCACACCCGCTTCGAACAGTGGCGCGAACGCAATCGCATCGGTCAGGCTCATCTTGCCGGCAAACAACCAGCGGCAGACCTGCAGGCGGTCCTCGGCCAGCATGTGCCGGAAGAAGGTATGCACCGACACCAGCCCGCGCAGGTACACCGTGTCCTTGGTGAACGCCAAGCCGCCATTGGGCGGCACGCCACGGAACACGCGCTGTGCCGAGGCGAAACTCTCCTCCGGGTTCTGCCCGGCATCGCAGAAATAGCGGAACACTTCGATGAAGTCGGCGCCTTCGCGTGCCATCGCGATCGCTTCGGTACGCAGGCTGATCCGCTTCAGGCGCTCGATGTCGATGCTGCCGGTGATCTGCTCGGCGAACGTGGCCAACCCTTCCTGGGTCGCCGTCACCCGTGGCGAGGACAGTGCCAGGCTGGGCAATACCGGCTGGCCGCGACCGTTCAATGCGGTGAGCGAATGCACCAGCGCTTCATGGTGGAACAGCTGCGCGCGGTCGTAGGCACTGAAGCGCGCGCTGGTACGCAGGCGGATGCGGGTCGGACCGGCAGCGGCCTTGGACACCAGCTCCGGATCCAGCTGAACCTGGATGATGCGCGATTCGAAGAACGCATCCAGATCGTTCTGCAGCTGCAGCTGCAGGGCAATGGCCGAGACCGGTACCTGCTCTTCCGGCGCCAGCAGTTCGTGATCGAGTTCGGTAGCGATCTGGATGAAGTGGCGCGCTGCGTCGCGCGTGCTCGGACCATTGCCCGGCAGCGGCTGCTCGGGTGCGCCAAACAGCTGCACCGAACAGGTATCGACTGCCGCAGTGCCCAGCCCCTCCAACAGCTGCGCGGCCAGATCCCAGCTCTGCGCCGACTGCTGCACATAGTGGCCCAGCGGGTGGCTGTCATCGCAGTTGCCGGCGATCGCGGCCAGCGCACGGCGCTCCTCGCTGAAATCCAGCCTCGGGTAGTCCACCTTCGGCAGCACCGGCTGGCCGCGCGCCACGCTTTCCAGGAACGGTGCCTGCAGCGTGGCCGGCCAGCTGGTCAGGCCCAGCAGGCGGATGCCCCCCACGGCCTCGACCAGGCGCGCATCGAGCGCTGCATGGTGGGCCACGTCACGGTCCAGCGTCGCAGTCGGTTCCATGCGCGGACTATAACGCCCTGCCGTGCCCGGCGCGGTGCGCCGCCGCCCGTGCATCGGCTCGGGCGCTACATGAAATGACTCCACCGCGGACCAGCTGTAGAGCCGAGCCCATGCTCGGCTGCCTTGTTACCGCCTACGCGGCTTCCCCGCCGGCCGGAACTGCTGGCCCTTGCCCTTCCTGCCGCCGCGTTCCTGCGCGGTCTCGGCCTGGCGTACGGCCAGCTTCGCTGCGGCCACGGCCACTTCTTCCTTCAGCTTGAAGTAGTTCAGCAGCCGGCTCTCTTCGATCTCACCCGCGTCGATCGCTGCGCGAACAGCACAGCCCGGTTCCTGCTGGTGCTTGCAGTCGTTGAAGCGGCACTGTGCGGCCAGCGCTTCGATATCGGCGAAGCCGCCTTCGGACAGCGTCTCTTCACCGGTCGGCTTCAGCTCGCGCATGCCGGGGGTGTCGATCAGGCAGGCACCGGTCGGTAGCGGCATCAGCGCGCGGTGCGTGGTGGTGTGGCGCCCGCGCGAATCGTTGGCACGCACCGCGTTGGTCCTCATCCGCTGCTCGCCGAGCAACGTGTTGGTCAACGTGGACTTGCCGGCACCGGAGGAGCCGACCAGCACCACCGTGCGGCCGGGGCCCAGCCACGGTTGCAGCACCGCCACGCTGTCGGCGTCCAGGCCGTTGATCGCATGCAAGGCGATGCCCTGCATCTCCAGTTCTTCCAGCACTGCCAGCGCGTCCTCGCTGTATTCGGTCTGGTCGGCCTTGGTCAGCACCACCACCGGTTCGGCACCGCCACCGCCGACCAGCAGCAGGTAGCGCTCGATGCGGCGCGGATTGAAGTCAGCGTCCAGGCCACAGACGATGAACACCGTATCGATGTTGGCCGCGATCACCTGCTGGTGGTAGTGCTCACCCGCGGCACCACGCTTGATCGCGGTGCGCCGTGGCAGCAGGGCGACGATGCGGATGCCATCGAGCAGCACCCAGTCGCCCACCGCCGGCCGTTCATGGCTGGGGAAGCGCGGGCGCTGCCATTCCGGCAGCGACTCGGCCTTGATCGACGCATCCGGGCCATCGGCCACCACGTAGTGGGTGCGGTGCTGCTCGATCACCCGCGCCGGGCGGGCCTGCGGATGCGTGGCCATCGCGGCCTGCCAGTCGGCCTGCTGCGCCGGGCCCGGCCAGGGCCAGCCAATGGTCTGCAGGGCGATGAAATCGGGGGTCTGGGTCATCGCGGCCATTCTACCTGTGCCGACGCCCTGCCAGCCCAGCAATGGCGGGCCCGGAGCCCTTGCCATGCATTGCAGCAATTCCGGTAGGATGGAAGCCCCATGCCTTTTGACGGCCCATTCCCCATGTCCACCCCTTCGCCCAAGCCCCTGGCCATCCGCGAGCGCCTTTCCGAAGTGCGCTACGAAATCCGCGGAGAACTGGCGCGGCGAGCCCGGGAACTGGAGGCGCAGGGCCGCAAGCTGATCAAGCTCAACATCGGCAACCCGGGCAACTTCGGTTTCCGTGCGCCCGAGCACCTGCAGCGCGCGATTGCCGATGACATGGGCCGTACCGACCCTTACACCCACCAGCAGGGCCTGCCGGTCGCACGCGAAGCCATTGCCGCCGCCTATGCGCGCCGCGGTGCGCCCGATGCGCATCCGGACCGGGTGTTCGTCGGCAACGGCGTGAGCGAACTGATCGATCTGTCGCTGCGGGCGCTGTTGAACCCGGGCGATGAAGTGCTGGTGCCCTCGCCGGACTACCCGCTGTGGTCGGCCGCGGCCATCCTCAACGACGGCCGCCCGGTGTACTACCGCTGCGCGCCGGAAAACGGCTTCCAGCCCGACCCGACCGAGATCGAGACGCTGGTGTCCACGCGCACCCGCGCCATCGTGCTGATCAACCCGAACAACCCCAGCGGCGCCAGCTACCCGCGCGAACTGCTGGAGCGCGTGGTCGAGATCGCGCGCCGCCACAACCTGTTGCTGCTGGTCGACGAGATCTACGACCAGATCCTGTACGACGACGCGGTGTTCCAGCCGGTCGCGCCGCTGGCCGGCGACCATCCGTGCCTGACCTTCAGCGGCCTGAGCAAGGTGCACCGCGCCTGCGGCTGGCGCGTGGGCTGGGCGCACCTCAGTGGCGATGACGCACGCCTGGGCGATTTCCGCGCCGCGCTGGACCTGCTGAGCGCGCTGCGCCTGTGTGCCAACGTGCCGGGCCAGTACGCCATCGACGCGGCAGTGAACGGCCCGGACACCATTTCCGAGCTGTGCGCCCCCGGCGGCCGTCTGTATGAAACCCGGCGCACGGTGATCGAGGCCTGCGAGGCCAGCGAACACCTTTCGCTGGTTGCCCCGGCCGGCGCGCTGTACGCGTTCCCGGCCGTGGTCGGTGCCGCCGCCAAGGGCTTCGACGACCACACCTTCGCCCTGGACCTGATGAACAACGAAGGCGTGCTGGTCGTACCCGGCTCCAGCTTCAACGTGCCTTACCGCCATCACTTCCGCGTGACCCTGCTGCCGGAAGCCTCGGTCATGCGCGATGTGTTCGCACGCATCGACCGCGTGCTGGCCCGCCGTGCCGAGGACGCCACCAAGGTCGTGCCGCTGAAGCCGCGCCGTTCGGTGGCCTGAGCCGTGGCGTTGTCCTACCTGGCGCTGGGCGACTCGTACACCACCGGAGAAGCGGTTGCCGTCGAAGGCCGCTGGCCGCACCAGCTTGCCGCCGCCCTGCGTGCGCAGGGCATTGAGCTGTCCGATCCGCAGACCATTGCAACCACCGGCTGGACCACCGACGAACTCGATGCCGGCATCGATGCGGCCGCGCCGCAGGGGCCGTTCGATTTCGTCAGCCTGCTGATCGGCGTCAACAACCAGTACCGCGGGCGTCCTCTGGACGAGTACCGCAGCCAGTTCCGGGCCTTGTTGGAGCGGGCGATCGGCTTCGCCGGCGGTGATGCCGGGCGCGTGCTGGTGCTGTCCTTCCCCGACTGGGGTGCAACCCCGTTTGGTATCGGCAGCGGCCGTGACCTGGCCGCGATCGAGATCGAGACCGACGAGTTCAATGCCGCTGCCGAAGTGATCAGCACCCAGCAGGGCGTGGCCTTCGTCGACATCACCGATATCAGCCGTGACCAGGGCGACAACCCGGCGATGATCGCCGACGACGGCCTGCACCCTTCAGCACGGATGTACGCGCTGTGGAGCGCGCGCGCGCTGCCGGTCGCCGCCCACCTGCTCGGCGGAACGGACTGAGGCGATGGACGGCACGCCACGGAACGGCCCGCCCCTGCCCTGCACTCCCCTGGCCGCACCGCAGGCCCGTGCGATCGCCGAGGCATTCCGCCCCGCGCACGCCTGGGCCAGCCGCCGCGACTACTACTACACCCGCAGCAAGCTGGGCAGCGACCCGCTGTATGACGGCGTGCTGCAGCACCTGCCTGGCGACGGGCAACCCGTGCTGGACCTCGGCTGCGGGCTGGGCCTGTTCGCCCACGTGCTGCGCCAGCGCGGTGGCTCCCAGCCCTACCTGGGCGTGGACGTGGATGCCGGCAAGATCGCCCGCGCCCAGCGTGCCGCCACCGGCCTGCCCGCTGTGCGCTTCGACTGCCTGGACGTGCAGGCGCCGCTGCCGGCGCAGGCCGGGCATGTGCTGCTGCTGGATGTGCTGCAGTACCTGGACGCGGGCCCACAGCAGGCACTGCTGCGTGAGGCCAGTGCACGGGTAGCCCGCGGTGGCCGCCTGCTGCTGCGCACGCCGCTCGCTACCGGCGATGGCCGCGACCGCACTACCCGGGTGGCGGACCGGCTGGCCTGGCTGATCGGCTGGATGGGCACCCGCCCCCGTCATTACCCGGATCCGCAGGCGCTGCAGGCAACGCTGGTCGAAGCCGGATTACAGGTGACCCCCCCGCGTCCCCTGCATGGGCGCACGCCGTTCAACAGCTGGTTGCTGGTGGCCGAACGCCCCGCGTTGTAGCGCCGAGTGCAGTATGTGCCGGCGCTGCGCTACAGGATGATCGCCCCCCCTTGTAGCGCCGAGCCCATGCTCGGCTGCTCTACACCACCAGGGCCCGGCGTTACGGAACCGGCAGCCGCGCCTTCAGCCCCCGCTCGTCCAGCGCCTGCAGCACGCGTTCGATGATCGCCAGGTTGTGGCCGTGGGCGGCCCCCTCATGCAGCAGCACGATGGCGCCCGGGCGCAGGTCCGGCAGCAGCCGCGACAGCACGCCCTCCGGCGTGCAGCCGACACCGTCGTAGCCACGGGCGCTCCAGCCCACGCGCACCAGTCCCAGCGCCTTCAACACCGGCGCCACGAACGGATTGGTCATGCCCACCACCGAGCGGTACCAGCGCACCGGGCGACCGCCCACCGCCTGCAGCGCATGCTGGCAGCCCTCGATCTCGGCACGCATCGCTGCCGGGCCCAGCCGCCAGAAGCGCGCCTGTGGATGACTGTGGCTGTGGTTGCCCAGGTCGTGGCCCCGGCGCAGGATCTCCTGCACCAGCTCCGGCTGCGCCAGCGCCCGCTCGCCGACCAGGAAGAACGTGGCACGTGCCTGGTGGCGATCCAGCAGATCGAGCACGGCCCGGGTCTCCGGGCCGGGACCGTCATCGATGGTCAACCAGACGCTGTTGCCGGCCTCCGGTACCCGGCTCAGCACCGGTGCGTAGAAGTGGCAGTTGGGCAGGAACACCGGCACCAGAAAGAGCGCGTGGCTGGTCACCATCAGCGGCAGGCCCCACCGCCAGCCCGCCAGCGACCAGACCAGGATCACGGCCAGCTGCGACGCCACCAGCCAGGGCAGCCAGCGCCAGGGCCGGGTCGGGATGCGATGCAATGTTCCTGCGTTGCTCATCCCCCATGATGCCATGAGGGGTAGAATTGATGATTCGAATTCCCGGAACCCCGACGTCCATGTCCCTCGATCCCGCCCTGCGTTCGCGCATCGAATCCATCCTCAACGCCAACCGCGTCGTGCTGTTCATGAAGGGCCAGCCGTCGATGCCGCAGTGTGGTTTCTCGGCCAAGGCCGTCGGCGCCCTGCAGGACCTGGGCGTTGAGTTCGCCCACGTCAACGTGCTGGCCGACCAGGAAATCCGTGAAGGCATCAAGGCCTATGGCGACTGGCCGACCATTCCGCAGCTGTACATCGACGGCGAACTGGTCGGCGGCAGCGACATCGTGCTGCAGATGGCCGCCAGCGGCGAGCTGAGCAGCGTGCTGGGGCTGCCGGCACCGGACCGTACCCCGCCGAGCATCACCGTCACGCCGGCGGCCGTGGAAATGCTCAAGGGCGCGCTGGCCGATGCCCCGGGCGCGGCCCTGCAGCTGACCATCGACGCCCGCTTCCAGCCCAACTTCCAGCTGGCCCCCCACGACGAAAGCGCCATCGCCGCCGAGTCCAACGGCCTGCGCGTGCAGTTCGACCTGGCCAGCGCGCGTCGCGCCAACGGCATCACCATCGACTGGGTGGACGACATCCGCGGCAAGGGCCTGGCCATCGACAACCCGAATGCGCCCAAGCCGGTGCAGGAAATCAGCGTGCGCGATGCCGACGACCTGGTGCGTGCCGGCAACATCACCCTGGTGGACGTGCGCCCGGCCGACGAGCGCGAGATCGCTGCGGTGGGCGTGCCGTTCAAGACCTTCGACGGCAACGGCCGTGCCGAGCTGGAAGCCCTGCCCAAGGACACCGCACTGGCCTTCATGTGCCACCACGGTGGCCGCAGCGCGCAGGCCGCCGAACAGTTCCGTGCGCTGGGCTTCACCAAGGTGTTCAACGTCACCGGCGGCATCAATGCCTGGTCGGAAGACGTCGACAACGGCGTGCCGAAGTACTGATTGACGGCGCGGGGTCAGCGCCCTTTCCTGAGGAAAGCGGATCTGGCCCCCAAAAAAAGGGGACGGAGGGGATTAAGTCGTTTATGCCACAAACGACTTAATCCCCTCCGTCCCCTTTTTTCAGCCGGCGAAACCGCCTTCGGCCAGGTAATCCAGTTCTTCCGGGGTGGGGATGCGGCCCAGCACGGCATTGCGGTGCGGAAAGCGCCCGAAGCGACGGATGATGTCGCGGTGCAGCTCGGCGTACTGCAGGTATTCCTTGTCGCCCAGCACATCGAACATCGCCACCGAACGGTCCTGGTCCAACGGGTCCTCGGAGTGCTCGAACGGCAGGTAGATGAAGGCGCGCAGCTTCGGCACCAGCTGCAGGTCCAGGCCTTCCTCGATGGCGCGCATGGCGTAGTGCCGGGCCAGGCCATCGGTGGCATAGGAATGGGCAGTACCGCGGAAGCAGTTGCGCGGGAACTGGTCCAGCAGCAGCATCAGCGCCAGTGCGCCCTCGGCACTGCCCAGCCAGTGTTCACGCCCACGCGAAGCGGCGGCGAAATGCTCATCCAGGAACAACTGGCGGAACTGCGCGTCGAACGCATCGTCGCGGGCGAACCACTTCGCAGGGCCCGCTTCTTTCCAGAAATCCACCACTTGCGCGGCAACGTCCATCACCTACTCCCCAGGGCCGGCGCGCCGCGCCAGGCCATCATCATCATTCATCGAAGCGCAGGTGGCGGACCGACTTGCCGTTGCGCCGGATAAGCTTAAGCGCCTCGATACCGATCTGGATATGATTTTCCACGAACTGGGAGCTGACCTTGGCATCGGAAGCCTCGGTCTTGACCCCGTCGGGTATCATCGGCTGGTCCGACACCAGCAGCAGCGCGCCACTGGGGATGTGGTTGGCAAAGCCGGCGGCGAATACCGTGGCCGTTTCCATGTCGATGGCCATGCAGCGCATCGCCCGCAGCCGCTCCTTGAAGCCCTCGTCGTGTTCCCACACCCGGCGGTTGGTGGTGTAGACAGTGCCCGTCCAGTAGTCGTGGCCGCGGTCGCGGATCATGGTGGACACCGCACGCTGCAGCGCGAACGCCGGCAACGCCGGGACTTCCGGCGGCAGGTAATCGCCCGAGGTACCTTCGCCGCGGATCGCTGCGATCGGCAGCACCAGGTCACCCAGCTGGTTCTTGCGCTTGAGGCCACCGCACTTGCCCAGGAACAGTACCGCCTTGGGCATCACTGCCGACAGCAGATCCATGATGATCGCGGCATTGGGGCTGCCCATGCCGAAGTTGATCATGGTGATGCCATCGATGGTGGCACTGGCCATCGGCCGGTCCAGGCCGATGACCGGCGCACCGGTCAGCTCGGAAAAGGTGTGCAGGTAGCCGCCGAAGTTGGTCAGCAGGATGTGCTGGCCGAACTGGTCCAGCGGCACGCCGGTGTAGCGCGGCAGCCAGTTGTCGACGATTTCCTGCTTGCTCTTCATGGGCGGTCCGGTACGGCGTGGGGGCCGCCATTGTAGGCGTGCACGGGCCAACCCACACCTGGGCCGGCAACGAAGAAGGGCGGCCCTGCGGCCGCCCTCCTGGTTTCCCTGCGGGAACCGGTGGCTTAGAAGCGCACCGACCAGCGCAGGTTGGCACTGTGGTCACGGCTTTCGTCGCCAAACTGGCCGCTATAGCCCAGCTCCAGCTGCTGGCGTGTGGTCAACCATGCCGACAGCCCCAGTTCGGCCACCACCGTCCTGTCAGCCAACGGGGCACCGCTGACCACGAAGCTGTCGCTGCCGGTGGCAAAGGCGAAGCGGGCCGCCGGGTCGCGGTCACCGCTGGCATGGCGGTACCCGACGCCACCGCGCAGGTGCAGCCAGCTGTCCTGCTGGAACGAAGCCTTCAGGCCCTTGTCAAAACGCAGGCCGGCCGTGGCCACGGTGGTACGCAGATCGTCCACCTCACCCTGCAGTGCAGCCGCACCGCCGCGTTCGTTGACGCGCTTCATGTCCACTTCCACACGTGCGAGCTGCAGGTAAGGTTCCAACCCCGCCTCGCGGCCGCCGAAGCGGTAGCTCGCCTCGACGAACGCCTGGCGGGTGCGGCCGTCATAGCGTGCCGCCAGCGTATCGCTGTAACCGGAGAAGGCCAGCTCGCGGGTGCTCTTCACCTCATGCTCGCTCCAGGCCAGGCCACCCCGCAGGCCGAAGGCGCCCCAATCGTGACTGGCATAGGCCCCCAGGTGCGTATTGTCGACCTTGGCACGCGCACGGCGTCCTTCCTGCTGCTTGGCATCGGTACGGCCGGTACCGGCCAGCATGCCCACCTGCCAGCCGTTGATCTCGCGGTCCACGCCTACCAGCAGGCCGCTGCTGTTGGCTTCGGTGCGTGCGGTGTTGCCATTGCCGTCCAGCGTGGTGCTGCCACCGATGGCCTGTACCCAGACCCCCGTGGCGGCGTCGCTGTCTGCTCCCGGCGCGCGCACACCGACGCGGCGCGACAGTGCGGCATCACGCACGTAGCGGCTGCCCTCGACCAGGGCCATCGCGGTGGCCGCATGCAGCTCGCCGCTGAGGCCGTCCAGTGCAGCGCCTACCTGTTGAGGGAACAGCAGGGTCAGTGGGCGCGGCAGGCCCTGGTTGACCGCCAGCCGGTCGGCCACAGTGGCCACCGCGCGCTGGTTGTCGGTACTGGCGGCACTGGCGAGCGGATTGCCACGGGTGACTTCAATGCGCGCGCCACCGGTGCCATAGGACAGCCCGAATTTCAGGAACGGCGAGAACGCACTGAAGTCGGTGGTGGCGAACTGGCCGCGGATTCCGCCCTCGGCACGGATGAAGTTGAACTGCTCACCCAGGTAATAGGTGCCCGCTTCCGGCAGGGCGATCAGGGTGCCGCCCAGGGTGGCGGTACCGGTGACGCGCAACTGGTCACTGTGCCCGCCCGGGGCCAGCTCGGCCTGGTACACACCGGTGGCGGTCTGCACGTAGTCGCCGTTGATGGTCAGCGTGCCGATCGAGTTGCCCGGTGCAACGATACCGGCCACGGTGGTATCGCCCAGCTGGCCGATGCCCTTCAGTGTGCCGTTGCGGCCAACGAGGGTGTGACCACCGCTCTGCGTGCCGTTGAACGACAGCACGCCACCGTTGACGGTCAGGTCGGAGCCTGCGAGTAACCCGCCTGCATTCACACGGCTGTTGCCCAGGCTGGTCAACGCGCTGTTTTCCAGCCTTCCGTTCAATTCGAACGTCCCCTGCGCGGCCACCGAGGTGTGGGCGCCGCGCTGCACGCCGTCGAAGATGACCACGCCACCGTTGACGTTCAGGTCGGAGCCATCCAGCACACCGCGTGCGTTGATGTGGCTGGCGCCCCCCTGGCTGTTCAGCGCAGTGTTCTTCAACGTGCCATTGAGCAGGAAGCTGCCGCCGGCCACGTCCACCGCTCCGGTGAGCGTATTGACGCCATCCAGTTCGAGCACGCCCTCGCGCACCAGCGCACCGTTGAAGCTGTTGTCGCCGCTCAAGCGCAGCCAGCCGATGCCGCTCTTGGTCAGCTTGCCGGGGCCGCCGATGTCGTTGGTCCAGTTGTCCCAGGCATCGCCTTCCCACACTTTCAGGCCACCGGCACGCTGGTTCATCACCACGTCGGTGTCCACGCGCAGCGAACCGTAACCGTCGATGGCCTTGGCCAGGTTCAACAGGCCCCAACCGTAGATGTCGTCGATGCCGGGCGCGCCCAGATCGGTGGTCGTGGTCAGCAGCACATCGCGCACCTGAGCGCTGTCCAGATAGGGGAAGCGTTCAAACAGCAGGCCCAGCGCGCCGGTGACGTGGGGCGCGGCCATGGAGGTTCCACTCAGCAGCGCATAGCCATAGGTAGGCACGCGCTGCTGGATGTCCAGGCTGACGTTGCCGTTGGCGTCGATGCCGACGCTGCCGGCCAGGCTGGAATCATCACCATAGGCGGTCGATACGATGTCCGAACCCGGTGCGGCAAGGCACCAGTTGGCACTCAGGCCGCACTTGTTGGAACGATTGCTCAGGGTCAGATTGGTACCGACGTTGACCACGCTCAACCAGTACGGCTCGATGTCGGCGAATGCGCGCGGCAGCGTGGCGTAGAGGCCGGCGATGGGACTCTGCGCAGGCGTCGGAATGACCGAACTGGTATTGCCGGCCGCCCACACCTGGATCATCCCGCGCGCACGCGATCCGTCGGCAAAGGTGTTCAGGTACTGGCGGTCGTCCGGGTCGTTGTAGATCGCGTCCATGTCCGTCGCTGTTGTCGGTTCCGTGACCAGGCCCCAGCTATGGTTGATGGCACGCACGCCCTGCGCGTTCATCTGGGCATACAGGTCCTGGAAGGCGCTGACTTTCGGGCCGATCGCGCCCAGTGTCACGACCGAGTAGCCAGTCGCCGTGCGCTGCCACTCGCGGATGCTGTCGGAGAACAGCCGGCCAACGGTCAGGTCCGAACCGAAGGACACACCGTGCATGCCGCTTCCGTCCCGGTTCGCCGCGATGGTGCCAGCAACGTGTGTGCCATGGATCTCGAACTGCATCCCCGGCTGCACATAGGGGCCCGACTCGATGATCCTGCGGATGTTGTCGGGCACGTTGGCGTTGTACCCGACATAGCTGATCTGGACGTCATCGCCATCACTGGCGAAGCAGGCCGCCGGCCCACGCACTGCGGTGGTGTTGGTGCAGCGCGTGCCGTCAGCCATCAGATCGGCGATGCGGATGCTGCGGTTGTCCTTGCCGGCGAATTCCGGATGGTCCAGACCCGTGCCACTGTCGAATACGCCCAGGCGGATGCCCGCACCGGTCAGCCCGCGCGCATAGGCCACGTCGGCATTGATCGCAGCCAGGCCCCAGTCGAGTTCGAATTCACTGGTACGCCAGCTCGCAGCGTCGCCGGGCTTGCCCATGACCGGCTCCGCGGAAGCACCGGCGCTGGGAGCCAGCGCCGCCACCGGAATCGCTACCGAGGGAGCGATCATCGCGGGAGCGGAGGTGCTCACCCCGCTTTGCGCGGCGAACGCCGACTGCAGGCTGCGCTGCAGCTGGTAACGGGCCAGGGCGTCGTCACTGTCCTGGGCCAGTACCGGCAGTGCGGTGGCCACCAGCAACGAACCGACAATGGCCGACGCCAGCGGCGAGGGGAGGAAGGAACGGCGCGAAACGGTCGAACGGCGGAGCTTTGCAGCAGTCATCGGTTGCGTCCTTGATTCCATGAGAGGTACGGGCCCGGCTCCCTCGTTGGAGCAGGTGCGTAAGCTGGTGACACAGGTCAGCGCAAGACGTAATCAGCCCATTGCTTCATCCAACGTTAATATTTCCTTCACAAATCCTCCATCAGAAAATTCCTACCCCCCACGCCCCTGTCCAAGGTCACTTGGCAAGCCACACCGGCCCCGGCTAGCGTCGGTGGATTCATGTTTCTGGCGAGGGGAACTGCATGGCATCGACGTTGTTGCGCACCGGGGTGGCACTGGCGCTGGTTTCATTGAGCACGGCACCGGCGGTGGGCGCCTCGCGCTTCGTCGCCGATCCCTACCCCAGCACCTACCAGGCACACCCCGATGCACCGGTGCTGATCCAGAACGCCACCGTGCTGACCGGCACCGGCCAGCGCCTGGACAACGCCGACGTGCTGCTGCGCGAGGGCAGCATCGTTGCCGTCGGCCGCCAGCTGCAGGCCGATGCCGGTGTCACCCGCATCGATGCGCAGGGCAAGTGGGTCACACCCGGCCTGATCGACGTGCACTCGCACCTGGGCGTGTACCCCAGCCCGGGCGTCGGCGCGCACAGCGACGGCAACGAGATGACCGCGCCGGTCACCGCCAACGTCTGGGCCGAGCACTCGGTGTGGCCGCAGGACCCGGGTTTCGCCACCGCACTGGCCGGCGGCGTGACCAGCATGCAGGTGCTGCCGGGCTCGGCCAACCTGGTCGGTGGTCGTGGTGTGACCCTGAAGAACGTCCCCGCCATCACCTACCAGGCGATGAAGTTTCCCGGCGCACCGTGGGGACTGAAGATGGCCTGCGGCGAGAACCCGAAGCGGGTGTACGGCGGAGGCAAGGGCGTCGCTCCGGCCACGCGGATGGGCAACGTTGCCGGTTACCGCGCCGCCTTCATCGATGCCGCCGACTACATCGCCAAGAACAAACCGAAGCCGGCCAAGCGCAGGAGCTGGTTCGGCAGCGACAAGGGCGACAGCGCCGGTGATGCTGGCGGCAAGCGCGATCTCAAGCTGGACACGCTGGCCGGTGCGATCGAGGGCGACATCCGCGTGCATATCCATTGCTACCGCGCCGACGAGATGGCCACCATGCTCGACCTGGCCAAGGAATTCGGCTTCAAGGTGGCCGCCTTCCACCACGGCGTGGAGGCCTACAAGCTGGCCGACCGGCTGGCCGCCGACGGCGTCTGCGGTGCACTCTGGGCCGATTGGTGGGGCTTCAAAATGGAAGCCTTCGACGGTATTCCGGAGAACATCGCGCTGGTCGACCGGCCGAAGAACAGCTGCGCCATCGTCCATTCCGATTCACCCGAAGGCATCCAGCGCCTGAACCAGGAAGCGGCCAAGGTGATCGCCGCCGCGCGCCGCGCCCACATGCCGGAGATCCCCCCCGAGCACGCCATCACCTGGATGACTGCCAACGCCGCCAAGGCGCTGGGCATCGAAGGCCAGACCGGCACTCTGGAGGCGGGCAAGATGGCCGACGTGGTGGTGTGGAACGGCAACCCCTTCAGCTCGTACGCGCTGGCCGAGCAGGTCTTCATCGACGGCCGCCGCCTGTACGACCGCAGCGCACCTGCGGCCACGCCACGTTCCGACTTCCAGCTTGGCCAGGAGGTGCACTGATGGGCGCGTTGAACAAGCGTCGCCGGGCATGGCTCGGCGCTACGGTCATGGTGCTGGCCTGCCTCTCCGCATCCGCGCAGGCGCAGGACCTGCTGGTGCGCAACGCGACCGTGCATACGGCCAGCACGCGCGGCAGCCTGAAGCACGCCGATGTGCTGGTGCAGGGCGGGATCATCCGCGCAGTCGGCAGCGGGCTGTCCGCCCCGGCCGGGGCCAGCGTGGTCGAGGCCGATGGCCGCCCGCTGACACCGGCGCTGTTCGGGGGCATCACCGAGATCGGCATCGAAGAGGTCTCCGGTGAAGCGAGCACGGTCGACAGCACGTTGAAGATCGGCGAACAACCGTTGCGCCCCGAGTTCGATGTCACCCTGGCGTACAACCCGGCCTCGGTGCTGATCCCGGTGGCACGCCTGGACGGCATCGGCTTCACCGCCCTGGGGGCGGCCACCGGCGGCGGCTTCGTTGCAGGCCAGGGTGGCGTGATGCGGCTGGACGGCAGCGCCGATCCCCTCGGGCCGCGCGCGCTGTTCCTGCGCCTGGGGTCGGCCGCAGTGGAGCTGACCGGGCAGTCGCGTGCAGCGCAATGGATGCTGCTGCAGCAGATGGTGGACGAGGCGCGTGGCCAGGTTGCCGCGGACTCACCGCACGCGCTGCTGACGCCGGCCGGGCGCCGCACGCTCAGCCGCTACCTGGCCGGGCACGGCCGCATCGTGGTGGAGGTGGACCGCGCGGCGGACATTCGCCAGCTGCTGCGCTGGGCCGCCCGCGAAAAGGTGAAGATCGCCATCGCCGGTGGCAGCGAAGCCTGGCAGCTGGCGCCGGAGCTGGCCGCCGCACAGGTACCGGTGTTCGTCGATGTGTTGTCCAACCTGCCGGCCAGCTTCGACCAGATCGGCGCCACGCTGGAAAATGCGGCACGCCTGCAACGTTCCGGCGTGGCGGTCTCGTTCGTGCAGCGTGGCGACGCCTCGCACAACGCCCGCAAGATGCGCCAGCTGGCCGGCAATGCCGTGGCCAACGGTTTGCCCTGGGCCGACGGCCTGGCCGGCCTGACCCGGGTGCCGGCGCAGGCGTTCGGCGTGGCCGACCAGATCGGCAGCATCGAGCCGGGCAAGCGTGCCGACCTGGTGCTGTGGGAGGGCGACCCGCTGGACGTGGCGCACTATGCCGAACAGGTCTGGCTGGGCGGCCGGGCGATGCCGATGCGCTCGCGCCAGACCGAACTGCGCGACCGCTACCTGCAGCGCAACGCGCAGCCCTGACCTCCAGTTATTCAAGGAAACCTGCATGGCCACCCTGCGCTGGTACTTCGACTTCGTCTCGCCCTATTCCTACCTGCATTGGCAGAAGCTGAAGCAGCTACCCCAGTTCGCACAGATCCAGACCGTGCCGATCGCCTTCGGTGCCGTGCTGCATCACCTGGGCAACCTCGGGCCGGCCGAGATTCCGGCCAAGCGCCGCTTCATGTACCGTCAGCTGCTGTGGACTGCGCAGGCCGAAGGAACACCGCTGCGGTTCCCGCCGGGCCACCCGTTCAACCCGTTGTCTGCCCTGCGGCTGTGCCTGGCCGCCGGTGGCGCCGTGCAGGCGGTGGACGTGCTGTTCGACTGGATCTGGCGCGACGGCAATGCCGCCGATAGCGCCGAGGCCCTGCGCGAACCGGCTGCGCGGCTGGGGATCGAGGATGTCGCCAGCGCCATCGCGGCCCCCGCGGCCAAGGAGCAGCTGCGGAGGAACACCGAGTCCGCCATTGCTGCCGGCGTGTTCGGCGTACCAACCCTGGCCATCGATGACGAACTGTTCTGGGGCAACGACGCCCATCCGTTGATGGCCGCCGTGCTGGCCGATCCCGCCCTGCTGCAGCAGCCCGAGTGGCAGCGCCTGGCCGAACTTCCGGTGGCCGTGCAGCGCAGTCGCTGAACAGGGCCTGGCGCATTTCCCTCGCGCGCCACGCCAGAATTTGAGATAGATTTCACGTTTCCGAACCTACAACCGCCCTGGAGGGGAGCCGCGGATGCGCATCGGAATCGTCGTCGACTCGGCCTGCGACCTGCCGCAGGACTTCATTGCCGAGCACAACATCGTGCTGCTGCCGATCACCGTCCGCATCGGCGAAGCCGTGCTGGCCGATCACCGCGATGAGCAGGCCACGCTGAGCTTCCTGCACGCGCACGTGGCCGAACACGGCGCCGAGGCGGAAACCATTCCCTTCAGCGTCAACCAGATCCGCGACCTGTTCCTGCAGCAGCTGGTGATCGATTACGACCACGTGTTCTGCATGACCATCACCAAGACCCGCAGCCCGATCCATGACAACGCGCTGCAGGCCAGCTTCGCCATCCTCAACGACTACAAGCCGGTGCGCCAGGCGGCAGGCTACAACTCACCGTTCGCGCTGCGCGTGCTCGATACCCAGAACCTGTTCGCCGCGCAGGCGGTTACGGCGGTGGAAGCCGTGCGCCTGCGCGAGAGCAACGCCAGCGTGCAGCAGATCCGCGAGCGGCTGGAGGAACTGTCCGGCAACGTGCACGGCTATATGGTCACCCGTGATCTGTACTACATGCGTGCGCGCGCACGGCACAAGGGCGACCGCAGTGTCGGCCTGCTCAGTGCGGCGCTGGGCAGCGCGCTGGACATCAAGCCGGTGCTGCACGGCTACCGCGGCGAGACCGGGCCGGTGGCCAAGATCAAGGGCTTCGACAATGCCGTGCAGAAGCTGTTCGCGGTGGTCGGCCAGCGCGTGCGTGCCGGGCTGATGACACCGACGGTGTGCGTCAGCTACGGCGGAGAACTGGACGAGCTGCGCACGCTGCCCGGCTACGCACAGCTGAAAGAGGTCTGCGCCACCCATGGCGTGACCGTGTACGAATCGGTGATGAGCCTGACCGGCATGGTCAACGTCGGCAAGGGCGCGGTCACCGTAGGCTTCGCCGATGGGCCGCATCGGTTCGAATGAGCGCTGGCCACGGCCGGAATCTGCACATCGATTCCACTGCGGTTGTGCCAGTCTTGCCGCACTTCAAGGAGAACGCCATGCCTGCGCAGTACCACATCAGCCTGCCCGATCCCTCCAAGGCCCGCGGCAACGACCCTGACCTGTCCTTCCATTCGCAGGGCGCCGCCGGCTTCGCCGAGGAACTGCAGGACGCGCTGCGCAGCGGCGCGCTGTTCGAGCGCTGGAAGGCCAAGCAACCCGACCCGGATGCGGTGGAACCGCAATGGGGCGTGACCGATCCGGAGGCCACCGTGACCGGCGAACAGAAGGATCTGCGCATCAACCTGGTCGCCACCACCCGCATCGACAGCGATGTGTTCAAGCAGCGCCTGCGCCTGCTGGCCGGCAGCCACTGGGAACTGCGCGACGTGCGTTGAGGCCACGCCGTGGTAGTGCCGGCCGCTGGCCGGCAACCGAGGAGATGCCGGCCACCGGCCGGCACTACCCAGTGCGATGTCCCTGGACGGGCGGCACGCCATGGGCTGGTCCGCTCAGCAGTCCATCGTTCCGTGCGCGTTGCCCTCGTCATCCAGCACGTGTGCGTGCAGGACCACCTGGTTGCGGCCAGCCCGCTTGGCGGCATACAGGCCGGCATCGGCGTCTGCCAGCAACTGATCGGCACTGGCCAGCGCCGGCGGATGCAGGTAACCCACGCCGACGCTGATGCTGACCGGGCCTTCCGGCAATGGCAGCGCTTCGACCGCTTCGCGCAGGCGCTCGGCCAGCGCCAGCACGCCCGACAGTGGGCTTCCAGGCACGATGACAGCGAATTCTTCACCGCCATAACGCGCAACGCTGTCACCGCCGCGAACTGCGACGCCCTTCAGCACCCCGGCCACCGCCTGCAGGCAACGATCACCGGCCGGATGGCCGTGCCGGTCGTTGAAGGCCTTGAAGTGGTCGATATCCACCAGCAGCAGGCCCAGCTCGGTGCCGCTGCGCCGCGCGCGATTCCACTCGGAGGTCAGCCGCGCATCGAACTCGCGGCGATTGGCCACGCCGGTGAGGCCATCCTGCCGCGCCAGTTGATCCAGCGCCGCCTGACGCTCCAGCAGATCGGTCTGCAGCAGGACGCTGCGCAGGCCGAAACCAAGGGTGGCTACGACGAAGCCCGCGACGGCCAACGGCCGCGCATGATCGACCACCAGCGTGCCGACCACCAGCAGCAGCAACGGCAGGATGATCGGACCGGCGGCCTGCACCGTCCTCGCCAGCCGCGGGTGTGCCGTGGTGCCTGTGTCCGGCGCCGTGTCCAGCGCCAGGCAGGCGATCAGCAGAAAAGGGACGTCGATCAGCAGGTCGTTGAACGCACCGAACGCATCATCGGAGGTGTAGTGGTTGATGTAGTAGGCCACCAGCAGATAGGCCAGTGCGTACAACGCCAGTGCACGGAAGAACCTGCGCCGTTCGGGCACGTCGCCGGCCAGCCATCGCACCACGGCGAACGCGGCGATACACAGGTTCTGGATATCGAACATGCGTTGCATGTTGGCCAGCGCGTGGTCGTCGATGTCAACGCGGGCGGCAAACGACTGCGCGTGCACGAAGAACAGCACGCCCAACAGCGCCGCCATCGCCGCATCGATCAGGCTGATGCTGACCCGTTCCCGGCGCGCCCGGGCCAGGATGAACACCAGGGGCACACCGTAAAGCACGTAAAGGAACAGGCTTGCGCGCGGGGTGAAATCGGCACGCCCGGCGCCCAGGGCATCAATCATGTTGAACGCCATGCCGCCGGCCCACAGCAGCAGGGCCAGCGCCGTGGCGCGCCACCCCAGTGCCGCGCGGTCGCGGCGGGCCCGCCACAGGCAGGCGACCGCAGCCAGCAGCGGGGCGCCGGTCAGGAAAACGAAGGAACCCGCCCCGGCGGGACCGGGCCACAGGGCCAGCACCAGCCCATGGCACAGCACATACAGCAGCGCCAGCACTACCGGCATGCATCCCCCCGATCCGCAAGGCCGTCTGAGCGCACGATAGCGCTCCGGCACGCCACAGCGGCGTGATCCACTGCAGCAAAACGACACTCCGCGTGCGTCACCATGGTAGTGCCGGCCGCTGGCCGGCAATGCCGGGGAATCCCTGGGCGTTCCGGTGGTGCGCCGATTCCTGGCTGGACCAGTACAAGCGCATCCTCAAGCTGTTCGAGCAGAACCTGAAGTGAGCAACGCCGCAGCCACGATCCGGATCGTGGCCGCGGGCCGGCAAACATTCACGGTTGAGGTTGCCGGCCAGCGGCCGGCGCTACCCGTTACAGGCGCTCGCCGCTCTCTGCGTTGAAGAAATGCAGGCCCTGCGGGTGGATCGCCACGCGGATGTCATCGCCCACCGCAGGCAACGCCTGCGGTGCCACGCGCATGGTCAGCGCATGCTGGCCACTGCTGAGGTTGACGAAGATCTCGTTGCCGACCGGTTCGATGCCCTCAATGCGCGCGATGAACGCGTGCGCATCATCGGCAGCAGCCGGTTGCAGGTGCTCCGGGCGCACGCCCACCGCGATCGGTTTCTGCAGCCATGCCGGATCGATCGTGGCCTGGCCCAGCGGTGCACGCCACTGGCCGTCGACCACGGTCACGCCACCGGCATCGCCCTGCAGCGTGCCACGCAGCACGTTCATCGCCGGGCTGCCGAGGAAACCAGCCACGAACAGGTTGGCCGGGCGGTCGTACAGCGCCATCGGCGTATCGATCTGCTGGATGATGCCGTCCTTCAGCACCACGATGCGCTGACCCAGGGTCATCGCTTCAACCTGGTCGTGCGTCACGTAGATCATGGTGGTGCCCAGCTTCCGGTGCAGCTGCGCAATCTCGGTACGCACGCTGTGACGCAGCTTGGCGTCGAGGTTGGACAGCGGCTCGTCGAGCAGGAACACCGCCGGCTCGCGCACCAGCGCCCGGCCCAGTGCCACGCGCTGACGCTGGCCACCGGACATCGCCTTGGGCAGCTTGTCCATCATCTCGGTCAGGCCCAGCGTCTGCGCCGCCTCGGCAATGCGCTTGTCGATGGTCGCCTTGTCATGCCCGCGCAGCTTCAGGCCGAAGGCCAGGTTCTCGGCCACGGTCATGTGCGGGTACAACGCGTAGCTCTGGAACACCATGGCGATGTCGCGATCCTTCGGCGCCACGTCGTTGACCACGCGATCACCAATGGTCAGCGTGCCACCGCTGATCTCTTCAAGGCCGGCCACCATCCGCAACAGGGTCGACTTGCCACAGCCGGACGGTCCGACCAGCACCATCAGCTCGCCATCGGCGACCTCGAAGGTGGCGTCCTTCACCGCGACCTGGCCGTTGTCATAGACCTTGCGCACACCCTGCAACTGCACTTTTGCCATATCACCTATCCGGTCCGCCCGAAGCCGGGCTGTCTTTTGGGACTGCCTCGGCCCTCCCGATGGCAGTGATGATTGCGCGCCTGCCGCATGACGGCGAGCACTGCAATCGAATACAGTTGCCCATTCTGCCATGTAAACGTTTTCACGTGGCACTATCCGATGATCGGTGCGCACCGATCTGCGTCGGCGGTTGAACGAAGGTTCCGCCGAGGTAGTGGTTTCGAATGGAACGATCTTCCGCAACACCGGAGATCGCCCCTGACGAACCTCGGACAGGCAGTTGCGCGGATGTCCCCCGAACCCAGCCATGAAGCGATTGACAACGATGTCACCCGGATCTGAAACTCGAGCGATGCACGACACCCTCTTCCTGTTCGGTGCCACAGGTGATCTGGCCCAGCGCTACCTGTTCCCTTCGCTGCTTCGCCTGCTTGGCGACGGCCTGCTGCCGGAGGACTTCCGCATCCGCGCATTGGCCCTGTCCGGGCATGACACCGAAGCTTTCCATGACATCCTCCGGCCGCGCCTGCAGCAGGCCATGCCGATGGCCACGCAGGACGACATCGCTGCCCTGCTGCGCCGCATCGACTACCGTTCGGTGGACCTGCGCGATGTCGACTCGGTTGCCGCCGCCGTCTCCGACCTGGTGCACCGCAAGTGCGTCAGCTACCTGGCCATTCCGCCGGGCCTGTACATCTCCACCTGCGAAGGCCTGGCCAAGGGCGGCGCCCTCGCCGCGCCGGCACGCCTGATGCTGGAGAAGCCGATCGGCAGCGACAGCGAGAGCGCCGAGGAAATCATCAGCACCATCGGCCAGTGGATCGACGAGGACCGCGTGTTCCGCCTCGACCACTACCTGGGCAAGGCCGCGGTGCAGAACCTGATCGCACTGCGCTTCGGCAACACGCTGCTGGAAGCGGTGTGGAACCGCAACTACATCGAATCGGTGCACATCCTGGTGGCCGAAAGCGAAGGCGTGGATGGCCGCGATGCCTATTACGCCCGCTCCGGCGCGCTGCGGGACATGGTGCAGAGCCACATCCTGCAGCTGCTGTGCATGGTGGCGATGGAACCGCCGGCATCGCTGGAAGCCGATCGCATCCGCGACGAGAAGGTCAAGGTGCTGCGCGCCCTGCGCCCGCTCGATGCCAGGCACGCCGCGCGTGACAGCATCCGTGGCCGCTACACCGCCGGCACCATCAATGGCCAGCCGGCCCAGGCCTACCAGCCGCCGGAAGGCAGCGACGTGGAAACCTTCGCCGGTGTCACCGCGCATATCGACAACTGGCGCTGGAGCGGCGTGCCGTTCCACCTGGTCACCGGCAAGCGCCTGCCCGAGCGCACCACCCGCGTGGTGGTCACGCTGAAGCCGGTCACCCACTGGCTGTTCGAGCGCCCGCAGCGCGCGCAGGCCGCGCCGAACCGCCTGGTGTTCCAGCTGCAGCCGCAGGAAAACATCGAACTGGGCCTGATGAGCAGCCTGGCCGGCCCGGAATGGGGTGCCCTGGAACTGCATCCGCTGGAACTGGAACTGTCGGTGCCGACCGGCCTGCACCGCCGCATCGCCTACGAACGCCTGTTCCTGGATGCCTTCAACGGCAACCACACGCTGTTCGTGCGCGACGACGAAGTGCGCGCAGCGTGGGCCTGGATCGACAGCGTTGCCGACGCCTGGAAGGAGGCCAAGCTGCCGCTGGAACCGTATCCTGCTGGCCAGTGGGGCCCGAGCAATGCAGGCGAGTTCCTGCCGCAGGGCGTGGACGCGCCGGACAGCGGGGCCTCGGCATGAGTGCCATCTCGCAGCCGGTGCTGGTTGCCGACATCGGCGGCACCAATGCCCGCTTCGCCCTGGCCGACACCTCGCAGGACGCGCCGCTGCTCAAGGAGAGCATCCGCGAGTACGCGGTGGCGGAATTCCCGTCGCTGGGTGATGCCGCGCGCCACCACCTGGAGCAGATCGGCGCTGCGGCCAGCCGCGGCGTGTTCGCAGTGGCCGGCCGCGTCGACGGTGACGAGGCGCGCATCACCAATCATCCGTGGGTGATCTCGCGCAGCCGCACCGCCGCGATGCTGGGGTTCGACGAGCTGCACCTGATCAACGACTTCGCCGCACAGGCGATGGCGATTTCGCTGCTGCAGCCCGAGGACGTCGTCCAGGTCGGCGGCGCCGCCTGGGTACCGGGCAAGCCGGGACAGCCGCGCAACTACGCGGTGATCGGGCCCGGTACCGGGCTCGGCGTCGGTGGCCTGATCATGCGCCACGGCCGCTGCTATCCGCTGGAAACCGAAGGCGGTCATGTCAGTTTCCCACCGGGCACACCGGAAGAAATCCGCATCCTGGAAATCCTCTCCGAGCAGTTCGGCCGCGTCTCCAACGAACGCCTGATCTGCGGACCCGGGCTGGTCAACATCCATCGCGCCGTGTGCGAGATGGCCGGCATCGACCCCGGCCAGCTGCAGCCGGTAGACGTGACCGCGCGTGCCCTGCACGGTGATCCGCAGGCAATGCGCACCGTGGACGTGTTCTGCGCGGTGTTCGGCGCCATCGCCGGCGATCTGGTACTGACCCAGGGCGCCTGGGACGGCGTGTTCCTGACGGGCGGCCTGACCCCGAAGATGCTCGATTCACTGCAGCACTCCGGCTTCCGCCAGCGCTTCGAACACAAGGGGCGGTTCTCTTCGATCATGGCGAGGGTGCCATCGCTTGCCGTGATGCATCCCCACGCCGGACTGCTGGGCGCTGCCGCCTATGCTGCCGACGCCGAACGTGACGCACCAGGAGTTGCCGCATGAGCCCCACCTTCCACGACGACCGCATCGAGTTCATCCAGCACGGCGACGCCGATGGCTGGATCGAGGCGGTGGCCGCCGAAATGGCGCAGACCCTCAACCACGACATCAATGAGGTGGGCCGGGCCCGCATCCTGCTCTCCGGTGGCACCACGCCGGCGCCGGTATACCAGGCACTGGCCGAACTGGACGTGCATTGGGACCGGGTGGAAGTGAGCCTGGCCGATGAGCGGTGGCTGTCGCCGCAGGATCGCGACAGCAACGCCTGGCTGGTGCGCGAGCACCTGCTCAAGCGTGCCGAGGGTGCGCACTTCGATCCGCTGGTGCGGATCGGCAAGCCGCTGACGGAGTGCGTCTACACCGCCAACCTGCAGGCCCAGCACAGCCAGCCACCCAGCCTGGTGGCACTGGGCATGGGCAACGATGGCCACACCGCCTCGCTGTTCCCGGGTTCGAAGGACCTGGCCCGTGCACTGGAAAGCACCCTGCCCTATGCGGCACTGGATGCCACCGGCTGCCCGGGCGCGAACCAGTGGCCGCTGCGCATCACCCTGACCCCGCACGGCCTGCGCCAGTGCCGCCAGCGTCTGCTGCTGCTGCGCGGCAAGCAGAAGCTGCAGGTACTGCGCCAGGCACTGGACAGCAATGACCCCCAGCAGTACCCGATCCTCAATGCAATCAACCTGGAAGGCGCGCGCCTGCGCGTCCACTGGGCTGATTGATGTCGGCGGCGGCGCCACGCCGCCGCTTGCCTCTCGCCACCACGAACGCCGGTAGCCAATGAGCCTCCATCCGCAACTGCAAGCCATCACTGAGCGCGTCATCCGCCGCAGCGCGGCCTCGCGCGCCGCCTATCTGGCCGCGATCGACGCCTCCCTGCGCGAAGGCCCGTTCCGCAGCCGCCTGAGCTGCGGCAACCTCGCCCACGGATTCGCCGCCTGTGGCGGCACCGACAAGAGCCGCCTGCGCGGTGGGGTGACACCGAACCTTGGCATCATCACCGCCTACAACGACATGCTGTCGGCGCACCAGCCGTTCGAGACCTATCCCGAGCAGATCCGCCAGATCGCCCGCGAGCTGGGCGCCACCGCGCAGGTGGCCGGCGGTGTGCCGGCGATGTGCGACGGCGTCACCCAGGGCCGTGGTGGCATGGAGCTGTCGCTGTTCTCGCGCGATGTGATCGCGCAGGCGACGGCGATCGGGCTCAGCCACGACATGTTCGATACCACCGTCTACCTCGGTGTCTGCGACAAGATCGTGCCGGGGCTGCTGATCGGCGCACTGGCCTTCGGCCACCTGCCGGCGGTGTTCGTGCCGGCCGGCCCGATGACCCCGGGCATACCCAACAAGCAGAAGGCGGAAGTTCGCGAGCGCTATGCCGCCGGCGAAGCCACCCGTGAAGAACTGCTGGAAGCCGAGTCGGCCTCCTACCACGGCGCCGGCACCTGCACCTTCTACGGCACGGCCAACTCCAACCAGGTGCTGCTGGAAGCGATGGGCGTGCAGCTGCCGGGCGCGTCGTTCGTCAATCCGGGCACCCCGCTGCGCGACGCTCTTACCCGCGAAGCGACCGAACGTGCACTGGACATCACTGCGCTGGGCGATGACTTCCGTCCGCTGGGCCGGATCATCGACGAGCGCGCGATCATCAACGCGGTCATCGCGCTGATGGCCACCGGCGGTTCGACCAACCACACCATCCACTGGATCGCGGTGGCGCGTGCGGCCGGCATCGTGCTGACCTGGGACGACTTCGACGAGCTGTCGCAGCTGATTCCGCTGCTGGCCCGCGTCTACCCGAACGGCGAGGCCGACGTGAACCGCTTCGCCGCCGCCGGTGGCCCGGCGTTCGTGTTCGGCGAGCTGATCAAGGCCGGCCTGATGCATGGCGACCTGGTCAGCGTGGCCCGTGGCGGCATGGCCGACTACGCCCGCGAACCCCAGCTGCGCGACGGCCAACTGGTTTATCTGCCGGGCCTGGAACGCAGCGCCGATGACGAGGTGGTGCGTGGCGTCGACAATCCGTTCGAACACCAGGGTGGCCTACGGCTGCTGCGCGGCAACCTGGGCAAGTCGCTGATCAAGCTGTCGGCGGTGAAGCCGCAGTACCGCACGATCGAAGCACCGGCCGTGGTGGTCGATGCACCGCAGGTGCTGAACAAGCTGCACGCCGGTGGCCTGCTGCCCGAGCATTTCGTGGCGGTGGTGCGTTACCAGGGCCCGCGTGCGAACGGCATGCCGGAACTGCATTCGCTGGCGCCGCTGCTGGGCCTGTTGCAGAACCAGGGCCGACGCGTGGCGCTGGTCACCGACGGTCGCCTGTCCGGCGCCTCGGGCAAGATTCCGGCGGCGATCCACGTGACGCCGGAAGCGGCGCGCGGCGGCCCGCTGGCGAAGGTCCGCGAAGGCGACATGATCCGGCTGGACGGCGAGGCCGGCACGCTGGAGGTGCTGGTGGACCCGGCCGAATGGGCGGCGCGTCCGCTGGCTCCGAACACTGCGCCGGCCGCGCATGACCTGGGCCGCAATCTGTTCGCGGTCAACCGTCGCGTGGTGGGCCCGGCCGACCAGGGAGCGATGTCGATTTCGTGCGGTCCGGCGGCGGCCGATGGCGGGCCGTGGGAGTACGACGCGGAGTACGAGCTGGGGCATGATGCCGCGGCGGCGGCAGCGCCGCATGAGGCGAAAGACGCCTGAAGCGAAAAGCCGCGGCAGGCTTCCCGGCCTGGGCAGTAGAGCGCCCTGGCCGGGACACGCCGTAAACCCATCCATGGGGGCTCGATCGCGGCATCCATGCCGCTCACGGTCCCGGCCAGGGCGCTCCACTGCCCTTGGACAATTCCCGGCGCGTCATCTGCGCTGCGGCCACTGAATCAAGAAGAGCAAAGGCAAGGGCAAAAGCATGGGTATCGAACAACATCAGGTGAAGGCGGCGGAGCTGTTGCATGCGGCGGGCATCCTGCCGGTGGTGACGGTTCATACGCTGGACCAGGCGCGGGCGGTCAGTGCGGCGCTGCTGGACGGTGGTTTGCCGGCGATCGAGCTGACGCTGCGTACGCCGGTGGCGATGGAAGCGTTGGCGATGCTCAAGCGCGAGCTGCCCGATGTGGTGGTGGGTGCAGGCACGGTGCTGACCGTGGAGCAGATGCAGCAGTCGATCGATGCGGGCGCGGACTTCCTGGTGACCCCGGGCACGCCGCCAGCGCTGGCCGATGCACTGGCTGCTGCGCCGCTGCCGGTGGTGCCGGGTGCGGCCACGCCGACCGAGCTGCTGTCGCTCTACGCCCGCGGCTTCCGCGTGTGCAAGCTGTTCCCGGCCACGGCCGTGGGCGGGCTGGCGATGATCAAGGGACTGGCCGGCCCGGTGGCGGACCTGAAGCTGTGCCCGACCGGCGGCATCACCGAAAACACCGCCGCCGAATACCTCGAGCAGAAAAACGTGGTCTGCATCGGCGGTTCGTGGATGGTGCCGGGCAACTGGATTGCCAACGGCGAATGGGACAAGGTGCGCGCCAGCGCCGCCGACGCCGCGAAGATCATCAAGCGCGTTCGCGACCACTGAGCCCAACGCAGCTGTAGAGCCGAGCCCACGCTCGGCTCCACGCCAGCGGAATGGAAAGCAGCCGAGCATGGCTCAGCTCTACAGGACCAGCATCCAGAGCGCGACCCGCTCCCGCTCTTCCTTCTTCATTCCGCGGTGGCGGCGCACGAAAACCGTCCTTGGCCCTGCGGAGGGATTGCGCAGGGGCGTGAGCGCCATGGATGGCGCGACCGAGCCTCCAGGGATGGATTCACGGCGTCCCCTGCGCAATCCCTCCGCAGGGCCAACCCCACGAATCCTGCCGCACACCGCAAGGGGCTCAGCCGTTGGCCGAAACCCGTTACAGCGGCCGCGCCGGATCCACCAACCCGTACTGGCTGGCCATCCGCGCCAGCGCGATGTTGTCGTGGATCCCCATCTTCTCGAACAGCCGCGCCTTGTGCGTGTTCACCGTCTTCGCACTCAGGCTCAGCCGCCGCGCGATATCTTCCTGGCGCAGGCCCTGGGTCAGCAGCAACGCCACTTCCAGCTCGCGCGGCGACAGGCTGTCGAACGGCGAACCGTTGCCTTCCACCGTCGACAGTGCCAGATTCTGCGCGATGCTGGTGCCCAGGTAGCGGCGCCCACCTGCCACGTCACGCACCGCGCGCAGCAGTTCCTGCGCATCACAACCCTTGCCGATATATCCGGCCGCGCCGGCTTCGAGCAGCCGCTTCGGCAGCGGGCCATCTTCCAGCACCGACACGATCACTACGCGGGTGTTGCGGTGGCTGCGCACGATGCGCTCGGTCACTTCCATGCCGCTCACACCCGGCAGGTGCAGGTCACACAGCACCACATCCGGCAGCAGCTGGCGGACTTCACGCAGCGCGTCTTCGCCGGTCTCGGCTTCGCCCACCACCTCGATGTCGGCTTCCCCCGACAGAATCATCTTCATCCCGGTGCGGACCAGCGCGTGGTCATCCACCAGGTAGACTCGAATCGTCATTCACGTACCTCTTCGAATGCGGCCATTGCAGGTCAAGCTAGGCAGGGTGCCGATACCCTGCAAGCGCGTTCGGAATGCGGCCCCGGCAATCTGCCTTGCGCATCACAGTACCGCGCGTTGTGCTTGCCCCCTGTCTTGCAGAACCTGCTGCAACGAAACAACTGATCTATCACGTAGACGTCCCGCGCGGGGCATCCACGTCAATCCCCCTGTGATGATGCTTCGCTGGCCTTCGCTGGCCGCGTGCCATGATGCCGCCAAGGGTGCCGGCGACTGAACATGACCAGATAGCACCCTACCACCCAAACCAGCGCGGCACACCATCCGGCCAGGATATCGGAGGGGTAATGCACCCCCAGATAGACCCGGGAGACGCTGACCAGCAGGCTGAATGCCGGTGCCAGCAGCAGCACCGGCCAGCGCCAGCGGGTGTTCCAGGCCAGCAGTACCAGGGTCACCGCCAGGGTCATCGAGCCCATCGCGTGGCCGCTGGGAAAGCTGAACGTCGATTCCGGCGCGATCGATTCCCACAGGCTGGGGCGCTGGCGCTGGAAGAAGTGCTTGCTGCCCATGTTCAGCAGCGCCGAGCCGACGAAGCTGACCGCCACGAAGGTGGCCTCGCGCCAGCGCCGGTAGCCCAGCAGCACCCCGATGATCAGCACGTCGGCCGGGATCAGGAACCACTCATAGCCCAGTTTGGAAATGAGCACGAAGAAGCGGTCCAGCAGTGGCGAGTGCAGGCCATGCATCTGCCACAGCAGCGGCGCGTCGAAATGGAACGATTCAAACTCGTGCACCTCGTCCGCCAGGGCGACGAAGCCAGCCAGCGGCAGCAGCACGCCGCCGAACAGCAGGACCAGGCGCCAGGCATTGCGAGCCATCCAGTGGCGGAAACCGGAGGCGGATTCCGGTGCAGCGAGGATTGCAGGCTTATCCGGCGCTTCGGACATACGTGTGTTCGACGTAATCGTCGATCAGGGCGACGAACTCCTGGGCGATGTTGTCGCCGCGCAGGGTCACCTTCTTCTCGCCATCGACAAACACCGGCGCTGCGGGTGTTTCGCCCGTGCCCGGCAGCGAGATGCCGATGTTGGCATGGCGCGACTCGCCCGGCCCGTTCACGATGCAGCCCATCACCGCCAGGGTCATGTTCTCCGCCCCCGGGTGGTGGATCTTCCACAGCGGCATCTTCTCGCGCACGTGGTTCTGCACCACCTTGGCCAGCTCCTGGAAGAACTCCGAGGTGGTACGGCCGCAGCCCGGGCAGGCCGTGACCAGCGGCGTGAAGGCGCGTTGGCCGGTGGTCTGCAGCAGTTCCTGGGCGACGATCACTTCCTGCGTGCGCGACTGGCCCGGTTCCGGGGTCAGCGAGATGCGGATGGTGTCACCGATGCCTTCCTGCAGCAGCACGCCCAGCGCCGCCGCCGACGCGACGATGCCCTTGCTGCCGATACCGGCTTCGGTCAGGCCCAGGTGCAGGGCGAAATCCGAGCGCTGAGCCAGGTCGCGGTATACCGCGATCAGCTCCTGCACGCCGCTGACCTTGGCCGACAGCACGATGCGGTCGCGCGGCAGGCCGAGTTCCACCGCCTGCTCGGCCGAATCCAGGGCCGAGCGGATCAGCGCTTCGCGCAGCACGCGGCCGGCATCCCAGGGCTGTTCGCGCAGGCTGTTCTCGTCCATCAGCTTCGCCGCCAGGGCCTGGTCCAGCGAGCCCCAGTTGGCGCCGATGCGCACCGGCTTGTTGTAGCGGATCGCAAACTCGATCAACTGCGCGAACTGCAGGTCCTTCTTCTTGCCGAAGCCGACGTTGCCGGGGTTGATGCGGTACTTTGCCAGCGCTTCGGCACACGCCGGTTCGGCGGTCAGCAGCTGGTGGCCGTTGTAATGGAAGTCACCGATCAGCGGCACGTCGATACCCATCATCGCCAGCTTGTCGACAATGCGCGGGATCGCCGCAGCCGCTTCCACGGTGTTGACGGTCAACCGCACCATTTCCGAACCCGCACGCCACAACTCGGCCACCTGCTTGACGCTGGAAGCCACGTCGGAGGTGTCGGTGTTGGTCATCGACTGCACCACTACCGGCTTGCCTCCGCCTACGGTGACCCCGCCGATCTGCACGGCATGGGTCTGGCGGCGGGGCCAGGAGGTGGCATCTGAGGGAGGCGTAGGGCGGGTAACGGCGTCGTGCATGGGCGCATTCTACCGCCCGCTCCCGCATTCGGGGTGACTCGCATTCAGCCGGCGGCACGGCTGCGGCCGATTGTCGCAGGCACGCGCGCCCGTGAACGCATACGATGAGCATGAATGACCGGTCCCGACGCCCCGTTCCTCCGTACCCTGTGCAGCCTGCGCTGGCTTGCCGTAGGCGGCCAGGCCGCCACCATCCTGGTCGCCAGCTGGGTGCTGGGCCTGCCGTTGCCCCAGCTGCCACTATGGGCCGGCGTGGCCGTGCTCACCTTGTTCAACATCTACACCCAGCTTCGCCCGGAAGCGGCCGACACCGCCCCGCTGACCGCATTCGGCCATATCCTGGTGGACGTGATCATCCTGACCTGGATGGTGGGCTGGAGCGGCGGCATGGCCAACCCGTTCAGTTCACTGTTCCTGATCCTGATCGCGCTGGCCGCCTTCGCCCTGCCCCTGCGCTGGGCACTGGCAGTGGCCCTGGCCTGCCTGCTCGGCTACGCCGCCAGCGGCATCTTCGGCCAGCCGCTGCCGGACGGCTATTTCCGCGCGCAGGACCTCAACCGTTGGGGCGTGGTCGCCAACTTCCTCATTTCCGCAGCGGTCGTGCTGACCTTCTCCACCCGCCTGGCGCTGGCGCTGCGACAGCGCGAACTGGAACTGTCGGCACTCAGGGAACGCTTCGCCCGCAACGAAGGGATCGTCGCCCTGGCCACCCATGCCGCCTCGGTGGCGCATGAACTGAACACGCCGCTGGCGACCATGACCCTGCTTGCCGATGACGTCGCCGAGCGCAGCGAAGAGCCCGAAGTGCGCGAAGACATGGAGACCCTGCGCGAACTGCTGGTGCAGTGCCGGGAACGCGTGCTGGCGCTCGCCGCACCGGCCTCGGCCGACGCACCGGGCCGCAGCCACTCCAGCGCCCAGCAGGTACTGGAACAGTGGCGCCTGGTGCGGCCGACCATCGACCTGCATCGCAATGACGATGCGCCGCTGCGGTTACCACTGGATCCGGGCGTGGGCCATCTGCTGATGGTCCTGCTCAACAATGCCGCAGATGCCGGCGAACAGGCCGGGCGGCCACGGGTAGACCTGGACCTGCGCATCGAAGGCGACGACCTGATCGGCGAAGTCCGCGACTACGGCCACGGCTTCGATGCCCGTGCCGCGGTGCTGCCAGGCAAGCTGTTCGGCAGCAGCAAGAGCGAGGGCATGGGCGTTGGCCTGGCCCTGTCCCATGCCACCATCGAACGCCTCGACGGCGAGATGTGGATGCGCCCGGCCCAAGGCGCCGGCAGCCGCGTCGGCTTCCGCCTGCCGCTGGTCCCACGCGAGGAAACCCCATGAGCGCCTCAACCCTCGGCCTGCTGGTCGACGACGACGAACTGTACCTGCGCACCCTGCAGCGCAGCCTGGCCCGCAAGGGACTGGAAACGCAGACCGCGCAGGATGCCGCCAGCGCGCTGGCATTGGCCCGCCAGCATCCGCCGGCGTTCGCGCTGATCGACCTGAAGCTGGGCAGTGATTCCGGCCTGGCGCTGATCCAGCCGCTGCGCGCGCTGCGCGCGGACATGCGTATCCTGCTGGTGACCGGCTACGCCAGCATCGCCACTGCCGTTGAGGCGATCAAGCTGGGGGCCGACGATTACCTGCCGAAGCCGGCCACGGTACCGATGATCCTGCGCGCGCTTGGCGAGGAAGACGACGGCCCGGCCGACGATGGCGAAATGGAAGTGCCGGACGCGATGACGCCGATCAGCCGCCTGCAGTGGGAACACATCCAGCAGGCGATGCACGAGACCGGCGGCAACGTGTCCGCAGCGGCACGCCTGCTCGGCATGCACCGGCGTTCGCTGCAGCGCAAGCTGGCAAAGCGGCCGAGCCCGGAACGCGATCCGAGCCGTTGATCGCTGACGGACCGGTCCGGCTCAGGCCTCGGCCAGCGCCGGCCGGTCCTGCGCGGCGCTGGAGCGCACCGCACACGCATCGGCCCGCGTGGCCATCGTCTCCTGCAGCAGCGGCGATGGCAGTACGCAGGCCGGATGCATGCGCAGGAAGCCGTAGATCGAACCCGCCAGGCCGATCATCAGGCCCGGGGTAAAGGCCGCGCGGGTGAGGCCGCCAACCATCCCCTGGTGCTCCTCGATCGAAGAAATGATCTCGATGGCGGCCTCGTCCTGCGGATAGGGACACCCTGCCGGATCCAGCGCAGCGGCCAGCACCAGCAGTTCCCGGGTGGACACATCGCCATGGCACAGGGTGTGGCTGAACCCCCATTTGCCGCGCGCATCGGCCACGGCGCGACGCATGTCGCGCAATTGCGCGGCATCACCGGTGCGGGCATACAGGTCCGCCGCCGCCAGGCCGATGCCCACGCTGCCGTGGCACCAGGTCGGGAAGTTCTTCTGCCCATCCTGCAGGTGGATGTCCCGCCAGTGCCCGGTATGTGGCTCGAACAGGGCTGCCTGGAATGCAAATGCTCCTTCGGCCAGCCGCCGCCATGCGGCCCGCTCGGGCACGCTGCCAGCCTCGGAGCGGGCCAGTCGTGCCAGCGCCCAGCCCATGCCCATCGCACCGTGGCCAAAACCACCGATCGGCTCGCTGAACTGTGGCGTCGGCCAGCGCGTACCGTCTGCGTCGACAATCGCAGCGTCCTGCATGCGGCGTCCCGCTGCGGCCGCCAGTTCCAGCCAGCGTGCGTTGCCGGTGGCTTCAGCCAGCGCCAGCAACGGCAGGATCATGCCGGACACACCATCAATCAGTTCGAACTTTGCCGCCTGCTGGAAACCGCGATGCTCCGCGGCTTCCGCGCAGCGCTCTGCCAGCGCCAGCAGCGCCGGTCGCTGCAACAGGTCGTGCAATGCCAGCAATGCCCACATTTGCGAACCGGTTCCGACGAATCCACCGTCAATTTCGGCGGGGTGCCGCTCGCACAGGGTCTGGAACACCGCAAGGGCGCCCTCGATGGCCGGATCCAGCCCGGCCACCGGATCGGCACGCCCCTGCTCCACTTCGTGGCGATAGGCTGCCAGTGCGAAAGCGATGCCGCCCAGCCCGAAGTACAGGTCTGGCTGCACCGGCTGGACGGTCCATCCGGTACGCGTCACTTCAGGTGTGATCCAGGTCATCGAGCCGTCTTCGCCGTGCACCGCCAGCCGCAGCAGGCTTTCCACCGCGCGCGTGGCCAGCGTGCGACGGCGTGCGTCCAGGTCGTCGGCGCGGGGATGCCGTGCTGCATAGCTGTAGCCGGACCGGGCCTCGGCTCGGGCCAGTGCATGCTGGTTCAGGTCGGTGGCGACCAGCGTGCTGCGGATCGTCACGTCTTCCAGGTCGATCCGCATCGCGCGCCAGTTGGCGACGACGGAGTGGATACGCGCCGCGTCCAGCTGCGATGCGAAGATCGGAATGTCACCGTGGCGCAGGTCATCGACCTCTCCGCGTACGGTTTCCAGGTCCGATGGCGCAGCGGGCGACACCGCCGCATTCCGCACCAGCAGGTCGATCGCGCGCTCAACCGCCCGAGCTTCGTGGTGAAGCGATGCTGGATGCCAGAGCATCCGCCCGAGCTCGGCGTAGGCCATTGTCGGCCGCCGTACATCCCGCACCTGGCAGCCTTCGAAGGCCGTCAGCAGCGGCATCAGTTCGCCGTTCGCGTCCAGCGCGCGCAGGCGCCCACTGGCGTCGATGAAGCCCTCGCTGATGTGGTCCCAGTACAACGACACATCGGGCTGTGCGCTGGGATGGTTCTGCGCAATGGAGACCTCGGCCTCGACCATGCCCAACCGGGCCGGTTCCGTCCCGTCGTCGACGATCACCGGCACCTGCACCCGTGGCTGCTCGCCGGGCAGCGCGCCGGCTGCAGACAGGTCCACGCCCTCCATGCCCAGGCCGGCAGTACGGAACGGCACGATTCCGGTACGCAGCACTGAATTGCGCATCAGCTTGACGGCGGTGTCGTACGCATCGCCAAGCCCTGATGGCTCGATTTCGATTACCCGGCAGAACACGCTTTCGGCGTCGACCACCACCGGCACCGGCCCGACCGCGATCAGATTCTCCAGATGGATGTCGGTGCCACCGATCAGGCGCAGGATGGCCAGCCAGTGGCCGAGGCCGCGGTAATAGCACCGCAGTTCAGCCTCGCCGGAACAATAGCGATGCGCGGCGAATGCAGCCCAGCCGTGGCTGCCACGATCGATCACCTTCGGCACGCGCACGCGGTCAGGGGCATCACCGAAGACCGCGGACAACAGGCCATCGAGCGTGGCATCGATGCGCAATGAGCGCGGCTTGTACATCACCGTGCCGCCTTCGAACTGCAGCCGTGCCACGGTGCGGCCGCCACCGTGCAGGTCTCCGCGGCCCAATGCAACGGCATGCAGCGTGCCCGCCGGCGCACCCAGCAACTCGGCCAACGCAACACGATCACTGCCGATGCGTGCAGCGAGCTCCACCACGGCCGCGCATTGTCCTTCGAGCATGCGCGTCAGGCGCGGCAGCAGTACCGGATAACGTTGCTGCAGATGCGCGCGGAAGCCCTCGCTCGTGGCCAGGGCAACGAATTCGTCCAGCGCACCAGCACTGTCAAGCGGGCCGATGTCACCGCTGCGTGCAGCGGCGTGCAGCTCCAGCAGGAGCACGCGGTTGAGCTTGAGCTGGGCATGCTCATGCAGCGCCGCCTCGCCCTGCGAATGCAGCAGCGCACGTTCGCCGGGCTGCAGGGCAATGGCGGGATCATGCAGGCCGGCAGCCAGCGCAGCGCGCGCCTGGGCAAGGAAATGTTCGGTGATGCGCGCAAACGCGGCCGCAGCCGGAGAAGCGGTCATTACGCCCCCTGCGAGATTCAAGAGTCTGTTCCAGTCGCCGGCACGCAGCTGCATGCCTCTGCGTGCCGGCACGGGCTACATCAGCAACACAGGCAGTGGTTGATCACCGATACCGTGGTGGTGCACTCGTTGGTGCCACCGGTGATCATGGTGTCCGAAGCCCCGGTGAGGGCCGCTTCGGTGGCTGCCGCACCGTAGATGAACAGCGAACCCGCAGGGTTGGCGCACCCATCCACATCGTCCGAGCCATTGAGCCAGCCGGACACAACGTCGTCATTCAGATCCATTCGCAATCTCCTGTCATTCACAACATGAGGCGTTGAGGACATGAATCGATTCCACGTCCCTTCGGATACGGCCAGTCCCTGGCATCAACATCATGCTGCGAGCGATACTGGATGACAGGTACAGCCGCCCATGCACACTGCATTGGCACGCCATGCGTAGTCAAGCTGCGCTGCCGCAGGCACGCGAATACGCTGCATGGGCAACGCCGCAGGGCCCCGGAATGGCAGGAACGGAAGGCACGGGATGGCCGGCCTGTCGCCGGCGCATCCACGACCGGGCTCAGCGCTTCAGCTGCGCCAGTATCTCGCGGGTCATCGGATCGGCAATCGCCACACCCTCACCCTGCAGCGCCGGCAACAGGCCACTGGCCAGCTGCTTGCCAAGCTCGACACCGAACTGGTCGAAGGCATTGATGTTCCAGATCACCGACTGCACGTACACAGCGTGTTCGTACATGGCGATCAGTGCGCCCAGCGCCTGCGGGGTCAGTGCGTCGAGCAGGATCAGCGTGCTCGGGCGGCCCCCGGGGTAATCGCGGTGCGGGTCGTCGCTGCTCTGGCCATTGGCCAGTGCTTCGGTCTGCGCCAGCAGGTTGGCCAACAGGGCCTGATGATTGATCGTGTAGGGATCGTCGCTGTGCACGCAGCCGATGAAGTCGGCCGGAACGATGCTGGTGCCCTGGTGCAGCGCCTGGAAGAAGCTGTGCTGCACGTCGGTGCCCGCCCCGCCCCACCACACCGGCACGGTGTCGGTGGTGACCGGCTGTCCGTCACGCTGCACGCGCTTGCCCAGGCTTTCCATCACCAGCTGCTGCAGGTAGGCCGGCAGCAGCGCCAGGCGCTGGTCGTAGGTCATCACCGCGTGCGTGGCATGGCCCAGCAGGTTGCGGTTCCAGATGTCGGTCAGGCCGTGCAGCACCGGCAGGTTGCGCTCCAGCGGTGCATCCAGCGCATGCGCATCCATCTGCGCGGCGCCTTCCAGCAGCTGCTCGAAGCGCTCGAAACCGATAGCCAGCGCGATCGGGAAACCCACGGCCGACCACAGCGAATAACGGCCACCGACCCAGTCCCACATCGGCAGCACGCGATCGGCGGCGATCGCGAAAGCCTTGGCCGCGCGTTCCGGATTGGCGCTGACGGCATACAGGCGCTCACTGCCCCCCAGCCAGTCGTGCAGGATCTGGCCGTTGAGCAGGGTTTCCTGCGTGCCGAAGGTCTTGGAAATCAGGATGCCCGCGGTCTTCGCCGGATCCAGCGTGGCCAGCGTGCGCTGCATGGCGGCGCCGTCCACGTTCGACACGAAATGCACGCGCAGGCGCGCACCGCTGACCGGACGCAGCGCATCGGCGACCAGGCGCGGACCGAGGTCGGATCCACCGATGCCGACACTGACCACGTCGGTTACGCCGCTGTCTTCCAGCGCGCGCACCAGCACGCCCATGCGCTGGCGGATCTCGCGCGCGGTGGCATAGGCCTCAGCGGCAACCGGTGCATCGACCACGTCGCCGCGCAATGCGGTGTGCAGTGCGGCGCGACCCTCGGTCAGATTGACCTGCTCGCCACGGAACAGGCGCGTGATGGCGCCGCCGACATCACGTTCGGCAGCCAGCGCCAGCAACGCCTGCAGCGCGGCGGCATCGTATTTCTGCCGCGCGAAGTTGACGTACAACGGACCGACCCGCAGCGCCAGATCCTGCACGCGGCCGGGTTCGGCGGCGAGCAGGCTGGGAATGCTTGCGCCCTTCAGGCGCTGGGCGTGGGAATGCAGCGAGTCGAATCCGTTGTTCGTTGTCATGCGGCCTGGGTCGGGATCGTGTCGTTGGTGTGGGTGATCTGGTTCTTGCCATCAACGTACACCAGCTTCGGCTTGAAGCTGTCGGCTTCCTGCTCGGTCATGCTGGCGAACGCGGCGATGATGATGATGTCACCGACCTGCACGTGGCGCGCGGCGCCACCGTTGAGCGAGACAACGCCGCTGCCGGCCTCGGCGCGGATGGCATAGGTCGAGAAGCGCGCACCGTTGGTCACGTCCCAGATGTGCACCTGCTCGAACTCGCGGATGCCGGTGGCAGCCAGCAGGTTGTCATCGATGGCGATCGAGCCTTCGTAGTTCAGCTCGGAATGGGTGACGGTGGCGCGATGGATCTTGGTCTTGAGCAGGGACAGGTGCATGGGGGCGCTGCAACGGCAAAGGAAAGAGCGGATTCTAGCACCCGCACAGCGCGGGGCATCACGGCCGACAACCTGTTCAGGTAGGCGGTGAAACCGGGGGTCAGAACCCTTTCCCCTGGAAAAGGCATCTGACCCCATGCATCGCGCGGCGCCGCCGGAACTCAGAATTCCAGGTTGTCGATCAGCCGGGTCGTACCCAGGCGCGCGGCGATCAGCGCTACGCGGCCACCGCCATCGAACGTCGGCTCGGCCAGCTCCGGGGTGCGCAGCACCGCATAGTCGACCTGGAAACCGGCCGCCTGCAGTGCGGCGGTGGCATCGGCCTCGATGCGTTCGCGCGGGTGACCGGCCACGTAGCCCTCGCGCATGCCCAGCAGGGTGCGGTGAATGGCGGTCGCGACCGGGCGCTGTTCCGCGCTCAGGTACTGGTTGCGCGAACTCTTGGCCAGGCCATCCTCGTCACGCACGATCTCGGCACCGACGATCTGGATCGGGAACGACAGTTCGGCCACCATCTGCCTGATGACAGCCAGCTGCTGGTAGTCCTTGCGGCCGAACACGGCCACGTCCGGCTGCACCTGCAGGAACAGGCGCGCTACCACCGTGCACACGCCGTCAAAGTGACCCGGGCGACTGGCACCTTCAAGCACTTCACTGACACCCGGCGCGTGCATGCGCGTGGTCTTGTCCACGCCCAGCGGATACATCGCCTCCACGCTGGGCAGCCACACCGCATCGCAGCCGACCTGTTCCAGCCCAGCCACATCGGCCTCGGGCGTGCGCGGGTAGCGGCTGAAATCCTCGTTCGGCCCGAACTGGGTCGGGTTGACGAAGATGCTTGCCACCACCTTGTCGGCGTACTGGCGGGCCAGGGTCACCAGCGAATGATGGCCGCCATGCAGGTTGCCCATGGTCGGCACCAGCGCCACGCGCAGGCCCTCGCGCTTCCAGTGGGCGATCTGCCCGCGCAGCGCGCCGAGCTCGTTGAAGGTCTGGATCATTGGGCGTAGGCGTGCTGTTCGTCGGGGAAACTGCCGTCGCGCACGGCGTCGGCAAAGGCACGGGTGGCACCGGCCACCGAGCCGCCTTCGGCAAGGAAATCCTTGACGAACTTGGGGCGGCGATGACCGCTGTCCAGGCCGAGGAAATCGTGCAGCACCAGCACCTGGCCATCGCAGTGCGGGCCGGCACCGATGCCGATGGTCGGCACCTCCACCGCAGCGGTCACCTCGGCGGCAACCGGGGTCGGCACGCACTCAAGCACCATGATGCTGGCGCCGGCAGCGGCCACGGCCCTGGCATCTTCCACCAGCTGGCGCGCGGCATCGCCGCGGCCCTGGATCTTGAAGCCGCCCAGGCGCAGCACCGATTGCGGGGTCAGGCCCAGGTGCGCGCAGACCGGAATCTCGCGCTCGACCAGGTAGCGGATGATGTCGACCTTGAAGCCGGCACCTTCGATCTTGACCATCTCGGCACCGGCCTGCAGCAGCTGCAGCGAGGCATCCAGCGCGCGCTCCGGGGTGGCATCGGCGCCGAAGGGCAGGTCCGCCACCAGCAGCGCACGCTGCAGCACGCGGGCCACGGCGCGGGTGTGGTAGACCATGTCGGCCACGGTCACCGGCAGGGTCGAATCATGGCCCTGCACCACCATGCCCAGCGAATCGCCGATCAGGATCAGGTCAACGCCATTGGCGTCGAAAGTGCGGGCGAAGCCGGCGTCGTAGGCGGTCAACATGACCAGCTTCTGGCCATTGCGCTTGGCCTCGGCCAGGGCGGGAACGGTCCAGGGCTTGCTGTCTGCGTGGGTGCTCATGTGCTGATAACCGGGGGAGATAACCCGGGCATTATCACCCTATCGGGGCAATCCCGCAGGCGTCCACCCGCACCACTGCGTCCCGCACGCGGCCGTGGCCGGGAATGGCCAGATCCGGCGCGATTTCGGCCAGCGGCACCAACACGAAGGCCCGTTCGTGCATGTACGGGTGTGGCACCTTCAGCCCGGGCTGGTCGAGCTCCTGCACGCCGTACAACAACAGGTCCAGGTCCAGCGCGCGCGGGCCCCAGTGCACTGCCGGATCGCGCACGCGACCGAAGCGCTGCTCCAGCGCCAGCATGGCCTGCAGCAGCTCATCGGCCGGCAAGATGGTTTCGACCGAGGCCACCGCATTGACGAACGGCAGCTGGTCTTCATTGCCCCAGGCCGGCGTTGCGTAAAGCCGCGAGGCCTGGCGCAGCCGGGTCCCGGGCAGGCCGTCCAGCGCGGCAATCGCCGCGCCGACGGTGGCGGCCGCGTCGCCGAGGTTGGCGCCGAGGCCGATCCAGGCAGGGGTCATCGCCTACTCGCCCGCTGCACCGGCCGGGGCACCCGGACGACGGCGGCGACGGCGGCGCTTGCGCGGCGCTCCGCTCTCGTCATCGCCTTCTTCGCTGTGCATCGCATCCAGCGACGACTCCAGCTCACGCCCGGACTGCGCCTGCGCTTCGCGCCAGAACTCGACATCGGCGGCGTGCTCGGACGACGCCACCTGGCGCAGGCTGAGGAAATCGAACGCGGCACGGAAGCGCGGATGGGTCAGGGTGCGGAACACGCGCTTGCGCTGGCGCGAGCTGAAGCGCGACTGCAGCAGCCAGATTTCCTGCATCGGCAGCGAGAAGCGGCGCGGCAGCGCGATGGTGCTCAACTGCTGCACGGTGACGCGGTCGGCGGCGCGGCGCTGCGCCTCTTCCGGTGCCACGCCCTGCTTGAGCAGGGTCGCCTGTGCACGGCAGAACGCCGGCCACAGCAGCAGCGCGAACAGGAACGCCGGCGAGACCGGTTCGTCGTTGGCCACCCGCGCATCGGTATTGGCCAGGCCCTCGACCAGCATGCGGCGCAGCGCGCCGGTGCGGTTGGCTTTCAGCGCCTTGGCGCTTTCCGGGAACAGCACGTCGAGCAGGCCGTAACGCTCAAGGCCTTCGAAGCTGGCCACGCCGTGTCCGGACAGGAACAGCTTGAGCACTTCCTCGAACAGGCGCGCTGGCGCGGCTTCGTTGAGCAGGCCGGCCAGGTGCGGGATCGGCGCGGCAGTACCCTCCTCGATCTGGAAGCCGAGCTTGGCCGCCAGGCGCACCGCTCGCAGCATGCGTACCGGGTCTTCCTGGTAGCGCTGCACCGGGTCGCCGATCAGCTTCATCAGGCGCGCCTGCACGTCCTCGAAGCCACCGGTGTAGTCGCGCACCGAGAAGTCCTCGATGGCGTAGTACAGGGCGTTGCAGGTGAAGTCGCGGCGGATGGCGTCGTCTTCGATGGTCCCGTACACGTTGTCGCGCACGAGCATGCCGTTTTCCATCTCGCGGTCGCCGCTGCCGTCATCGCTGTTGGCGCGGAAGGTGGCGACTTCGATGATTTCGCGGCCGAACACAACGTGGGCGAGGCGGAACCGGCGGCCGATCAGTCGGCAGTTGCGGAACAGCTGCTTGACCTGTTCGGGCGTGGCGTCGGTGGCCACGTCGAAATCCTTGGGTTGGCCATTGACCAGCAGATCGCGCACCGCGCCGCCGACAAGGTAGGCGCCGAAGCCGGCATCGCGCAGGCGATAAAGCACGCGCAGGGCGTTCGGGCTGATGTCCTTGCGGGAGATCGTGTGCTGGTCGCGCGGGATGACGCGCAGGCTGAACGGTGATGTAGCAGGGGAAATGATGTTGGCGCTTCCGGTTGAAGTTTCGGGATTGCCCAATGGCATCGAGGTGCATATACTAGCGCTCCTGCCTCGGCAGCGACACAGTTACGCTCCCTTCGTCTAGTGGTTAGGACGTGGCCCTCTCAAGGCTAAAACAGGGGTTCGAGTCCCCTAGGGAGCGCCAGTCGCCGCAGCAGGAACCGAAAAAGCCCGCCTTGTGCGGGCTTTTCTGTTTTCCGGGGTTTGCATCGGCATCGGTCGGCCTGGTCGCAGTAGCGCCTTCCTGTTCCTGCGTGGGAGGGGGTGGGCCACCCTGACAGTTTCCCGCGACGGCGGCACGAACAGCCTCGCTCCTCCGCAGCCAATTCAATCCCGACGCGCAGACCTGCGTCCGCCAGAACCGCAATGCCTGACGCGAAGGCGGGGCAGCTCAAGCCGGGACCGTTGGCGCCATGGATGGCGCCATCGAGCCCCCATGGATGGGTTCACGGCGTGTCCCGGATTGGGCTGCCCCGCCTTCGCCCTCGATGACACCGAGGCGCCAACGGAATGCAACCGAAGCCGGGCAGCGTCAGCCTTCCATCTGCTCCAGCTCCTTGCCCTTGGTCTCGCGCACGTAGCGGACCACGAAGAAGATCGAGAGGATGGCCGCCACCGTATAGATCCCGTAGGCCCCGGCCAGGCCGATGCCCGCCAGCAGCATCGGGAACGTCACGGTGATCGCGAAATTCGACGTCCACTGCGCCGCACCGGCGACGGCCAATGCCGGGCCGCGGATCTGGTTGGGGAACATTTCACCCAGCATCACCCACATCACCGGGCCCCAGGACATGTTGAAGAACACCACATAGACGTTGGCCGCCACCAGCGCCAGCCGGCCCATGCCGTCGGACAGTTGCAGGCGACCGTCGGCGAGACTGCCACTGGCGAACGCGACCACCATCAGTACCAGCGCTACCGACATGCCGACCGAGCCGATCCAAAGCAGCGGCTTGCGTCCGATGCGGTCGATCAGCAGCACTGTCAGCAGGCAGGCACCGATGCTCAGCGCACCGGACAATACATTGATCAGCAGCGCGTCGCTTTCCGAGAACCCCACCGCCTGCCACAGCACCGCGCCGTAGTAGAACACCACGTTGATGCCGACCAGCTGCTGGAACATCGCCAGGCCGATGCCGACCCAGAGGATCGGGCGCAGCCTGCCGGTGACCTTGTCGCGCAGGTCGGCGAAGCGTGGCTTGTGCTGGTCCTGGGCCAGGCTCGCCTCGATCTCGGCCTGCTTGGCCGTGGCTGCGGCCTCGCCGTACAGCCGCGCCAACACCGCCCTCGCCTGCTCCGGGCGCCCCTTCACGACCAGGAAGCGCGGGCTTTCGGGAATCACCAGCAACAGCAGCAGGAACAGCCCCGATGGCAGCGCCTGCATCCAGAACATCCAGCGCCAGGCCTCATGGCCCAGCCATAGCGGCTCGGTCGACGCCCCAGCGGCACGGGCCAGCAGGTAATTGCTGAGGAAGGCGGCGAACAGGCCGCAGATGATCGCCATCTGCTGCACCGTGGCCAAGCGCCCGCGATAGCGCGCCGAGGCCACCTCGGCGATGTAGGCCGGCGACATCACGCTGGCCGCGCCCACCGCGAAACCGCCCAGCACGCGCGCGGCGATGAACAGCCAGGAAGCGTGAGCGGCACCGGCGCCCAGCGCCGAAACCAGGAACATCAGCGCCGACACGATCAGCACGCCTCGGCGGCCCAGGCGATCCCCCAGCCAGCCTGCCAGGAAGGCACCGACCGCACACCCCAGCAGCATCGAAGCGACTTCGAAACCAAGCGCCGCCTCGGTGGAGTTGAAGGCCTGGCGAAGGCCGTCGACCGTGCCATTGATGACACCACTATCGAAGCCGAACAGGAATCCACCGAGGGTGGCCACGCAGCTGATGAGGACGATGAATGCCGTGTTTTCGCCGCCGTGGGAGGCGATGCCGGGTTGGCGCTGGGACATGGATGAACCTGTTGGGAAGGGAGGCCGGCCATCCGACGCAGCCGGCTGACCCGCAGCCGTCGCACAGGCCTTGCCCTGCCGCCAATGTCCGCCACGGCCGCGCCTGCCAGGCGCCCGATTTCCGCCCCGCGCCGACACTGGGGGCCAACCTGTTCTAGAATTGGCGGGTTCAGGAATCGATCCGCCCCCAGCCCATGCCCTTTGTCGTCACCGAAAACTGCATCAAGTGCAAACACACCGATTGCGTGGAAGTGTGCCCCGTGGATTGCTTCCACGAAGGCCCGAACTTCCTGGTGATCGATCCGGATGAGTGCATCGACTGCACCCTGTGCGAACCGGAATGCCCGGTCAACGCGATCTTCCCGGAGGACGATGTTCCTGCCGGCCAGGAGAGCTTCGTCGCCCTCAACGCCGAGCTGGCGAAGGAGTGGCCGGTGCTGACCGTGCGCAAGGACCCGCCTGCCGACGCCGGCGAATGGGATGGCAAGCCGGACAAGCTGAAGCTGCTGGAACGCTGAGAAGCGCCTGCTGCGACAACGAAAAAGGGCGCCTTGGGCGCCCTTTTCCATTTCCGGTAGCGCCGGGCCATGCCCGGCGGATCCTGGGCCGCGCTTCAAGCTCGCCGGGCATGGCCCGGCGCTACCCAAGGCAGGTGCGGACCAAGGCCCGCATCCACCCGACCAGCCCTTACTGCGCCAGCTTCGCCTTGAGCGCGGCGATCAGCTTTACCGGCGCTTCGGCCGTGGCCGGCAGGCCGCGCGGGTCCACCGCGGAGATGTAGGCGCCGGCATCGACGGCCACCACGCGGACCAGGAAGTTGCTGCCTTCGTAGGCCACGTCATACGAGCCCAGCAGCTGCGCGCGGCTGGCGATGGTCACGCCTTCCACGCCTTCCAGCGCGGTGCCGACCTTGGCGAAGGCCTCATCCTTGCCACCGGCGATGGTGAAACCCGTGTTGCCCACGGCCGGGGCCGCAGCCACCGGGGCCGCCGGCTTGGTCGCCGAGGAAAGGGTCGGCACCTTGTTGTCGCCGGTGGTGGCCGGCAGGTTCAGGTCCGGCGGCACTTCCAGCGGACGCATTTCCGGGGCCAGGGCGTAGTCGCCCTTGACGCCGCGCTTGAAGCAGCCGGTGGTGCCGGCAGCGACCGCCACAGCAAGCAGGGCATAGGACAGCACGCGGACGGTGGAAACGGATTGACGCATGTGAATCTCCTGGGTCAGACCAAGACGGAAGGTCAGTGGCTGGAAAGGGCTTCGAGGGCGGCGATGTCGCCGGCAAGGTGGTCGGCGGCCGCATGGTGCGGCGCCGACAGCGGCAGCAGCGGCAGGCGCAGGTCATGGCCGACACCGATGCGGCGCAGCAGCGCCTTGACCGGAATCGGGTTCGGTTCAACGCCGCAGAAATCGTGGAACGGCTGCAGGCGCGCGTCCCAGGATTCGGTGGCTGCATGGTCGTGCGCGGCGGCCAGTTCGCACATCCGGCGGTAGGCACCCGGAAGCACGTTGGAGCCCACGGAGATCAGGCCATCGATGCCGGCCCGGATCGAGCGCGCGGCGGTGCCGTCATCGCCACTGAGGACCGCGAACTTCGGGCTGCGCAGCGCCAGCAGCGCCTGCACCCGGCCGGTGTCGCCCACCGCCTCCTTGATGCCGACGATGTTGGGGTGGCTGGCCAGTTCGGCCACGGTCTCCGGCTGCATGTCGCAACCGGTACGGCCGGGCACGTTGTACAGCACGACCGGCAACCCGCCCTGGTCGGCGACCGCACGATAATGGGCAATCAGGCCGGCCTGGGTCGGCCTTACGTAAGGCGGGGTGACCACCAGTGCATGGCTGGCGCCAAGCGCGGCCGCACGACGGGTCTGTTCGATGGTTTTGGCAGTACCGGACAGGCCGGTGCCGGCCATGACCGGGATGCGGCCGCCAATGCGTTCGACCGCGCTGGCCAGCAGCAGGTCGTACTCGGCATCGGTGAGGGTTGCCGCTTCGCCGGTCGAGCCGGCAACGACAACGCCATGGACGCCACCTTCCAGTTGCAGGTGCAGCAGGCGCTGCCAACCGTCGGGATCGAGGGCGCCGTCGGCCCGGAACGGGGTCGCCAGCGCGGTGATGAGGCCGGAAAGGGACAAGGACGTGCTGCTCTTGGCTGGAAAGGGAAAACGCCCGCCACGAAAGGCCGGGGGCGACCTGAATGTTACTTGCGGCGCGAAAGCACGGGCAAGTATGCTGGACACCGGTGGATCCCCGCCTCTGGCGGGCATTCAGACTCACGCATGCATTACCCGGAATCGCCTTGACCGACACCACCCCGCGCCCCGCGCCGAGCGAAAACCACCTCCTGATCAACGCCTACACGACGCATCCGGAGTCCCCCCTGCTGCCCGTCACCCGCCGCATCGCCGACAGCGGCTGCAATCTGGTGGACGCACGGCTGGCCACGGTCGGCCGCGACGTCTCGGTCACCGCCCTGGCCACCGGCTCCTGGGACTCGGTGGCCAAGCTGGAGGCGATGCTGACCCGGCTGGAGCGCGAGGAAGGGCTGAAGCTGGTCTGGTACCGCACCGCCGCCAAGCAGGCGCAGTCCAACCTGCTGCCCTACATCGTCGAGGTGATCGCCGCCGACAAGCCGGGCATCCTGTTCCAGCTGGCCGATTTCTTCGACCGCCAGGGCATCACCATCGAGAACCTGCAGAGCACGCGCTACCGCGCCATGCAGACCGGTGCGGAAATGTTCAGCGCACAGGTCACCATCGGCGTGCCGGCCAACATGCATATTGCCGCGCTGCGCGACGATTTCCTTGAGTTCTGCGACCACCTGAACCTGGACGCGATCATGGATCCCATGAAGTTCTGATTCTTCGCGCGTCTCTCACGCGCGCGTGGCGTTTCATGTAGCTGTAATGGCAAGAACCCAGGCTCGACAGAAGGACCTCATGAACAACGGCGACACCCTGGACAGCACTACCCTCTCCCTGCCGCTGGCCCTGTCCGGCGGCGACCACGCCACCCTCGGCGACTATGCCGGCCAATGGCTGGTGCTGTACTTCTATCCCAAGGACAGCACGCCGGGCTGCACCACCGAAGGCATCGACTTCAACGCCCTGCTGCCGAAGTTCAGGAAGGCGGGCGCGGTGGTACTGGGCGTCTCGCGCGATTCGGTGAAGTCGCACGACAACTTCTGCGCCAAACAGGGCTTCAACTTCCCGCTGGTCAGCGATGGCGACGAAGCGCTGTGCAGCGCCTTCGACGTGATCAAGATGAAGAACATGTACGGCAAGCAGGTACGTGGCATCGAACGCAGCACCTTCCTGATTTCCCCCGACAGCCGCATCGTGCAGTCCTGGCGCAAGGTCAAGGTTGCCGGCCATGCCGATGCCGTTCTCGCCGAACTGAAGGCCTCCCAGTCCAAGTGAGTCCCACTGCCTACCGTGTCTGCCATCACCCTGCCCCGCTGCAGGCCGTGGTGGTTTTTCCCTGCCCGTAACCAGGAATCGACGATGACCCGAGGCAAGCGCATCTACGTGCTGGATACCAACGTGCTGATGCACGATCCCACCGCGCTGTTCAAATTCGAGGAGCACGACATCTACCTGCCCATGCAGGTGATCGAGGAGCTGGACAACGGCAAGAAGGGCACCTCCGAAGCCAGCCGCAACGCTCGCCAGGTGAGCCGTTTCCTCAACGAGCTGGTGCAGGAATCCGGCCTGGACAACCTGGCCGACGGCATTCCACTGCAGCGTCCCAATGGCCTGCAGCTGCGGGGCAAGCAGAGCGCCGGCAAGCTGCGCTTCCAGACCAGCCATTTCGACGCGGGCAAGAGCTTTGGCAAGGTCATTCCGGACAATGCCATCCTCGGCGCGATCCTGGCCCTCAAGGAAGAAACGCCGGACCTGCCGGTGGTGTTCGTTTCCAAGGACATCAACCTGCGGATCAAGGCCGCCATCGCCGGCATCGTGTCCGAGGACTACGAGAACGACCGCGCACTGGACGATTTCAGCCTGCTCTACACCGGTGCCACCGAGCTGCCCGAAGACTTCTGGAAGCGCCACGGCGAGGATCTGCGCAGCTGGAGCGACAAGGGCCGCAGCCATTACGAGATCCAGGCGCAGGATGGCGAGGAGTGGTACCCGAACCAGTACGTCTACCTGCCCGGCGAAGACGAAGTCGAACTGCGCGTCAGCCGCGTGGTCGGCGACGGCAAGGTAGTGCTGTCGCTGGTCGATGATTTCCGCCACGGCAGCCATGCCGTGTGGGGCATCAGCGCACGCAACCGCGAGCAGAATTTCGCCCTCAACGCACTGATGGACCCGGAGATCGACTTCGTCACCCTGCTGGGTACCGCCGGTACCGGCAAGACCCTGCTGGCACTCGCCGCCGGCCTGGCGCAGACGATGGACCAGCAGCGCTACCGCGAGATCATCATGACCCGCGCCACGGTCAGCGTTGGCGAGGACATCGGTTTCCTGCCGGGCACCGAGGAAGAGAAGATGACGCCGTGGATGGGCGCGCTGACCGACAACCTGGAAGTGCTCACGCACAACCAGGAAGGCGGCACCTGGGGCCGCCAGGCCACCAACGACCTGCTCGCCAGCCGCATCAAGATCCGCTCGATGAACTTCATGCGCGGCCGCACGTTCCTGTCACGCTACCTGATCCTGGACGAGGCGCAGAACCTCACCCCCAAGCAGATGAAGACGCTGATCACCCGTGCTGGCCCCGGCACCAAGATCGTCTGCCTGGGCAACGTCGAGCAGATCGACACCCCGTACCTGACCGAAACCACCTCGGGCCTGACCTACGCGGTGGATCGCTTCAAGAACTGGCCGCATAGTGCGCACATCACCCTGCGCCGTGGCGAACGCTCGCGCCTGGCCGATTACGCTTCGGAGGTGTTGTGAACCGCTGCACCCGCCTGCTGCTGCCCACGGCTGCGATCGCCCTCGCAGCCGCGCTCGGCGCCTGCACCACCACGCGCGGCCCGGCCAGCGTGCCGACCGCCGAACGTACCGGACAATCCTGGGTGGTCACCCGCCCGATCATCGCCGCGCAGGTGCTCGACACCTGCTCGCGGCCCAGTCCAGGCCGCGAGGCGGGCCGGGTCAGCGGCTATTGGGCACCCAGCCGGCAGCAGATCGACCAACTGGAAGCACAGCTCTCGTCGCTGCAGGCACAGGTCCCGAAGGTGCTGGACTTCGACCGCCAGTACGTCGGCATCGAAAGCGCCGGCAAGCGGCTGATCTACGTCAACGCCTTCCATCTGCCCGATGGCAGCGGCATCAATCCGGCACGGGAAGCGATCCGCGTCTGCGACGGCGGCACGCAGTTCTGGGGCGCGGTGTTCGACCCCTCCAGCAATGCCTTCAGCGAGCTGCAGTTCAACGGCGGCTTCGGCGGGCCCTGAGGGGCCTTGCCGATGGGAATACGCCTGCCCACCTGGGTCTGGATTGGTGCGGTCGCGCTCTCGTGCGTGGCCGGCATGGTCAACGTGGTCGGCTTCCTCGGCTTCGAGCATCAGGCGGTCAGCCACATGACCGGCAGCACCAGCCAGCTGGGCATGGCGCTGGCGCAGGGCGACTGGCGCGCGGTCGGCCATCTGTGGGGGCTGCTGATCGCGTTCTCACTGGGTGCGATGCTCAGCGGCCTGTTGATCCAGGACAGTACCCTGCAACTGGGCCGACGCTACGGCGTGGCGCTGGCCTTGGAGTCCGCGCTGCTGCTGGTGGCCATTCCGCTGTTCGAACGCCACCAGATCTGGGGCGCACTGGCCGCCGCCATGGCCTGCGGCCTGCAGAACGCGATGGCCACCACCTTCAGCGGCGCGGTGGTACGCACCACCCATCTCAGCGGCATGTTCACCGACCTCGGCATCGGCCTGGGCCACCTGCTGCGCGGATTGCCGCTGCAGGTACGACGCCTGACCCTCAGCGGCCTCATCATCAGCGGCTTCCTGGCCGGCGGCATCCTCGGCGCCTGGCTGTTCATGCGTTGGCAATATGACGCCCTGCTCGCCCCTGCCCTGCTGACCGGCCTGACCGGGCTGGGCTATGTGCTGTACCAGCAGTGGGCGCGCTGGCGGCATTGAGGTGAAGCGCATCCACGCATGGCGTGGGTCTACCTTCCCCTGCGGGACCACGGCACAATCGCTGGATGAGCCCGACCACCCCCGTTTCCGCCCTCACCATCGCCGGCTCCGACTCCGGTGGAGGGGCGGGCATCCAGGCCGACCTGAAAACCTTCGCCGCGCATCGCGTGCACGGCCTCTCCGCAATCACCGCACTGACCGCACAGAACACGCGTGGCGTCATCGCCGTGCATGTGCCGCCGATCGACTTCCTGCGCGCGCAGCTGGAAGCCTGTTTCGACGATTTCGACATTCACGCGGTAAAGCTGGGCATGCTGGCCAACGCCGGCGTGATCAACGCCGTTGCTGACGCACTGGAGAAGCATCGTCCGCCGCACGTGGTGCTGGACCCGGTGATGGTCGCCACCAGTGGGGCGCGCCTGCTGGAAGACAGCGCATTGCAGGCCATGCGTGAGCGCCTGATCCCGCTGGCCACGCTGATCACCCCCAACACACCGGAAGCAGAACTGCTGGTCGGACGGAAGATCAGCAATGGCGATGACGCTGAGCGCGCGGCGTCAGCCCTGCTCGATCTCGGTGCCGGCGCCGTACTGCTGAAAGGTGGCCACCTGCAGGAAGGCAACCGCGTAATCGACCGCTACTTCGACGGCGTCAGCAACGAAGAATTCATCCACGCCCGCCTGCTACTGGATGCACATGGCACCGGCTGCACGCTGGCTGCGGCCATCGCCGCGCAGCTGTGCAATGGCCTGAGCCTGGCCAACGCCTGCGAAGCCGGCATCGATTACGTCGCACGCAGCCTGCAGCGGAGCCATGCCCCTGGTCGCAGCGAGGTGCGGGTGCTCGATCACTTCGGCGCGGCACCACACGCATGAACCTGGCGCCGCGCATCCTCGCCGTACAGTGCGACGACGGCCATCGCTACGAAGTGATTGCCTGCGTGCCCGCGCACCCCATTGCGCGCCTGCTGTGGCTGCCCGCGCTGGGCGTGGCCGCGCGCCATTACCTGCCGTTGGCGCAGGCGCTGGCTGCGAAGGGCGTGGCGGTGTACCTGCACGAGTGGCGCGGCAACGGCAGCAGTTCGCTGCGCCCATCGCGCGCGCTGGACTGGGGCTATCGCGAGGTACTCGAACAGGATCTGCCAGGCAGCCAGGCCGTTCTGGCTGCAGCGGATGAAGAGGCTGGCACCCTGCCCTGGATCATCGGCGGCCACAGCCTTGGCGGGCAGCTGGCCTGCGTGCATGCCGGACGCCATCCGCAGCACTTCAACCGGCTGTGGCTGGCCGCCAGCGGCTCACCGTTCTGGCGTGGCTTCCCGCCACCACGCGGATGGCTGCTGCCGCTGGTCTACCGCTTTCTGCCGTGGATCGCGCAGCGCCAGGGCGTGCTGCATGGCCGTCGCCTTGGCTTCGGCGGCACCGAGGCGCGCGGCCTGATTGCCGACTGGGCGCGCGTGGGCCTGAACAACCACTACGCCGCGTCCGGCATGGACGAAGACCTCGATGCGCAGATGGCGCGCGTGCATGGCAGCGCGCAGGCGGTGCTGATGGAGCACGACTGGTTGGCCCCCACCGGATCGATGCAGACGCTGCTGGCGAAACTGCCGAATGTGGACGCGCAGCTGCGCGTGCTGTCCGCGCAGGAACTGGGCACGCGCGCCGATCATTTCGCGTGGCTGAAGGCGCCGGACGCCGTGGCTGACAGCTTTTTCATTCAGTTGGATGAAAATTTTCACAAAACTGTTGACGGTCCGCGCCGACATCCGCATAATTCCGCTCCTGTCGCAGGGCGCCCGTAGCTCAGTTGGATAGAGTACCTGGCTACGAACCAGGCGGTCGGGAGTTCGAATCTCTCCGGGCGCACCACTCGACAGGTTTCCGGCATCCGCCGCTGGAAATGCAGTAAAATTTGATTGTGTACCGCGCGCCCGTAGCTCAGTTGGATAGAGTACCTGGCTACGAACCAGGCGGTCGGGAGTTCGAATCTCTCCGGGCGCACCATACACAGTCAACACAACAAGTTTATGTAATTGGCGCCCGTAGCTCAGTTGGATAGAGTACCTGGCTACGAACCAGGCGGTCGGGAGTTCGAATCTCTCCGGGCGCACCATTACACCGAAACAGCAGGCCTCGGCCTGCTGTTTTTTTATGTGTGTTTTTCGGCAGGGCTGCGCCCTGCCAAACCCCTACCCCCTGGCCATTGCCTGCCACCACTGCGACAGCAGCTCCGGCCTGCGCAAGCGCTCGCGCCACCAACGCAGTGCGGCGCCGTCCTCGCCGGTGCGCCAGGCCAGCCAGAAGGTCTCTTCCGGCTTGTGCTCCTCCACCTCGCGGATCACCAGCTGGCCACGCGCCACCGCAGCGCGCGCGCACGGCTCGGGCAGGAAGCCGAAGCCCACGCCTTCGCACTGCAGCTTCAGCTTGCTGGCCATGTCCGGCACCGTCAGCATCTCCTGCCCCATCAACAGGCCGACCGTGCGCGGCAGAAGCCTGCGCGCGGAATCGGAGACCGCGATCGCGCAGTGTTCGACCAGCTGCTCGCGACCGAGCACGCCAGGCACGTTGGCCAACGGATGTTCGGGCGCGACCGCGAATACGAACGCCACCGTACCCAGCGGCTCGACCACGTAGCCACCGCCGCTGGGGCCCTCGCCCGGCGCGCCGACCAGCAGGTCGGCACGGCGGTCCAGCAGGGCCTCCCAGGTGCCGGACAGGGCCTCGCCGATCAATCGCAGCCGGGTCGGTGCCTCGGCCTCACGAAACGCGGCGATGTCCGGGCCGAGCAGCCAGGTCGGAAACACCGAGTCCACCGCCAGCGTCAGCTCGGTCTCCCAGCCCGACGCCACCCGGCGCACCCGCAGTTCCAGCTCGCGGGCTGCACGCAGCAGGTGCCGACCCTCGTCCAGCAGCGCGCGGCCAGCTGCGGTCAGCTCGGCGCGCGGGCCAACCCGGTCGAACAGCTGCACGCCCAGGTCCTCCTCCAGCTTGGCCACGGTGTAGGAGATGGTCGAGGGCACCTTGTGCAGCGCCTTGCCAGCGCCCGCAAACGAGCCGCGGCGGTCGATGGCATCCAGGATCTGCAGGGCATCGAGGCTGAGCTTGAGCATTCGAATTTTTCGATGGTGGCTGTCAAAACTATCCGTTTTTAAAACCCCGGGCGCAAGCGGATACTTCTCTCCAACGGGGAAACACAGCGGCTACCGGTCCACCCCGCCCCATCGAAACCATCGAACAAGGAGATTCCATCATGCTGCAGATCCGCAAGAGCGCTACCCGTGGCCTGGCCGAGCATGGCTGGCTGTCCTCGCGCCATACCTTCTCCTTCGCCAACTACTACGACCCCCGCTACGTCAGCTTCGGCCCGCTGCGGGTGATCAACGAAGACAAGGTGATCGGCGGCCAGGGCTTCGGCACCCACGGCCACAGCAACATGGAAATCATCTCCTACGTGCTGGGCGGTGCGCTGGAACACAAGGACTCGATGGGCACCGGTTCGGTGCTGCGCTATGGCGACGTGCAGCGCATGAGCGCCGGCAGCGGCGTCACCCACAGCGAATTCAACCACTCGGCCGACGAGACCGTGCACTTCCTGCAGATCTGGATCTTCCCGGACACCGAGAACATCACGCCGTCCTACGAGGAGACCCACTTCGCGCCGGAGACCAAGCGCGGCCAGCTGCGCCTGATCGCCTCGCCGGACGGTGCCGACGGTTCGCTGCGCATCCACCAGGATGCCCGCATCTTCGCCAGCATCCTCGATGGCGGCCAGAAGCTGCACCACGCGCTTGGCAACGGTCGTGGCGCCTATGTGCAGGTGGCGCGTGGCCAGCTGCAGGTCAACGGCATCACCCTGGAAGCCGGCGATGCACTGCAGGTCAGCGACGAAGCCCAATTGACGCTGGAAAACGGCAACGATGCCGAAGTGCTGGTGTTCGACCTGCCGCTGTAACCACAAGGCCCTCGATGCTGCTGAGCATCGGGGGCCTTTTCGTAGAGCCCGCCTGCGCCAGGCGTGCTACAGGAGGAGTGTTACCCACCGATGGCGGCGCAGGCCTCCAGGATCAGCGCGGTCACTTCCTTCGGCTGCGAGGCCAGCGAGGCATGGCTGGCATCCAGCTCCAGCAGGCGCTTGGGCTGCATTCTTGCGGCCATGGCCTTCTGGTTTTCCGGTGCGATCATGCGATCGTGGCGGGACAGCTGGTACCAGCTCGGCCTGTCCTTCCACGCTGGATCGCTGACCGTATCACCGAACGTGCTGGCCAGCGGCGCCTTCTGGGTCACCGCCATCACCCGGCCCTCGTCCTCGCTCAGATCCTGGCAGAAGCTCTCATGGAACTTGTCCGCACGCAGCCACAGGTAGCCATCGCTGTCCGGTGCCAGGTTCGGCGCCGCCTCCGGCAGGTGCTGCTGGGTGATGCCACCGGGACTCTCGCCGGCATCAGGCGCGAACGCGGCGATGTAGACCAGGCCCTTCACATTGGCCTCGTTGCCGGCCTGGCTGATCACTGCGCCGCCGTAGGAATGGCCGACCAGCAGCACCGGACCGTCGATCTGCCGGATCATTTTCTGGGTGCGTCCTGCGTCGTCGGCCAGCGACGTGAGCGGCAATTCCACCGCCTGCACCCGGTCGTGGCCGTTGCGATGCAGTTCCAGGATCACCTTGGCCCAGTGTGCGGCCCCGCCCCAGAATCCATGGACGAGGAGGATGGTCGGTGTCGTGCTCATGTACGGATCTCCGGCAGCGGCCAGCGGGGTGCCGACCGTGCAGCCACTGTCCGTGGGCGACGTTAATCGCTGGTGACGCGATCGGGTCACTGCAATCGTATGCGTCGCCCGATGTCACGCATGGCACTTGCCGATCCGGCCTGCAAACGTTTTCATAAAAGTCCCCTGGAGCTTCGCATCGCGCATGACGCCTTCATCCCCACGTGCCCAGCAGCACGCCACCCGTGCCGCCTTCTTCATTCCTGGATTCGCCACCGCCGCGTGGGCGCCGATGGTGCCTTACGCCAAGGCCAAGGCCGGGCTGTCCGACGCCAGCCTCGGCGCCGTGCTGCTGTGCCTCGGGCTCGGCTCGCTGCTGGCGATGCCGTTGGCGGGTGCGCTGACCGGGCGGCTGGGCTGCCGCCGGGTGATGGTGATCACCTGCGCGATGATGCTGTGCGCCCTGCCCTTGCTGGTGCTGGCGCCCTCGCCGGTGGCGCTGGGCGCGGCGCTGTTCGTGTTCGGCGCCGGCGTCGGTGCACTGGATTGTGCGATGAACATGCAGGCGGTCGCGGTAGAGCGCGACGCCGGGCGCGCAATGATGTCCGGCTTCCACGCCTTCTACAGCATCGGTGGCTTCGTCGGCGCCGGCTGCATGACCGGCCTGCTGATTCTGGGCACGCCGCTGTGGCTGGCCGCGCTGGCCTCAGTGGCAGTACTGCTGCTGGTTGCGGTTCTGTCGGCGCCGCACTGGCGCCCACAACGGATCCTGCATGAAGGCCCGCTGCTGGCGCTGCCGCATGGCGTGGTGCTGTTCATCGGCGTGCTGGCCTTCGTGGTGTTCCTCGGCGAAGGCTCGATGCTGGACTGGAGCGCGGTGTTCCTGGCCGAAGTGCGACAGGTGCCACGCGACCAGGCCGGTGCCGGCTTCGCGTTGTTCACCCTGGCGATGACCGCGATGCGTCTGTTCGGCGACGGCATCGTCGAGCGCCTCGGCCGCACCCGTACCCTGGTCTTCGGCGGCATCACCGCCGCAACAGGCTTCACCCTGGCCACGCTGGTGCCCTCGTTCCCGGTGGCGCTGGCCGGCTACGTGCTGGTCGGGCTGGGCTGCGCCAACATCGTGCCGGCACTGTTCTCGATGGCCGGCCAGCAGCGGGTGATGCCGGAGAGCATCGCCATCACTGCAGTGACCACACTGGGTTACGCCGGCATCCTCGCCGGCCCGGCGGCGATCGGCGCAGTGGCGCATGCCACCAGCCTCGGCTTTGCCTTCCTGTGCGTAGCCGTACTGCTGCTGGGCGTAGCTGCCTCCGCCCGCTCACTGGCCCGACGCGTGGCCTGACAAAAAAAGGGGACGGAGGGGATTAAGTCGCATCTGCCACGGGTGTGCTGCAAACGACTTAATCCCCTCCGTCCCCTTTTTCAGCCGTGTGCCAGCCATTCGGCCTGGGCCGGCAGCTGCGGCGCCGGGCATGCGCTCTGCGGGTGGTGCTCGTCGCGCGCCATCCAGTCGTCAACCACTCCGGCCAGCAGATCCAGCCGCAGCGGCAGGGTGATATGGTCTTCGCCGCGCATCTCGATGTAGTGCGCGCGCGGGTTGGCCTGGGCCAGTTCGCGGCCCTGGCTGACGGGTATGTGCTGATCGCCCTGCCCGTGCAGCAGCAGCACGCAGGCGCGGGTATCGGCCAGCGCACGCGCGACGTCGACGCGGTCCAGATCGACGTCGATGCGACGGCTGGCGTCGGCGATCACCTGGTTGATGTCCTGGCCGCCGTAGCGCCAGCGCGCGTACGACGCCATCGCCTGCGCCTTCAGGCCTTCCGGCTGCAGCCCCATCAGGTGCGGGATCATCGTGCGGATCGCTACACCGGCATTGGCGAACGATTCCATCGCCACCACGCCTTCCACCTGGTCGCCGAGCTTGTCGGCGGTGAATACCGCTGTGGCGGCGCCATAGGACACGCCGAACAGGTACAGCGGGCCGGTTACTTCACCCCGCGCGCGCAGCTCGCCGATTACATCCACCACATCGTCCGATTCATAGGTGCCATAGCCCGACGGCCCAGTACCGGACTGTCCATGGTTGCGCAGGTCGAGCGTGACCACGCGGTAGCCGGATTCGGCCAGCTGCAACGACCACGGCAGCATCGAATCACCGTTCATCATCCAGCCGTGCAGCAGCACCACGGTGCCGCGCGGTGCCTGCGCGCGGAACGGTCGCGGTACTGCCAGGCTCAGACCGGTATCCAGCGGCAGGCCGTTCTCGTGGCGCTGCGGCAGGTAGTGGTAACGCGCGCCGTAATCGCCCGGATCAAACACACGCCAGAAGATCGGCACGCCATCGCGGCCCGGCGCGAAGCCATGGCGGTTGGGCAGTTCGGCGATGGCCGCTGCGATGCGCGGGCGATCGAGCAGGGTCGACACGCCACCTGGCGCGATCAGCCGATCGGCGAGCGAAGTGGACGAGGCATTGATCGAGGACGAGCATGCAGCCAGCCACAGGCCGGCGCACGCCAGCAACAACAGCAGCAGGCGCTTCATGGGCAATCGGGGAAAAGGTGCGACAGCGTGGCAGGTTAGCGACGCGCGCGTGGGCCATCTATCGCGCGTGGATGACGGCTTGATGACAATCCGGGATCGATTCAGGTTGTCACAATGGCGCGATTGACCTCGGCATTGATCCGGATCAATGAATACGCCGGCACGATTGCCCACAGTGCCGCCATGCGCACCTCGTTCAAGCTCGCCATTGCCCTGGTCGCCACGCTGGCCGCCGCCTACGGCGTCGCCCGCACCACGCCCTACTGGTTCGCACCGCGACAGGCCGCGCAGGTCGACATCCACGATCCGGCATTGATCGCGCAGGGACAATACCTGTCGCGCGCCGCAGACTGCGCGGCCTGCCACACCGCACCGGGTGGCAAGCCGTTCGCCGGTGGCCTCGGCATGCAGACGCCGATGGGCACGATCTACTCGACCAACATCACGCCCGATCCGGACACCGGCATTGGTGCCTACGACTACGCCGACTTCGAGCGCGCGGTACGTCGCGGCATCCGTCACGATGGCCAGCCGTTGTATCCGGCCATGCCGTACGCCTCGTACGTGATCGCCAGCGACGCCGAGATCAAGGCGCTGTACGCCTACTTCATGGGCTCGGTGCAACCGGTGAAGCAGAACAACGCCGACAGCACGATCCCGTGGCCGGCAAACATGCGCTGGCCATTGGCCTGGTGGCAGCTGCTGTTCGCACGCCCGCGCAGCTTCAGTCCGGATCCGTCGCTGGATGCCGGCCAGCAGCGCGGCGCCGAACTGGTGGAAGGCTTGGCCCACTGCGGCGCCTGCCACACGCCACGCGGGTTGGCGTTCCAGGAAAAGGCGATGGCCAACGATGGCAGCCGCCAGTTCCTGTCCGGCTCGGTGCTGGAAGGCTGGTATGCGAAGAACCTGCGCAATGAATCGACCGGCCTGGCCAGCTGGAGCGAGGGCGAGATCGTCGACTTCCTGCGCACCGGACGCACCGATCGGTCGGCGGCCTTCGGTGGCATGGCCGACGTGGTCGAGCACAGCACGCAGTACCTGTCCGACGCTGACCTGCTGGCGATGGCCCGCTACCTGAAGCAGCTGCCCGCCCGCGAAGGACGCAGCGCACAGTGGTCGCCCGGCAGCGACACGACCACCGCCGCACTGCGCAGCGGCGACTACCGCGTGGCCGGTTCGCTGGCCTATGCCGAGCACTGCCAGGCCTGCCACCGGGCCGACGGACGCGGCATACCCCGCGTCTATCCGGCCCTGGCCGGCAACTCGATCGTGTTCGCCGACGATCCCAGCTCGCTGGTGCAGGTGACCCTGATCGGTGGCCGCACGCCGCATACCCCGCACGACCGCATGGCCTTCACCATGCCCGGCTTCGAACAGCTGCCGAACGCGCAGCTGGCGCAGATCCTGACTTTCATCCGCAGCAGCTGGGGCAACCAGGCCAGCGCAGTGAGCGAGGTCGACGTGGCGCGCATGCGCCGGGTGGTGCGCGACAAGCCGGTGCACTACGTTCCGCAGGAGTCCGAACGATGAAACGTTCGCGCAAACGCTCCCGCCTGCTGATCGGCAGTGCGATCACCCTCGTGCTGCTGGCCGGCGCCGGTACCCTCGCTTACCGCCATCTGTACCCGGACCTGGATGCCGCCGTGGCCAGCACGATCGATATCCTCGATGCACAGGGCAAGGTGGTCGGCCACTACCGTGCACCCAGCGCCGAAGAAATCGCCGGGCTCGGCAATGCCGAGTCGGTGATGCTCGGCCGCCGCCTCCTCAACGAGACCGCACGGCTGCTGCCGGACAACGTCGGCAACGATCTGAACTGCAACTCGTGCCACATGGCCGAAGGCAAGCGGCCGTTCGGCAATCACTACTTCAACACCGGCGGCGGCGCCTATCCGCGCTACATGCCGCGTCCGGGCAAGGTGATCGGGCTGACCGAGCGCATCAACGGCTGCCTGCAGCGTTCAATGAACGGCAAGCCGCTGCCGAAGGACTCGCCGCAGATGCGTGCGATGCTCGACTACATGGCGTGGCTGAGCAGCCCTGTGCCAGTGGGTGCAAGGGTGGCTGCCCCCAGTGAGGGGCCCATCGACAGCACGCTGGTCCCGGACCCGATCCGTGGCCAGGCGCTGTACGCCGTGCAGTGCGCTGCCTGCCATGGCGACAATGGCGAAGGCCGGCGCGACGCCAGCGGTGACATCGCGTTCCCTCCGCTATGGGGCGACCACAGCTTCAACATCGGCGCCGGCATGGCGCGCCTGTACAAGGCCGCCGGTTTCGTCAAACACAACATGCCGCCGGCAGTGACCCGTGAACCGCCACTGGGCCAGCAGGTGATGCCCGACCAGGATGCGGTGGACATCGCCAGCTACTTCATCAACCAGCCACGCCCGGACTTCGCCAACAAGGCCAAGGACTGGCCGCGCGACCCGAAACCCAAGGACGCGCGGTACTGAGCAGAAGCCATTGGAACCGGCCGTCACACAACACGGTTCCTGCTTCGCCGCGTCATGCCGATGTCATGGGCACTGCCGACACTCCGGGGCTTCCCTCCCCTGAAGGTCCGGTTTCAATGCGAACGTTTGCGCGTTTTCCCCGTGTCTCGCTGCTTGCCGTGCTGATCGCCCCCGCCCTGGACGCCCTCGCAGAAGCACCGCAGGGCGATACGGGCGAAGCGCACAGCAGCGATGCCCGTACCCTGGACCAGGTACAGGTGATCGGCCAGGCCACCAGCTACGCCAAGACGTCGGTGCGCGCAGAAACACTGAACCGGCAGACGGTGATGAGCAGCGTCAACGATGCGCTGAACGAAGTACCCGGCGTGGTGGTCAGCGAGGCCGACGCCACCGGCTCGTCGGTGTGGGGCACGCAGATCAGCATGCGCGGCTTCGTCACCAACCGCGATACGCAGCAGATCGGCACCACCATCGACGGCCTGCCGAACGGTGGTTCGGGCTACGGCGGTGGATCGCTGGCCAACCGCTACATCGACACCCTTGATCTGGAGACGGTGGAAGTGAGCCAGGGCACCGCCGATATCTCCTCGCGCTCGAACGAGGCGCTGGGCGGCACGCTCAACTTCCTCACCAGCGATCCGCTGCAGGACAGCCGCCTGCGCTTCGTGGTCGGTGCCGGTGACAACGAGGCACGCAAGTACTACGTGCGCTACGACACCGGCCTGCTCGGCGGCCACACCCGCGCGTGGATCAGCGCCTCCTCGTCGAAGGTGCACGACTGGATCGACGGCACCGGCCACGCCAGCAACAACCACATCGCCGGCAAGTTCATCACCGAACTGGATCGCTGGACGCTGGCCGGCTACCTGTCCTACAACGATGCCGACGAGCCCGAATACACCAGTGTTTCGCCGAAGGGCTTTGCCACCCATCCGGATCGCGACAACCTGGTCGGCACCCTCACCGGCATTCCCTACCTGGACCAGAACTACCGCTCCGGTTCACGCGCCCTGCGCGAGAACACCTTCGGCTACCTGCGTGCGGCCTTTGACGGCGGCAATGGTTTCAAAGCGTCGGTGGCCGCCTATGGGCATCGCATGCAGGGCCGCGGTGACTGGCTGCCACCCTACCTGGCGCAGGTCAGCGATGAGGGTGCGGGCCGCCCCGAATCGGAATATCTCGGTGGCAAAACCGTGTACGGCGGCAGCAACCGCGGCCAGATCTTCTTCGTCAATCCCGATGGCAGCGCCGCGCAGCGCCTGGCCAGCTGCACCCCGCGCCTGGGCTTCACCGCCGAGTACGATCCGAACTGCTACGCGGGCAACGTGCTGGGCGCGCAGTCCTACCGCCACACCCACTACGACAACGACCGCATGGGCGTGACCGCCGACGTCGAATGGCGGCAGACCTTCGGTGCGATCGACAACACCATCCGTGGCGGCCTCTGGGTGGAGAAGCTGGACCGTTCGGCACGCCGTGACTGGCACCGCCTGCTCAACGTCGGCCAGGACATCGCCTTCGACCACCAGCCGTACTGGGTGCAGTTCGAGGACAAGTACAAGGTTGATGAGCAGATGTACTACGTCGAGGACGTGGCCCGCTTCGGGCCGTTCAGTGCCCGCCTGGGCGTGAAGCAGTTCTTCGTCGACCAGTCGCGCCGCCGCGTGATCGGTGCCAGCGAGCACGTCAAATCCGATTCCAGGTCCGATCCACTGTTGTCCACCGGCGTCACCTGGGCACCGGGTGTGGAAGGCATGGAGCTGTTCGCCGGCTTCTCGCAGAACTTCGCCGCCATTCCCTCCGGCGTGCTCGGCGAGACCGACCCGCAGCGCTTCCGCAACGTCGAACCGGAGACCGCCGACAACATCGAAGTGGGCATGCGCATCAGCCGCTGGCCGCTGACCGCCTCGGTGACCCTGTACAACATCAGGTTCGACAACCGCATCGTCTATCTGCCGGCAGGTTTCGTCAGTGGCATCGACTACCTGGGCGAGACCGATGGTGTCTACGAGAACTTCGGCGGCGTGGAAAGCAACGGCCTGGAAGCCGCGTTCGGCTATGGGTGGAACAACGGCTGGCGGATCAACGCGGCCTACACCTACAACCGCTCCAAGTACCTGGGCAGCGGCAATGCCGCGCGTGATGCCCAGCTGGGCATCGTCGACGGCGCCAAGGTGATCGGCCAGCCGGAGAACACCCTGGTGCTGTCGGCCGACTGGCAGGGCGCCAACTGGAACTTCGGCCTGTCCGGCCGTTACCTGGGCACGCGCTACCTTGATGCCGCCAACGTCAACACGCTGCCCTCGGCCACCGTGTTCAACGCCAACATCGGCTTCGACCTGCAGGGGCTGTCGCCGCGCCTGAAGGGCATGGGTGCCAACCTGGTGGTGAGCAATCTCACCGACAAGCGGTATCTTGCAGGGGTGGACGGCCGCGACAACGCCTTCATCGGCGCTCCGCGCACCGTCGGCATCTCCTTCCGCGTGGACCTGTGAGTGAGCCCGTGACCGATATCGGCCGACGCCGGTTGTTGCAGGCCGGCGTTGCCGCCGGCCTTTCTCCGCTGCTGCCCAGCATTGCCCGGGCCGCAGCGATCGCCCCTGCCGCGCAGACGCGCAGCCTGGAAGACCTGCAGCACATCGTGGTGTTCATGCAGGAGAACCGTTCGTTCGACCACTACTTCGGCACGCTGCCGGGGGTACGTGGCTTCGGTGATCGGTTCGTCGCCCCGGCCGCCGCGCTGCAAGCCGGTGGCCGCACCCGCAGCCTGTGGCTGCAGCCCGATGCCAGCGGCACGCGGGCGATCGCGCCGTTCCCGCTGGATACCGCCGCGCACTTCGGCTACATGCGCGTGGAAGGCACGCCGCATACCTGGCCCGATGCGCAGCGCGCCTGGGACCACGGCCGCATGGGGCAATGGCCGAAGGCCAAGCAGAACCACTCGATGGGCTACTTCCAGCGCAGCGACCTGCCGTTCCAGTTCGCGCTGGCCGATGCCTTCACGATCTGCGATGCGTACCACTGCGCCATGCAGGCCGGCACCAACCCGAACCGGGTGTTCCTGTGGACCGGCCACAACGATGCACAGGCCCGTGCCGGTGGCCCGGTGATCGCCAACTCGCATGACAACTTCCCCGAACACGGCGGGCATCCGGCGTCGTACCGCTGGACCAGCTATGTCGAGCGCCTGCAGAACGCCGGCGTGTCCTGGCAGATCTACCAGGACATGGCCGACAACTTCACCGACAACCCGCTGGCCGGCTTCGAGGCGTTCCGTCGTGCCTACAGCGCGGCACCCGGACATGATCCGCAGCTGCGCGCACGCGCTGTCAGCACCCGTGGCCTGCCACAGCTGCGCCAGGACGTACTCGACGGGCGCCTGCCTCAGGTCAGCTTCATCATCGCCGATGCCGCCGGCAGCGAACATCCCGGCCCGTCCAGCCCGGCCCAGGGCGCGGCCTATACCGCGCGCGTGCTGGATGCGCTGACCGCCGATCCGGAAGTGTGGAGCCGCACCGCCCTGCTGCTGATGTTCGACGAGAACGACGGATTCTTCGACCACATGCCGCCACCGGCCCCTCCCTCACCGGTGAACGGTGGATGGGCAGGTGCCTCGTCGGTCAGTACCGAGGGCGAGTATCACCGTCATCCCGCACCGGGCGACGAGAAGTACGATGCCGCCGAACTGCGCGGGCGCCCGTATGGTCTCGGTCCGCGTGTGCCGCTGTACGTGATTTCGCCGTGGAGCCGCGGCGGCTGGGTCGATTCGCAGGTGTACGACCACACCTCGGTCATACGCCTGATCGAACGTCGCTTCGGCGTGGCCGCACCGGACATCTCGCCGTGGCGCCGTGCGGTCTGCGGGGATCTGAGCAACGCGTTCGACTTCGCCCAGCGTGATACCCGTCCGTTCGTGCGCGGCCTGCCGGACATGAGCGCGGTGGCCGCGCGTGCCGCCGCCCTGCCGGGACGCACCGTGCCCGCGTTGCCCGAGGGGTTGAAGCCTGCGAAACAGGAAAGCGGTGTACGCCCGGCGCGCGCCCTGCCCTATCGGCCGCAGGCATCGATGGCTGCGGTGGACGCCTCGGGCGTGGACCTGACGTTGTCCTGCGAAGGCGCAGCGGCTGTGCTGCATGTCTACGACCGGCTGCGGCTGGATGCGGTGCCACGCCGCTACACGCTGCTGCCGGGCATGCCGCTGCGCGAGCGCTGGCCGCTCGATGCCCAGGGCCGCTATGACCTGTGGCTGCTGGGCCCGAACGGCTTCCACCGCCACTTCCAGGGAGCGGCCACGGGTCCTGCCGTGCAGGCTTCAATTGATCGCGTCGATGACCAACTGCGGCTCCGCCTGCGCAATCTGGGTGACAGTGCACAGCAGGTGCGCGTGCACGGCGGCGCCTATGCAGGACACATGCCCGAACAGACATTGGCGCTGCCCGCACATGCGCAGACTTCATTGGCGTGGGATGCTACGCCTACCGCCGGCTGGTATGACCTGCGCGTCAGCGCGGGTGGGAGTGTGCTGCGTTTGGCCGGCCGCGCCGAGGATGGGCGCCCCGGCACCAGTGACCCGGCGATGGGCACCGAGCCGCTGCGGTTCGAGCACGATTGAAGAATCCCGGTAGAGCCGAGCCCATGCTCGGCTGCTTTCGCCCTGGTCGCATTGCCCCGAAAAAAGCAGCCGAGCGTGGGCTCGGCTCTACAGCGCAGACCGGTAGATTCAGGCCTCCTGCAGCCCCGGCCGGCCGTGCTCCACCGCGTAGCGCTTCCAGCTCTGCACCGCGCCATTCGGCTGCATCACCGTATCCAGCGTCTTCATGTCGCCGATCCACGCATCGCGGGTGACATCGCACAGCACGTAGCCACGCTTGTCGGTGGTCGCCTTCAGGTAAGGGCTGTGCGCAAGCTGGTTCCTGGCATACGCGTCCACGCCCTGGCCGTCGGCACCGGAAGTGATCGAGGTGGCGAGGAACTCGCTGGAGACCACGCCCGAGTCACGGTGGTCCTGCACCAGATCACCGGCATAGTGGCGATGCGCATCGCCGCAGGCGGTCACCACGTTGCCGAAGCCCACCTTCTGGATGTGATCAAGCAGGCGCCGGCGACTGTGCAGATAGCCCGACCACTGGTCGTCGGACGACTGCACCACGCCGTCTTTCTCGCGCATGTAGTTGCCCAGTGCCACCTGGTGGGCGATCGTGTGCCAGCGCGGTGAAGCATCGGCCAGGCCGTCGAACAACCAGCGTTCCTGCTTCGCTCCCACAATGCTGCGCTCCGGCGATTCCACCTCCTCACGCAGCGCCATGTTCACCTGCTTGCTGCGGTACTGGCGGGTGTCGAGCAGGTGCAGGTCCATCAGCGTGCCGTAGCGTGCGCGCCGGTACATCTGCATGTGGCCATCGCGCGGGAATGCCGAACGGCGCAGTGGCATGTTCTCGTAGTAGGCCTGGAACGCCTGTGCGCGGCGCAGCAGGAATACTTCGCTGGGCGTGTCATCCTGGTCTTCGGCGCCGGCCCAGTTGTTGTCCACTTCATGGTCGTCAAAGGTGACGAACCACGGTGCCGCCGCATGCGCGGCCTGCAGGTCGGCATCGCTCTTGTACTGGGCGTAGCGGCGGCGGTAATCATCCAGCGTGTAGATCTGCGGGCCGACGTGGTTGCGCAGGTTGGTGAACGGCTGTCCGTTCATCTTCCGCAGGCCCGGCTGGCTTTCGCCTTCGTAGATGTAGTCACCGTAGTGGAAGACGAAATCGAGTGGTTCCTCGGCGATGCGTCGCCACGCGGTGTAGTGGCCTTCTTCGTAATGCTGGCAACCGGCCACCACGAAGCGAACGCGATCCACCGCTGCCGTGGCTGCCGGCAGCGTGCGCGTGCAACCCACTGCGCTGGCGTGGCCGCCTACGGTGAAGCGGTACCAGTAGGGCCGTCCGGGCGCCAGCCCGTCCAGCTCCACGTGCACCGCGTGGCCAAGTTCGGGATGCGCCATTGCCGAACCCTGGCGTACCACCCTGCGCATGCCTTCGTCTGCTGCCAGCTGCCACTCGACCACCATCGGCCGGGCAGGCATGCCACCGCCGAACACCAGCGGCTCGGTCGCCAGCCGTGTCCACAGCACCATGCCATCGGCCGAGGGATCACCCGAGGCCACGCCCAGGGTGAAGGGCGTGCTGGCAAAGCGCGGCTTGGCCAGCAGGTTGCGCGGGTTCAGCGCGGTGGCATCGGCCTGCGCGGCCAGCGCGTGTGCCGTGCCCATCCAGGCGCCGGCAGCAGACAGGCCGGCCAGGGCCAGGAATCGCCTGCGATTGATCGTATCCACGGCGCTGCCCTCAGTTGTAGATGATGTGGAAGTAGAAGAAGCGGCCGTAGTCGTCGATCTCGGTACGGAAGCGCCCATTCGGGCCGGTGCTGTAGGTCGGCTGGGTGTTGAACAGGTTCTTGGCTTCGTACTTCAGCGTCACGTGCCTGCCGACCTTGTGGCTGAAGGCCATGTTGAACGTCATGTACGGGTCGTAGTACGAATCCAGCCATTCAGTGTCACCGAAGTCGACCAGCATCCGGCTGCGGTAGGTTCCGGAAAGGCGCAGCTGCGCGCTCCTCCACGGCATGCGCCAGATCACCGAACCATTGAGCGACCAGTCCGGCTGGTACAGCAGGCGATCCAGGTGGCGCGCGGTGCCATCACTGATGCGGTAGTCGGTCTGCCCTTCCAGCCGCGTGGCGTTGAAGTACATGTCGAAGCGCTGGCGGCCCCACTGCAGGTTGCGGTTGGCCACCGCGAACTCGACACCGCGCAGCTTCGACTCATCGGTGTTCATCGGCTGGGTGACCCGATAGCGGGTATCACCCACGTTCTCGAAGGTGGTCAGGGTGTAGATGTCGTCCTTGATCACCTTGTCGAACAACGCCACCGAGACCAGGCCGTTGTTGCCGTTGAAGTACAGGTCCCATGCAAGGTCGATGTTGGTGGAACGGCGCGGCTGCAGATCGGCATTGCCCTGCTTGATGGTGCAGAAGCCCCTGCCCTCCTCGTCATCGCCACAGCTGGTGCTGGTGGCCTGGGCGATGTTGCTCGGCGTCGGCCGGCCCAGCGTGCGGCTGGCGGAGAAGCGCAGGCGCTGGTCCTCGGTGAGCTTGAAGGTTGCGTTCAACGAGGGCAGCAGGTTGTTGTAGCCACCGCTCGTGTTGCGGAACGCAGAGGTATAGGTAGCGCCGCCATCATCGCTGAACGGGCTGTAGGCATCGAAGCGGGTGTGGTCGTAGCGCAGGCCGCCGATCAGCAGCAGCCGGTCCCAGGCGTAGTGCGCGGATACATAGGCATTGGTGATGTCCTCCACGTACTTGTAGTCGCTGGTGAAGTTGGCATTCGGATACGCCGCATTGTTGCTGCCCAGTTTCGGCAGCAGTTCCTCGGTCCACTTGCGGTTGTCGATCAGCGGGAAGCCGGGCACGCTGCCCAGCAGTGTCGAACCCGGATACAGGTAGTCGTTGAGCGTGGCGCTGCTCTTGAAGTAGTCGAAGTCGATGTCCTGCCAGATCTTCAGGTGGCGGTACTCGGCGCCGGTGGCCAGGCCGAAGCCACGCGCATCGGCGTCGATGTTGTAGCTGAAATCGGCGCGCAGGTTGTCGATGCTCTCCTTGGCATCGCGCGGGGAGACGTAGGCCTGCGCCGGATTGAGCTTGAATGCGGAACTGGTCAGCAGGCTGGAATCGGAAACCGCCACCGCGTTGGGGAACCCGTGGCTGTCGTTCTCGTAGTCGACGAACAGATTGCTGGGGTAGGCGCGTACACCCCAGTAGACCTGGCTGTTGTGGAAGGTCTCTTCGGTGTGGCCACCGCGCAGGGTCAGGCGCGAACGGTCGCCCATGTCCCAGTTGAAACTGGCGATGGCACCACGGTTGCTGCGGTCCCAGCGGTCGTGACGGTTCTTGATGTAGATGCTGTTGATCTGGGTGGTGCCGCTGTCCTCGGTCTGGTTGCGGACCGGGAACTTGGCATTGCCGTACAGATCGGTCTTGTTCATCGTCGAGTTCTCGTAGAACCGGTACGAGTACAGCAGCAGCGATGCGTAGAACGGATCGTCCGAGGGCTTCCACTCAAGCTTGGCGGAGCCACCGAAGTTGGTGATGAAGTTGGTATAGGTGCCGGTGCTGAAGTTGCCAGGCGCACGCAGCCCGTTCCAGCCCTTGGCCTCGTCCGGGCCCGTGGTACCGTCGGTGAGGTATTTGCCTGCGTCGTTGTAGTAGTAGTTCGACTCCACCCAGCGCTTGACGCTGTTGCGCGAACGCTGCTCGTAGCGTGCCACCGCAACGATGCCGAACTCCTGGTCGACACCAAACTGGTTTGAGAACACCATCTTGGCGCTCTTGCCGAAGTGACCCAGGGTCTCGTGGTTGCCGCCTGCGCTGCGCTCGACGTTGGTCTCGGCGGTGGAATAGATGCCTGCCACATCGGCAAACACGTACTTGCCTGACCGGTCGAAGGCACTGCGGCTGATGATGTCGATCACGCCGCCGATCGCATCCGGTGCCTGCTCCGCACTGAAGCTCTTGTAGATGTCGGTACGGGTGCCGATGTCGCTGGGAATCAGCTGCAGGTTGTTCATGCGCTCGCCGGAGCCACTGCCCCCCACGCTGGCAATCGCGATGCCATCGATGGTGGTGTAGTTGAGGTTGGCCTGTACGCCGCGCACGGTCACGTAACGTGGCTCACCGGCATCCTCCACCGCACTCAGGCCTGGAGCGGCCATCAGGCTCTCGGCCAGGGTCTCGTCGCCGTAGCTGTCCATCTCGTCGTACACCACCGAATCCTTGATCACCGGTGAGCGCTTCTTCTGGTCGATGACCTCATGTGCAGCAATCACCTTCACCGTGTCCAGGGTCGGCGCCACCATTGCCTCGGCCTCGCGCGGCTTCGGCGCGGCCGGCTTCGGTTGGTTGCGTGCTGGCGCCGGATCGATGGCGATGACATTGCCATCCACCACGGTGTACCCCAGGCCGGTACCGGCCAGCAGCGCGTCCAGCGCCTGCCTGACGGTGGCACCGCGCGGCACCGCACCGGCCATGCGGGCATCACCGCTGGCCGAGTACAGGAACTGCACCCCGGAACTGCGCGACAACTGCTCCAGCGCACGCGCCAACGGCTGCGCCGCGATCGGCGTGGATACACGCGCCTCCAGGCCATCGGCACCGGCGGCGAAGGCCAGCGGCACGCTGCAGGGAGGCAGGGCGAGGATGATCGACAGGTAGAGCGTGTTGCGCATCACGGGTCCTTGGAAGAGAGAAGGCAGCAGGCGCCGCTGCGTGGCTCGGCAGCGGCTTCTCCCAAGTAAGAGCCCGCATCCACCGAAGTGGAGAACGCGGATTCGATGAATTTTTTTTGACAGTCCACGGCCATGTCGGCCTCAGCGACTGCCAACCCGCACGGTGTCGCCTTCGCGCCTCACCACGAAACGCGGGTCGCGTTCGAGGAAGGCCTGCAGTGCACCGATGCGATGCGCATCGAGACTGCCCGACAACCGTGCCGATGCCGCGCCTTCGTCCAGCACGCGGACCTGCACCTGGTTGTGCCGGTTGAAGGCAGCGGCCACCTCGTCCAGCCGCTCATCCAGGAAGGACACCTTGCGTTGCTGCCAATCCAGCAGCATCGACAATGGCAGGTCCAAGGACTCGACCGCATGGCTGCCCGCGTCGACCTGCACCACTCGGCCTTCGCCCAGCTGCGCAAGACGCCGGGCGTCCGCACCCTGGCTCCAGATCTCCACCTCGCCGGAGACCACGCCGATGCGCGTGCTCTGCAGCCGTCGCGATACATCGAATACCGTGCCGATGTCCCGGATCTCCAGGCCGTTCACCTGCACCTCGAACGGACGGCGGTCGCGGGCGATGTCGAACGTGGCCTCACCCTGCAGCAGCTCCACCTTGCGGCTGAACCAGCCCATGCGTACCCGCAGGCAGCTGTCCGCGTTGAGCCGCACCTGGGTCTGGTCGGGCAGCACCAGGTCGCGAAGTTGGCCCTGTCCGGCACTGTAAAGCTGCTCGGTGGGCATCACCTGCGGAACCAGGCCCACGCCGAGCAGGGTGATACAGGCTGCGGCAGCTGCCACCCACCAGCGCGCACGACCGCGCCGCGGCACAGCGCGCGGCGGCGCGTGCACGCCACCGAACAGCGGCACCACCTTGGCCGACGTCGCCTCCCGCAGCGGCGGCGCCTCGTCAGCCAACGACGATTGCAGCGCTTCGCCCACCTGCCGGTGCAACGAGAGCACGCGCAAGTAGGCGCGCACATGCTCCGGCGAGCGCTTCATCCAGTCCAGGAACGCGAGGCGCCCGGCCTCATCCAACGGCCCCTCGCGGTTGCCCAGGAACCAGTCCATGGCCTCGCAGGCGATCGTGTCGTCGGCCACGGGCGATGAGGTCCGGTTCATGTGAGCTCCCTGGCGCCCAGCGCCTTCCTGCAGGCCTCCAGCCCCTTGCCGATGTGCTTGCGCACCATGTGCACCGACACCTGCAGCTGCTGGCTGATTGCCGGGCAGTCCAGTCCGTCGCGGTAGTGCAGCTCCATCACCCGCCGCGTGGTTGCCGGCAGTCGTGCGATGGTGCTGCGGATATCGTTCCAGCGCTGCGCACGCTCGAAATCACCTTCGATGTCTTCTTCGCTTTTCAGCACTTCGGCCAGCAGGTCGACGTCTTCCAGCGGCGGCAGCGACGACCGCGCGCGCGCATGCTCGCGCGCCAGGTTCGCCGCCACGGTGAACAGGTACGCTTCCGGGTTCTCGACCGCATCGGCATCTTCGCCGGTGCTGCGCAGCAGGCGCAGGTAGACCTCCTGCGCCAGGTCTTCGGCATCCTCGCTGGCCGAACCGCGACGCAGGAAGAAGCCACGCAGTAGCCGGCGCCGCAGCGCGTAGCTTTTCTCCCAGATCCTCACGCTGTTCACGGCCGGCCAACCACCCCGAGGCTGGAAAGCCCCGCAGGGTGACCGCCATCGATGACAGTGGCGTTTCAACGACCGGCAGGCAGCCGCTAGAATGCGGCCCCTGCAATGTCCCGGCAGCCGGCACAAGGAGTGCCCCGCAATGAACGCCCGCACCGCCATCAACACCCTCAGCAGCCTGCTGTTCCTGCTGCTGGTCGCCCACACCACCGCCTACCAGCAGCAGATGTGGCCGCCCAGCCGGGTCATCCATGTGCATCCGGTAATCGTCGTCCTCGCCTATGCGCTAGGTGTGCTCACGCTGCTGTTGTGGATCGGCGGTCGTCGTGCACCGGAACCCGCCCAACGCCTGGCGCGCTGGTTGCCCGTCGTCGCCTGGTGCCTGCTGGGCGTCGGCGTGGCGATCATCCCGGTGTTCCTGCCGGGGCTGTCCCCGGCCTGATCAGCGGCCGCGCCCAGCGCATCGGCCCATGCTACGGCGCGCGGCACCAACCCTTGCTTGCCAGAGACCCAAGCCCCGCCCGCCTATCGAGGCGTGGGGGGCAGGCCTACGCTTGTCTTCTCGGTGGCCGCCACGGTCGCCCTTCGCGTCACGGCGCCCGCCATTGCGACCCCGCTCCAGTGCTGTGCGCCCTGCCGGTGTTGTCGCCCAGGCAGACCTCCGACCGGCGCCCTCTGGAGACAGCCATGAACCAAGCCCTCATTCCCTTCGATACCGATCCACTGGAAACCCAGGAGTGGCGTGAATCGCTGGAGGCGGTGATGCAGGCCGGCGGCCGGCCGCGCGCGCACTACCTGATCGACCAGCTGAGCGATCTGGACGCCCGGCAGCACGGCGACCTGCATACCCGTGCCTGGACCGCCTACGTCAACACCATCCCGCCCGAGCGCCAGCCGGCCTACCCGGGTGACCTGGCCATCGAGCGCCGCCTGAACGCGATGATCCGCTGGAACGCGATGGTGATGGTGCTGCGTGCCGGCAAGCATTCCAACGTCGGCGGCCACATCGCCACCTACCAGTCGGCGGCAGTGCTGTACGACGTGGGCTTCGATCATTTCTTTCGTGGCCGTACCGACACCTTCGACGGCGACATGATCTACATCCAGGGCCACTCCGCGCCAGGGATCTACGGCCGCGCGTACGTGGAAGGCCGCATCGATCCGGCACGGATGGACAACTTCCGCCGCGAAGCCGGCCGCGAAGGCCTGTCCTCATATCCGCACCCGCGCCTGATGCCGGAGTTCTGGCAGTTCCCCACCGTGTCGATGGGGCTGGGCCCGTTGACCGCTGCCTACCAGGCGCGCTACATGCGCTACCTGGAATACCGCGGCCTGAAAGAGCACCAGGGCCGCAAGGTCTGGGCCTTCCTCGGCGATGGCGAAATGGATCAGCCCGAATCGCTGGCGGCGATCTCGCTGGCCGGCCGCGAGCGGCTGGACAACATCGTGTTCGTGGTCAACTGCAACCTGCAGCGCCTGGACGGGCCGGTGCGCGGCAACGCCAAGGTTATCCAGGAGCTGGAAGGCGCCTTCCGCGTGGCCGGCTGGAACGTGATCAAGCTGATCTGGGGCAGCGGCTGGGACGACCTGCTGGCCCGCGACCACAGCGGCATGCTGCGCCAGCGCATGATGGAATGCGTGGATGGTGACTACCAGACCTTCAAGTCGCAGAGCGGTGCCTACGTGCGCGAGCATTTCTTCGGCCGCTACCCCGAGCTGCTGGAGCTGGTCGCGCATATGAGCGACGACGACATCTGGGCGCTGGCACGTGGTGGCCACGATCCCCAGAAGGTGTACGCCGCCTACCAGCAGGCGGTGAACACCCGCGGCCGGCCGACGGTGATCCTGGCCAAGACGGTCAAGGGTTTCGGCATGGGCGAAGCCGGTGAAGGCCAGAACATCAACCATCAGCTGAAAAAGATGAGCGCCGACGCGGTGCGCGCCTTCCGCGACCGCTTCAACCTGCCGGTCAGCGACGAGCAGCTGGAGGAGATGCCCTATCTGCGCCCGGAACCGGGCAGCGCCGAAGCAGCCTACTTCGCCGAGCGCCGCCGTATCCAGGGTGGGCAGCTTCCGGCGCGCTTGGCCAAGGTCGATCCGCTGCCGCTGCCGCCGCTGTCGATCTTCAACTCCCAGCTGCAGGGCAGCGGCGATCGCGGCCAGTCCACCACCATGGGCTTCGTGCGCATCCTCACCCGCCTGCTGAAGGACCCGGAGCTGGGCAAGCTGGTCATTCCGATCGTGCCCGATGAATCGCGCACCTTCGGCATGGAAGGCCTGTTCCGCCAGATCGGCATCCACTCCTACCTTGGCCAGCTGTACACGCCGCAGGATGCCGGCCAGCTGAGCTACTACAAGGAAGCCAAGGACGGCCAGATCCTGCAGGAAGGCATCAACGAATCCGGTGCGATCTGCTCGTGGATCGCGGCCGGTACCGCCTACAGCAACCACGGCCTGGCGACGATCCCGTTCTACATCTTCTACTCGATGTTCGGCCTGCAGCGCGTCGGTGACCTGGCCTGGGCCGCCGCCGATGCGCGCACCCGTGGATTCCTGCTGGGTGCCACCTCCGGCCGCACCACGCTGATGGGCGAAGGCCTGCAGCACGATGACGGCCACAGCCACGTGCTGTCGTCGGTGATTCCCAGCTGCGTGTCCTACGACCCGACCTACAACTACGAGCTGGCGGTGATCATCCACGACGGCCTGCGCCGCATGTATGTCGAGCAGGAAGACGTCTACTACTACATCACCGTGCTCAACGAGAACTACCCGCAGCCGGCACTGCCGGAGGGCGTGGAAGCGGGCATCCTGAAGGGCCTGTATCTGCTGCATCCGGCAGCGGCCGACAGCGCCTCGCAGCCACGCGTGCAGTTGATGGGCAGCGGTTCGATCCTGCGCGAGGTGGAAGCCGCGGCGAAACTGCTGCTGCAGGACTTCGGCATCGCCAGTGATGTCTGGAGCGCGACCAGCCTGACCGAACTGCGCCGCGATGGCCTGGCTGCCGAACGCTGGAACCTGCTGCACCCGGCTGAGGAACCGCGCGTACCCTACGTGCAGGAGTGCCTGCAGGGCCATGATGGCCCGGTGGTGGTGGCCACCGACTACATGAAGATCGTAGGCGACCAGATACGTCCCTTCATCAACGACCGCCGCTTCATCGCACTCGGTACCGATGGCTTCGGCCGTTCCGACACGCGTGAGTCGCTGCGCACGTTCTTCGAAGTGGATCGCCACTTCATCGTGCTGGCCGCCCTGAAGTCGCTGGCCGACGAAGGCCGCATCGAACGCTCGCGGATGCAGGAGGCCATCGACAGGTACGGCATCGACGCCGGCAAGCGCGACCCGGCCGCGGTATAAGGCTGCTGCATTCACCACGCCCGCTGTGCGGGCGTGGTGCAGGCGGCGCCGCTACGGTATTCGCTTGAACAGATTGGTCTGCAGGATCGGCGTACCGTCGTGACCGTAGAACGCCTTGGTCTCGGTCATCGTCGTACGGTCGGCCGCCACGGTATAGATGCGGGTGGAGGCCGGCGTGCCGTGGTCCACCAGCTGCATCACCAGGGTGTTCGGCGCCGGCAGTTTCAGGTTGGCCTTGTCCGCGCCGTAGGTGCCGGACAAGGGCCCCGGCGTACCATCCAGCGCCAACGTGCCGTCGGACTTCATGGTCCTGCCGTCGTGCAGGACGATGTCCACGTGCGAGCTCCAGCGGCCACCCCCGGCATCCTTGAATTCCAGCACCACCTGTTTCGGGCGCTGCGCCTCGGGCAGCGCCGAGGTGGCAATGTCCAGCGACCAGCGTCCCAGCAGCGGTGAGGGCGAAGCCTCCACGGCCAGCGCCGGAACGGCGGCCAGCGAAAGCGCAGACAACAACACAGCGGACAGCAGCTTCATACGTTGCTCCGTTTCCGTGAAGAAGGTGCTGCGTGAAGCGCTGTGGGGCGCAGCATCCGGATCGTGCACAGCATCGGCGCCCCGCACAAGGCAGAGCGCTGAACGGCCGGCAACCTCATTCGCGCCTCCCGTGTGTTCGGCCTCGCGACTAGAGCCAAAACGCCCTTGTTGCCCGTAATAGTTACGTTATAACATTTCACGTAATCTTCACGGAGCGTGTCATGCGTCGCCATCTGCTTGCTGCTGCCATTCTGTTCGCCGTCCACACCGCCCAGGCCGCGGACGAACCCACCCTCCCCACCCTCCAGGTCCAGGCCTCCCAGCCCTCGCGCATCGACACCCGGGTCACTGTCGACAACCCACGTGCGCAGAACCGCACCCTCGGCGGCCTGCTCGAACACGTCTCCGGCGTGCAGAGCAGCGCCTTCGGGCCAAACGCGGGCGCTCCGGTCATCCGCAGCCTCAGCGGCAACCGCGTGCAGATCCTGCAGGACGGCCAGTCCATCCTCGGCATGAACGCGATCAGCGGCGACATCAACATTCCGTTCGATCCGCTGTTCGTACGCAGTGTGACCGTCAACAAGTCCTCCGACACCGTGCGCTACGGCGGCAATGCGATCGGAGGCAGCGTGGAGATCGATCCGGGCCTGATCCCGCGCAGCATGGAAGACAAGGACCAGTCGATGGAACTGGTCCTGCGCAAGGGCTTCAATGCTGCGGACGCGCAGGGCTTCCGCATGAACTTCAACAACCAGCGCAACGTCTCGACCAACCTGCAGGTCTCTCGGCAGCGCATCTCGCACTACGACATCCCCGGCAACAGCAAGGCCAGTGTCTGCAATACCCGACTGTTTCCGCCCACCGGCGGCGTCAACTCGGCGCTGGCCGACAGCTGCCAGAAGGAGGCGCGCGTCCAGCAGATCTACAACAAGGCCTCGCAACCTTACATCGACCAGTTCATGACCGAGAACCCGGACTGGGCCGATGGTGATTTCTCGTTCTACACCAACAACCCGACTTCGGTCTGGCAACGCCGTACCTACATCAATCCGGTCAATCCGGCCTATGTCGCCGGCGCGCCGTCATACGTACAGAAGCAGATCAACAATGATGTGACGCCCGATTACCATCACCGGTTGGGCAACAGTTACGCGAGGAATTCGCAGGTGGCGTTCGGGTCGACCCTGTTCTTCGACCGTGGTTACGTGGGTGTCAGCATCGATGCCAAGGACAGCGATTACGGCGTGCCCGGGTTCTCGATGCAGAACCTGTCGTTCGGTTCCAACTACGCCAACGCATTGCCGGTGGGCGTGGTGATCAAGCAGGAACGCTACGCACTGGAAGCCCTGTTGCGCGACCCGCTGCCGTGGTTCGAGCGCGCTGAACTGCGTGTTTCGAAGCTGGACAACACCTCGGGCGAACGGCTGGGTGCCACCCGGGCCAACGACTACGATTTCGAGAGCACCCAGGCCGAACTGCTGTTGAGCCATCAGCGTGTCGGTCCGCTCAGCGGCCTGCTCGGTTACAGCCACCAGTCGCGTGATGTCACCGGCAGCGGCTCGCTGCGCTACCTGCCTGACGTCGACACCCGCAGCAACGCGATGTTCCTGAAGGAGACGCTGGACTTCGGCTGGGCCAGTTTCGACGCTGGCGTGCGCCACGAGCGCGTTGACCATGACCTGCAACCAAGCCGCTTCAAGACCGCGCGCAATGCCGCCAACACGAAACTGCAGGACCGCGACTACCGGCTCAACAGCTACAGCCTGGGATCGTATGTCGAGCTCGGTCCGTTGTTCGCCGCCAAGGTGCGCTACTCGTCCTCGCAGCGCGCACCGGAGATCAATGAGTTGTATGCGAGCAACGCGCACTACTCGGTGATGACCCAGGAAGAAGGCAACCAGAACCTCGAGCCAGAGCGCGCGAAAAACCTGGAGCTGACCGGCCTGTTCCATGTCGGAGGGTTCGAACTGTCGGCCACCGCGTATCGGATGAAGTACGAGAACTATCTGTACCTGGGTTACTCGGGCGTGCAGACCGCCAACCGCCTGCCGCTGAAATACTGGAAGCAGACCGACACCACGGTGAAGGGCTTCGAGATCGACGCATCGCAGGCCCTGGACCTTGGCCGCTATGGCACGTTGAACATCTCCGCCTTCGCCGACCTGGTGAAGAACAAGGCCGATCACCCCGATTCGCTGCGTGCCCACAACGACGGCGAGTACCTGCCGAACATGCCGACCAACCGCTACGGCGCCAATCTGCAGTGGCAACGCGAGGGTTGGAAGGCGCAGCTGTCCAGCACCTACTACGACACGCAGAAGTACCTCGGCCGCAACGTCAGCGAGGAAGTGCCACTGGATGCCTTCAACCTGGTCGACCTGCAGGTCAGCCGTGAGCTGCCGGTACGCAACAGCTACATCGCCGGCATGGAGGTGTTCGTCAACGGCAGCAATCTGCTCAATGAAGAAGCACGCCCGCACAACTCGCCGTTGAAGTACATCGCGCCGTTGCCGGGGCGTGGTTTCCAGGTGGGGGTGACGGTTAGGCTCTGACGGTCAACCGATGGCGCCGCCCGCGGTTCGATGAACTGCGGGCTCGGCGTAGTGGCGGCAACGTTGCGCTTCAAACCCGGTCTGATCCACCATCAGCAGAAAATGGAGATGGGAATGAACTGGATGCGCCCCCTGTCACTTGGCCTGTTGCTGTGCCTGTCATCCGGCGCCAACGCGGCCTCCGCCATCGTCTACGACGACGATGGCCGCTACGGCTACGCCATGAACCACAGCACGCTGTCGGCTGCGATGCAGCGCGCACTGCAGCACTGCGCCGTTCGGTCCCGCAACTGCGCGCAGACTGCCACGACTACCGCGGTGGGATATTCGGCGATCGCTACCGGCACCGTCGCCATGGGCTTTGCACTTGGGGAAAAGACGGCGGACGCCGCACAACGCAAAGCGGAAAGAATGTGCAGGCAACGTGCCAATGACTGCACACTGGCAATTCTCTGGCGCGAAACGCCAAGCGGCATTGCGCCGCCCGCTCATCCGGGTCATGCGGTGCCGGAGCCCAGGCTCTATTCCTCGCCCGAAGTCGGGCAGGACGCGGCTGGCACCACCCACTAGGCCTGCACAACGCCCGTGCGGCGCGGCCGTGTGTTACCGCGTTGAACAAAGAAAAACGCCTGCAGATCGAGGATCTGCAGGCGCTTCTTTATATCTGGCGGAGTGAGAGGGATTCGAACCCTCGATAGAGCTTTTGACCCTATACTCCCTTAGCAGGGGAGCCCCTTCGGCCACTCGGGCATCACTCCGGGGTTTTCTCCGCATCTGGTGCGTTGCACCTCAGCGGGGCGTGAATCATAACGTTAATCGAGTGCGAAGGTAAAGCGTTATTCGGCAGAATTTTCGCTACCGGTGCCACCGGCTTCATCACCACGCTGGATGCGCTGATAGATCTCTTCGCGATGCACAGCGACGTCCTTCGGCGCGGTGATGCCGATACGCACCTGGTTACCCTTGACGCCAAGCACGGTGACGCTCACCGAGTCACCGATCATCAGGGTTTCGCCGACGCGGCGAGTCAGGATCAACATTTTTGTAAGTCTCCATGGAACCGTGTGGAAGGGTATCCCCCACCGGCTTGACGCTCCGTCAAGAAGCGCTACCACGACAAAGGGAAAAGATTCGCAATGGTACCGTCAGCCGTCCCGCTCCTACAAGGAGGGGGAAGGCCAGGTTCATCACAGGCGGGGGCTGACCCATTCGACGACCGCAGCCAGCGCGGTGGCAAGGGCGGGCCCGTCCTCGCCACCACCCTGGGCGAGGTCCGGGCGTCCGCCGCCCTTGCCCCCGATCTGACTGGCGATATGGGACAACAGTTCCCCGGCCTTGACCTTGCCCATTGCGCTGCCGTTCACACCCGCAACCAGGGCGGCCTTGCCGTCCTGGGCGCCGGCCAGCACGATCACCGCGTCGCCCAGCTGCTGCTTGAGGCGGTCCATGGCGTCACGCAGGGCCTTGGCGTCGAAGCCCTCCAGGCGGGCGGCCAGCACCTTCACGCCGGCAACCTCGACGGCCTGGCCGGACAGGTCGGCCGTGGCGCCGGCGGCGACCTTGGCCTTCACGGCCTCCAGTTCGCGCTCCAGCTGCTTCTGGCGCTGGCCGAGGGCACGGATCTTCTCGACCACGTCGGCGGCGCTGCCGCCGAGCAGTTCAGCGGCTTCGGCCAGGCGGGCCTCCTCGGCGTCCACGTAATCCAGGGCGCCCTGGCCGGTGACCGCCTCGATACGGCGCACGCCGGCCGAGACACCGCCCTCGGAGGTGATCTTGAACAGGCCGATGTCGCCGGTACGGTTGACGTGGGTACCACCGCACAGCTCAGTGGAGTAGTCACCCATCTTCAGCACGCGCACGTGCTCGCCGTACTTCTCGCCGAACAGGGCCATCGCGCCGAAGTCCAGCGCTTCCTGCATGCCCATGTTGTGGACTTCGGCCGCGTTGTTTGCGCGTACCTGCTGGTTGACCTTGCGCTCGATCAGCGCCAGTTCTTCCGCGCTGATCGGCTGGAAGTGCGAGAAGTCGAAACGCAGGCGGTCCGGCGCGACCAGCGAGCCCTTCTGCTGCACGTGGGTGCCCAGCACTTCGCGCAGGGCGGCATGCAGCAGGTGCGTTGCCGAGTGGTTGAGGATGGTGGCGCCGCGGCGCTCGCCATCGACCTGGCCGGACAGCACATCGCCCACTTTCAGGCCGCCGTCGGACAGGGTGCCGACGTGGCCATGGAACTGGCCAGCGAACTTCTGGGTGTCTTCCACCACCAGGCGCACGCCGTTGCCGGCAAGCACGCCCGTGTCACCGACCTGGCCGCCGGATTCGGCGTAGAACGGGGTCTGGTTGGTGATCACGATGACCGAATCACCGGCATCGGCCGACTGCACCGGACGGCCGTCCTTGAGCAGGGCCAGCACGCTCAGGCCGTCGGCCTGCAGGCGGTCATAGCCCAGGAACAGGGTCGGGCTGAGCGTTGCCACCAGCTCGGCCGGCAGGGTCACGCCGCCGCCGAACTTGCCGGCTGCGCGTGCGGTCTCGCGCTGCTGCTCCATTGCGGCGTCGAAGCCGGCGATGTCGACGGTCAGGTCGCGCTCGCGGGCGATGTCCTGGGTCAGGTCGAGCGGGAAACCGTAGGTGTCGTAAAGGCGGAAGGCGTCAACGCCCGGGATCACGCCGTTGCTGGCCTTGCCCGCCACGTCCTCGAAGATCTTCATGCCGGCATCGAGGGTTTCGGCGAAACGCTCTTCTTCGGCCTGCAGCGCACGGGTGACGGTGTCCACCGCCGCCGGCAGTTCCGGATAGGCCTCGCCCATCTGCTCGACCAGGGTCGGCACCAGCTTGCTGAAGAACGGCTGCCGCACGCCCAGCATCCAGCCGTGGCGCAGGGCGCGGCGGATGATACGGCGCAGCACGTAGCCACGGCCTTCGTTGGACGGCAGCACGCCATCGACGATCAGGAACGAACAGGCGCGGATGTGATCGGCGATCACGCGCAGCGACTTGTTTTCCAGGTCGGCGGTGCCGGTCAGCTCGGCGGCCTTGCGGATCAGCGCCTGGAACAGGTCGATCTCGTAGTTGGTGTGAACGTGCTGCAGGATCGCCGCCAGTCGCTCCAGGCCCATGCCGGTATCCACGCACGGCGCCGGCAGCGGCACCAGGGTGCCGTCGGGCTGGCGGTCGAACTGCATGAACACCAGGTTCCAGATTTCGATGAAGCGGTCGCCGTCTTCATCCGGCGAACCCGGGGGGCCACCGGCGATGTGGTCGCCGTGGTCATAGAAGATCTCGGTGCACGGGCCGCACGGACCGGTGTCGGCCATCTGCCAGAAGTTGTCCGAGGCGAACGGTGCGCCCTTGTTGTCGCCGATGCGCACAATGCGCTCTTCCGGCACACCGACCATGTCACGCCACAGTTCGTAGGCTTCGTCGTCGGTCTGGTACACGGTAACCAGCAGGCGCTCGGCCGGCAGCTTCCAGACCTGGGTCAGCAGCTCCCAGGCCCAGGCGATCGCGTCCTTCTTGAAGTAATCGCCGAACGACCAGTTGCCCAGCATCTCGAAGAAGGTGTGGTGGCGTGCGGTGTAGCCAACCTGGTCGAGATCGTTGTGCTTGCCGCCCGCGCGCAGGCAGCGCTGGACATCGGCCGCGCGCACGTAGCTGCGCTTTTCCGCGCCGAGGAACACGTCCTTGAACTGCACCATGCCGGAGTTGGTGAACAGCAGGGTCGGATCGTTGCCCGGCACCAGCGGCGCCGACGGCACGATGGTGTGGCCTTTGCCCTTGAAGAATTCAAGGAAATCGCTGCGGATCTGGGAAGTCGTGAATTTGGCGGATGCGTTCATTGGGGGCTGGCAGTCTGCGGGCCGGCGGACCCGGACCACCGGCCGCGTTGGCCAGGGTCGCGAGGGACCGCCGAAAACCTAAAGGGTATCAGGCCCGGCGCCGCCAGTCTCAGTCATCCGGGTCGTAGCGGGTCGCGCGGCGGATGCTGTCGCCGTCGAAGCCCCGTCGGGCCAGCAGATCGGCGGCCTTGCGCCGCTGCGCCAGGTCCTGCGGGCCGGCCTCGCCAAAGCGCCTGCGGACCAGATCGCGAGCATTTTCCTGCCAGTCGCCTTCGTAGCTGTCCATCGCTGCGGCAATCGCGGCACTGTCCAGGCCGTGGGTGCCAAGCTCGGCGCGGACATGGATCGGCCCATAGCCGGTGTTGGCGCGCATCCGCACCAGGTTCTCAGCGAAGCGGGTGTCGTCCTGCCAGCCGGCCTCGGTCAGCTTGGCGACAGCGGCCTGCGCGGCTTCGTCTTCAATGCCACGGGCGGTCAGCTTGCGGGTGAGTTCCTTGCGCGAGTGTTCGCGGCGGACCAGAAGGCCCAGCGCCCGCTGCACGGGAGTCTGCTCACGCGGTCGGCGCTTGCGGCCGGTCGGAATGTCTTCGGCGTCGGACATGGGTACTCCAAGGGTGGCGCCATCCGTGGCACCCAGCCCATCCATGGGCGATTCGAACCTGCGGGACAGGGCGACGTCACTGACGGCGCCGCCCTGCCCCACAGCAAGCCTTACTCGTCGTCGCCTTCGTCGTCACCATCCTCGCGGGCCGCTTCGGCCGGCTGGAACTTCTCGCGCAGTTCTGCCTCGAGCTTTGCAGCGACGGTCGGGTTGTCGCGCAGGTAGCCGCGGGCGTTGTCCTTGCCCTGGCCGATGCGTTCTTCACCGTAGCTGTACCAGGCGCCGGCCTTTTCGACCAGCTTGGCATCCACGCCCATGTCGATCAGTTCGCCCTCGCGGCTGATGCCTTCGCCGTACAGGATCTCAGTGATGACCTGCTTGAACGGAGGCGCCAGCTTGTTCTTGACCACCTTGATCTTGGTCTGGTTGCCGATGATCTCGTCACCCTTCTTGATCGCGCCGATACGGCGGATGTCCAGGCGGACCGAGGCATAGAACTTCAGCGCGTTGCCGCCCGTGGTGGTTTCCGGGCTCTGGCCCGGCATCATCACGCCGATCTTCATGCGCAGCTGGTTGATGAAGATCACCAGGGTGTTGGAGCGCTTGATGTTGCCGGTCAACTTGCGCAGCGCCTGGCTCATCAGGCGGGCCTGCAGACCCGGCAGCTGGTCACCCATCTCGCCTTCGATTTCGGCCTTCGGGGTCAGTGCGGCGACCGAGTCGACCACCAGGATGTCGACCGAGCCCGAACGGACCAGCATGTCGGCGATTTCCAGCGCCTGCTCACCGGTATCCGGCTGCGACAGCAGCAGGTCGTCCACGTTCACGCCCAGCTTGGCGGCATAGATCGGGTCCAGCGCGTGCTCGGCGTCGATGAAAGCTGCGGTACCGCCCATCTTCTGGCACTCGGCGATGGCCTGCAGGGTCAGGGTGGTCTTGCCCGAGGATTCCGGCCCGTAGATCTCAACGACACGGCCCTTCGGCAGACCGCCAATGCCCAGTGCGATGTCGAGCATCAGCGAACCGGTCGGGATGGCTTCGACGGGCTCGACCACGCGGTCACCCATGCGCATCACCGAGCCCTTGCCGAACTGCTTCTCGATCTGGCCCAGAGCAGCAGCCAAGGCGCGCTTCTTGTTCTCGTCCATCGTATTGGTCCTTGCAGAGGTCATGTCGTTGGGGGTGCTGTCTTTGGGGGTCTTCTTTGCCATGGGTTCACTTTAAGTCGGACGTATCGCACAGGCTGAGATTCTGCCCGGCGCTCTGAAAAGAATTATCGGACATCCGTACCAACCTCAGTGGAACCAGAGAATCGCCACAAAAGACCGCGGGGTAATGCGCTATGGAACGGGTCAACGGTTGGGCCGCAGCAGGCCGCAATAGAGGCCCTCGATCGCGAAATCCTGGTCCGGCAGCACCTCGATCGGCTTGTAATCGGGATTGCGCGGCAGCAGGCGGATGCGGTCCTTGGCGATCTTCAGCAGCTTGACGGTGATCTCGTCATCGATGCGGGCCACCACGATCTGCCCGGAATGGGCGTCGCGGGTGCGGTGCACACCGATCAGGTCACCGTCGAAGATGCCCTCGTCGATCATCGAATCGCCCTGCACCTTCAGCAGGTAGTCCGGCGCTGGCGAGAAGAACACCCGGTCCAGCACCACGAAATCGTCCGAGCCGATGTCGGCGCCGATCGGGAGGCCGGCCGCAACCCGGCCCAGCACCGGCAGGCGCAGCACACTGTCGGGCAGGCCCGGCTCGGCCAGCTTCTCGACCGGCGGCGCCTGCACCAGGCGGATGCCGCGGGCCTGGCCCGGGATGCGACGGATCGCACCGGCCTGCTCCAGGGCTTCCAGGTGGTACTGGGCCGCGCGCACGCCCTTGAAGCCGAACGCACGTGCGATTTCAGTCTGCGAGGGCGGTGCGCCTTCGCTCTCGATACGCTCGGCGATCAACTGCAGGATCGCCTGCTGGGTGTCGGTCAGGTCCATGGTTAGTAGTATTACTACTAACGCACACAACTGCAAGTGCCGGGTACGACAAACAGGTTATGGGGATCTGTAGTGCCGAGCCATGCTCGGCAGTTGGGCCAATGGCCGGGCGGCAAAGGCAAAAGCAAGAGCAGCCGACCAGCGGTCGGCCCTACAGGAGTCGCGCAGCGATTCCACGGTTCCGATGGGGAACCGCTGCGGCAAGCACACTATGTGTGCTTGCCGCTCCTCCATATGGAGAACAGGATCCACACACCACAGAAGCCGGCGCCGATGAAGCCGCACACGCCCAGCGCCAGCAGCCAGCGGCTGGAAACCCCGCCGACGCTGTGCATCACGATCGACGAGCCGATGATCAGGGCAGCCGTGATCACGCCTACCACCAGCCGGTTTGCCGCACGGTTCACCTGTTCGCCGAAGCCCTGCAGCGCGGTGGTTTCGACCTTCAGCTGCAGTCGTCCGCGGCGCGCCGCCTGCACCAGCTTGCGCAGGTCGCGCGGCAGCTCACCGGCGAAGTCGACCAGCCCCAGCAGGCTGCGGCGGCCACGCTTGAGCAGCGCCCTGGGCGCATAGCGCTGCAGCACTACCCGCTCCAGGAACGGGCGCGCGGCACTGGCCATGTCGAAATCCGGGTCGAGCTGGCGGCCCATTCCTTCCAGGGTCAGGAAGGCCTTGATCATCAGCGCCAGATCGGCCGGCAACGTCAGACTGTAGCTGCGCAGCAGCTGGGTGATATCGCCCAGCATCAGGCCGATACGCAGGTCCTTCAGCGGCACGCCGCGGTACTGGTCGACGAACTGGCTGATGTCGTGCTGCAGCCGGTTCTCGTCCACTTCCACGCCACCGGCCCAGTCCAGCAACACGTCGGCCACGCCCTGCGGGTCCTGCTCGACCAGCCCGTGCAGCAGCTGCGCGACCTGGAAGCGGCGCACCTCGGACAGCGCGCCGACCATGCCGAAATCGATCACGCCGATGCGGCCGTCGCGCAGGTAGATGATGTTGCCCGGGTGTGGATCCGCGTGGAAGCTCCCGTCCTCCAACACCATCTTCAACACGATGCCGGCGCCGCGCCGGGCCAGTTCGCGCCGGTCCAGCCCGGCCGCATCGACACCGGCAAGGTTACGGCCGGGAATGCCGTCGACGAAGTCCTGCACGTTCAGGCTTTCGCAGGTCCACTGCCAGTGCACGCTGGGGATCAGGATGTCGTCACGACCGCTGAAGTTGCGCGCGATGCGTTCGGCGTTACGGCATTCGGCGGCGAAATCCAGTTCGCGTCGCAGCGACACGGTGAACTGCTGCACGACCTCGGCCGGACGATAGCGGCGCAGGTCCGGCAGCCGCGCCTCGACAATCTCGGCCAGGCGGGCCAGCAGCCGCAGATCGGCCTCGACCACATCGCGGATGCCGGGCCGCCGGATTTTCAGCACCACCTCACGGCCATCGTGTAGCCGGGCGCGATGGGCCTGCGCCAGCGAGGCGGCGGCCATCGGGGTTTCATCGAGGAAGGCGAACACCTCCGTCGGCGAGGCGCCAAGGTCGGCTTCGAGCTGCTCGCGGATATCCGCGTACGGCAGCGCCGGCACCGCGTTCTGCAGTTCGGACAGTTCAGCGATCCATTCCGGCGGCAGCAGGTCAACGCGCGTCGCCAGCACCTGCCCGAGCTTGACGAAAGTGGGACCCAGATCCTGCATAGCGCTGCGCACACGCACCGGCGCGGTCATCCGCAGCAGTTCCTGGCGGTCCTCGTTCCAGTGCAGCAGGCGCCCTGCCCGCTCCAGCGTGGTGGCCAAGCCGATGCGCCGCACCACGTCGCCGAAGCCATAGCGGATCAGGACGACGGCGATTTCCTGCAGTCGGCCCAGGTCACGGACAGTACCCAGCGTCTCCCACATCATGCGTGCTCCGGACGATTACCGGAGCAGCATGTCACAGCTGGGCGTCGATACCGCGCAATGCCGCCGCCACGGTTTGCCGGCGGATGGCTTCGCGGTCGCCGTCGAACTGGAACAGCTCGGCGCGGGCATAGCCGCCACGGCGCTTCCAGCCAATCCAGACACTGCCGACCGGCTTGTCCGGGCTCCCGCCACCGGGGCCGGCAATGCCGGTCACCGCCACGGCGATGCCGGCACCGGAATTGACCAGCGCGCCGGAGACCATTTCCAGCACGGTTTCGCGGCTGACCGCACCGAACTGCTCCAGGGTCTGCGCGCGCACGCCGAGCAGGCGCTGCTTGGCTTCGTAGCTGTAGACCACCATGCCGCAGTCGAAGAACGCCGACGAGCCGGCAATGTCGGTCATGCACTTGGCGATCCAGCCACCACTGCAGCTTTCGGCGGTCACCAGCTGCAGCGAGGCCTGCTGCAGGCGCTGTCCGAGCGCGGCGGACTGGGCATTGAGATCGGCGTCGGTGGGGATGGACATCGGCATGACGGTGGGGTGAAGAACACGTTGTACCGCAGATGACAGGCGGATGTCGCGCCCCTCCGGCACGGTTGCGTTGCCGGCCAGCGGCCGGCACTACCGGGCACCGGTCGCTACCTCACCACTCCGGCAGTTTTTCCGGCAGCAGCGCGCGGATCGGGGCGCCATCGGCACTGGCGGCCAGCTTTTCGGCTTCGGCGATCGGCAGGTCGACCTGCAGCAGCCAACCATCCTCATCGGCCTGCTCGCTGCGGATCACCTCCAGCTGGTGCAGGCGCGCGCGCAGGCGGCCTGCATCCGGGGGAAGACGCAGTTCGCCGGTGACATGCTGCAGGCCCAGGCGCTTGCCCAGCACCGCCTGCAACAGCTCCAAGCCCTGACCGTCACGCGCGGAAATCCACACCCGCTCGCGACGCGATTCGTCCGGGATACCGTCCTGGCCGTCGTGGCGCACGTCGGCGCCGTCAATGCGGTCGATCTTGTTGAACACCAGCAGCTGCGGCAGATCGCCGGCACCGACTGCGGTCAGCACTTCGTCCACCTGGGCGATGCGCTCCTCGCGGTGCGGGTCGGCAGCATCGACCACGTGCAGCAGGAAATCGGCCTCGCGCGCCTCGGACAGGGTCGAGCGGAACGCAGCGACCAGGTCATGCGGCAGATCGCGGACGAAACCGACGGTATCGGCCAGCACCACGTTGCCGCCCGGCACCGCGATGCGGCGCACGGTCGGATCCAGCGTGGCGAACAGCTGGTCGGCGGCATAGGCCTCGGCGCCGGTCATGGCGTTGAACAGGGTCGACTTGCCGGCGTTGGTGTAGCCCACCAGTGCCACACGGGGCAGCTCGCTGCGCACACGCGCACGACGCATCTGGGTGCGCTGCACTTCCACCTTTTCCAGGCGCTTCTGCAACTGCTCGACCCGCTTCTGCAGCAGGCGGCGGTCGGTTTCCAGCTGGGTTTCACCCGGGCCGCGCAGGCCAATTGAACCACCGCGCTGGCGCTCCAGGTGGGTCCAGCCGCGCACCAGCCGCGTGGCCAGATGCCGCAGCTGCGCCAGCTCGACCTGCAGCTTGCCCTCGTGGCTGTGCGCACGCTGGGCGAAGATATCCAGGATCAGGCCGGTACGGTCGATCACCCGGCGCTCCAGGAACCGTTCCAGGTTGCGCTCCTGGCCCGGGCTCAACGCATGGTTGACCAGGATCAGGTCGGCACCGCTGGCGTCGGCCGCAGCCTTGATCTCGTCCAGCTTGCCGCTGCCGATCAGGGTCGACGGATTCGGTCGGTCCAGGCGCGCAGTGATCGTCGCGGCGATGCTGGCCCCAGCCGAGCGGGCCAGATCACCGAATTCTTCCAGCACATCGTCTTCCAGCTTGCCGAAATGGGGCTGGATCAACAGGGCGTGTTCGCCCTTTTTCGAGCGGTCAAACATTCACCGCTCCGGTCTTACTCGTCTGCTTCATCACCTGCCTGACCACCTTCACCGGACTGCACGTAACCACCGCCCGGACCGACCTTCACGTTACGTGCCGGAACGACCGTGGAAATGGCGTGCTTGTAGACCATCTGACTGACCGTGTTGCGCAGCAGGACCACGAACTGGTCGAACGACTCGATCGTGCCCTGCAGCTTGATGCCGTTGACCAGGTACACCGAAACCGGCACGCGCTCGCGCCGAAGTGCGTTCAAGAAAGGATCCTGCAGCGATTGCCCCTTGGACATTGCACACTCCTGATTATTGTTCTTATTGGGTTGCCGACGGTTGCCACGGCCCCCGAGCCGCCCGCCGACCGATGATGTTACACGGCTGGCGGGGGTTCAGCGTGCGACGAAGGTCGACACCGCGCCGGCCAGGCGCTCCCCATCGACATGGGGGTCGAACCAGCGCGCATCAAGCTCGCCGCGCAGCCAGGTCAGCTGGCGCTTGGCCAGCTGCCGGGTGGCGAAGATGGCCTTGTCCCGGAAACGGGCAGCATCGCCCTCCCCGTCCAGGTATTCCCAGGCCTGGCGATAGCCAACCGCGCGCACCGCGGGCAGGTCCAGCGGCGCCGCCACGGCGGTCATTTCCGGCATTGCACGCAATGCCCGCACCTCGTCCAGGAAGCCCTGCGCCAGCATGGCGTCGAAGCGCGCCTCGATGCGCTGGTGCAGTACCGCGCGGTCACGCGGGGCGAGGATCAGCTTGAGGGTGCGCACCGGCAACGGCGCGACGCCCGGCCGGCGCTGCCATTCACTGATCGGCGTGCCGGTGAGGCGATAGACCTCCAGCGCCCGCTGGATGCGTTGCGGGTCGGTGGCATGGATACGTGCGGCGGCGGCCGGGTCGACCTTGGCCAGCTCGGCGTGCAGTGCCGCCCAGCCCCGCTCGGCCGCCTCGGTGCTGAGTGCTTCGCGCATCACCGGGTCGGCCTCCGGCATCGGCGACAGGCCCTGCAGCAGGGCCCGGAAGTACAGCCCCGTGCCACCTGCCAGGATCGGCGTTTTGCCGCGTGCCACGATGTCGGCCACGACGCGGCCGGCATCGGCGGCGAACTCGGCCGCCGAATAGGTCTGCCACGGATCGCGCAGGTCCAGAAGATGGTGCGGCGCCTGCGCCCGCTCGGCCGCATCCGGCTTGGCCGAGCCGATATCCAGATGCCGATAGACCAGCGCCGAATCGACGCTGACGATCTCGCCATCCAGCTGCTTCGCAAGGGCGATCGCGGTGGCGGTCTTGCCACTGGCGGTCGGCCCCATCACGGCGATCGCCAGTGGCCGCCGGTCGATGTCCATCAGTCTTCGTCCGGCCAGCGGATCGTCGGCGTGGCATCGGCGCGCGGCGTTGGCACGGCCTCGACGGCCTGCCAGATCTTCAGTGCATCGACGGTGGCGGCCACGTCATGCACGCGCACGATGCGTGCGCCACGCTGCACCGCGATCAGGTGCGCAGCCAACGAGGCGGCCACGCGCTCGGACGGCGTGTCGCGACCGGTCAGTTCGCCCAGGCTGCGCTTGCGCGACAGGCCAGCCAGCATCGGCACGCCCAGCTCCAGGAACCGCTCGGAGCGTGCCAGCAGGGTCATGTTGTGGGCAGTGGTCTTGCCGAAACCGAAACCGAGATCGATCAGCAGGTTCTTCTTCGCAATGCCCGCCATCTCGGCAGCGAACAGGCGCTGGACCAGGAAGCCGTGGACCTCGGCGACCACATCGTCGTACTGCGGATCGGCCTGCATGTGGCCCGGCTCGCCCTGCATGTGCATCAGCACCACCGGCACGCCGGTTGCAGCGGCGGCGTCCAGCGCCCCTTGCTGACGCAGGCCGTAGATGTCATTGATCATGCCGGCGCCAGCCGCCACCGCCGCGCGCATCACTTCCGGCTTGAAGGTGTCGATGCTGATCGGCACCCGGGTGCGTGCGGCCAGCTGCTCGATCACCGGAATCACCCGGCGCAGCTCTTGTTCAATCGAGACCGGCGCGGCGCCCGGGCGGGTCGATTCGCCGCCGATGTCCAGCAGGTCCGCGCCCTCCTCGACCAGCTTGAGGCCATGGGCGACCGCGGCCTCGGTGGTGTCGTGCGCGCCGCCATCGGAGAACGAGTCCGGGGTGACGTTGACGATGCCCATGACCCGGGCACGGTCGAGGCGCAGGATGCGGCCGGCGCAATCGAGCTGGGGCGAGGTATCGAACATGGGCAATCCTGCTGGGACAACGGCAGGTAGTTTAGTTCGGCAGGGCGGTGCCCTGCACCCGCAGAGGCCAGAGCGACAGCAACAGCCGGAGCAACAGCGGGTTCACTGAAGAATGGCGGGGTGGGTCCGGTTGCGGGGGCCGCTGCAAGTACGTCCATGTAAGCTCGGTCGCCGCTTGC
>NZ_JBSRQL010000020.1:0-67523 GCF_054083135.1 Stenotrophomonas maltophilia group sp. LNF247
GAATCCAGACGAAGCCGAGCATAGGCTCGGCTCTACGGGACCCGCGACGCAGGTCAGCCTTCGCGGGCGACCTGGAAACCGGCGAAGGACTGGCTGACCGGCATCAGCTCCAGGCGATTGATGTTCAGGTGCGGCGGCAGGCTGGCCACCCAGAAGATCTGTTCGGCGATGTCTTCAGCGGTCATCGGGTTGGCGCCGGTATAGAGCTTGTCCGATGCCGCCTGGTCGCCATGGGTACGCACCACGGTGAACTCGGTTTCAGCCATACCCGGCTCGATCGTGGTCACGCGCACGCCGGTGCCGTGCAGGTCCGAACGCAGGCCCAGCGAGAACTGGCTGACGAACGCCTTGGTGCCACCGTAGGCGTTGCCACCCGGGTACGGGTAGACGCCGGCCACCGACGAGATGTTGATGATCGCGCCCTTGCGCTCCACCAGCTGCGGCAGCAGGCGATGGGTCAAGGTCACCAGCGCGGTGATGTTGGTGTCGATCATCGTGGTCCAGTCCGACAGCTTGGCGCTCTGTGCCGGCGCGGTACCCTGTGCCAGGCCCGCGTTGTTGACCAGCAGATCGATCTGGCCGAACGCAGGCGGCAGTGCCAGCAGGGCCGCCTCCATCGCCACCGGATCGCGGATGTCGAAGGCGGCGGCGTGAACCACGTCCTTGCCGTAGCGCTCGACCAGCGGCTGCAGGCGTTCGCCGCGGCGGCCGGTGGCGATCACCTTCCACCCGGCCTGGGCGAAGCGGTGGACGGCGGCGGCGCCGAAGCCGGACGTGGCGCCGGTAATCAGGACAGTTCGGGTCATCAGGCAACTCCAGGGGGAAAAACCGGACGCCCATTCTGGCACCGTCGGCCCGCCCCTGCGTTGCCGATGCCGGCTGACCACGCCCGAGGCGTGCGCGGCTCAGCGCACGCGGAATACCCGGGCCTTGGGCAGGTCTTCGTCGACCTGCAGGAACCAGCGCCCGGCAATTCCTGGAACAACGGCGATCTGCGGCGACTGCAGCACCTTGCGCAGCTTCATCTGCCCCTTCATCACCTGCCATTGCTGGCCGTTATCAAGGGTGAACAGCGTGCCGGGCTGCCAGCCTGCGACCTCTCCGACCACGCGTGCATTGACCGGTCCTTCTTCCAGGCCCAGATGCATTGCTGCCGGTGCCGGCACATTGGCAGGCAGCGGCGCAGCGGCGGGGGCCGGGGCCACCGCTGCCGTCGGCCCGGTGGCCGCGCGCTCTGCCTCGCGCAGTACCCGGTTCAGTGCCTGCAACTGCGCTGGACTGAGCCCGACCTCGGCCAGTTGGGATGCACTGAGGCGCCGCTCGACGGGTACGAAGCGGTCCTGGGCGAAGGCAGCGAAGCTGCTGGCGAGCAGCAGTGCGGAAAACAGATACCGGCGCATGCAAGGGTCTCAGCGAACGAGTGCCCACGATGCTGCAGTTCGATGACACTCCGGTGACACGCCAGGGGCCGCTACAATTGGACCATGATCAACAATGATGTCCTGCGCAGCGTGCGCTACTCCCTGGACCTGGGCGACCACCACGTGGTGGCCCTGTGCCAGATGGCCGACCCGGCCTTCGCCGTGGAGACCGAGCAGGTGAAGGCCTGGTTGCGCCGCGAGGACGAAGCCGGTTTCGAGGCGATGAGCGACAGCGCGCTGGCGCACTTCCTCGACGGCCTGATCGTGCACCTGCGCGGTCGTGACGAGAACCAGCCGCAGCGCGCGGTGGAGACCCGCATCGACAACAACCTGGTGCTGAAGAAGCTGCGCGTGGCGTTCCAGCTGCGCGACGTCGATCTGATGGAGATCTTCGCCAGCGCCGGTTTCAATGTCTCCAAGTCGGAAGTGGGCGCACTGTTCCGCCAACCCGGGCACGCCAACTACCGGCGTTGCCTGGACCAGATGCTGCGCAACTTCCTCAAGGGCCTGAGCCTGCGCCTGCGCGGCTGAGCACGGCCTCGACGAACGCCCGCGCCGCCGGTGTCGGCAGCCGCTGCCAGACCAGGTGCACGCGGCGGGTCGGGGTCGGCTGCAGCGGAATCCGCACCACGCCTTCAAAGCCTTCGGCGATCAACGCCGGCACGATGCCGACCGCCAGCCCATGGCGGACGAAGCGCTCGACCAGTTCCATCAGGTTGACCTCGAAGCGGACCGCGTGCGGCAGGCCGGCGGCGGCGAAGGCATCGTCGGTCTGCCGCCGCGCACCGGTGCCGCGCGGGAAGTCGACCAGCGCTTCATCCTGCAGTTCGGTCAAGGGCAGCCGCTTGCGCCGGGCCAAGCGGTGCGACGGCGCCAGCACCGCCACCAGGTCTTCTTCCTGCAGCATCTGGTGGCAGACCCCGTCCAGGCCGGCCGAGGGCGCCAACCCCACCAGTGCCACGTCCAATTCACGCGACTGCACCTGCGCGATCAGATCCTCGCTCTTGTCCACCCGCAGCTGGAACTCCACCTGCGGGTGCGCCTGCTGGAAGGCTGCCAGCATCGCCACCACGTCGATGCCGGTCAGCGAGGAAATCTGCCCGATCGCCAGCAGGCCACGCACCTCGCCACTCACCGCGGCCACGTCAGCGCGCAGGTGGCGCAGGCTGGCCAGCACCTGGCGTGCGTGCACCAGCAGCGCCTCACCGGCCGCCGTCGCCCGTACCTGGCGCGGCAGGCGTTCAAACAGCGGCGTGCCCAGTTCCTGCTCCAGGTAGGCAATCTGGTGGCTCAACGCGGACTGCACCACGTGGCAGCGTTCGGCGGCACGGGTGAAATTGCCCTCTTCGGCCAGGGCGACGGCAAATTCGAGCTGCTTGAGATTCATCCAGCTATCTCGTTTCCAGATGGCATGGATGATGATGATTCATTTCCATCATGGTCGCAGCAGGCGGACACTGTGCACCCCGCTTTGTGGAATACCGCGTGAGTCCGTCCCTCCCCCCCCTGCACCGCTGGCAGGTGCTGCTGATGTCGGTCGCCACCGGCGTGGCCGTGGCCAGCAACTACTATGCGCAGCCACTGCTGCATACCATTGCCGATGCCTTCGGTGTGCCGTTCGGCCAGGTCGGCATGGTGGTCACCGCCGCGCAGCTGAGCTATGCCGCCGGACTGATCCTGCTGGTGCCGCTGGGAGACCTGTTCGAACGCCGGCGCCTGATCGTGGTGATGAGCCTGTTGTCCGCCGGCGGGCTGGTGATCAGTGCCTGTGCGCCGTCGCTGGCCTGGCTGCTGGCGGGCACCGCGATCACCGGCCTGTTCTCCGTGGTCGCCCAGGTGCTGGTGCCGTTCGCGGCCACGCTGGCCGCGCCGGAACATCGCGGTCGCGTGGTCGGCACGTTGATGAGCGGCCTGCTGCTGGGCATCCTGCTGGCACGTACCGTGGCCGGCCTGCTTTCCAGCCTGGGCGACTGGCGCCTGGTGTACGCGATCGCCGCTGCCACCCTGGTGCTGACCGCACTGGCATTGCAGCGCGGCCTGCCGCGCTTCCACCACAGCGCCGGCCTTGGCTACTTCGCATTGCTGCGCTCGATCGGCGTGCTGTTCGTGCAGGAACCGGTGCTGCGCCAGCGCACGCTGCTGGGCGCCTGCAGCTTCGCCATGTTCGCGATCTTCTGGACGCCACTGGCGTTCCTGCTGGCACAGCCGCCGTATGCCTACAGCGACGCCACCATCGGCCTGTTCGGGCTGGTCGGCGCGGCCGGCACGCTGGCGGCCGGCCTGGCCGGCCGCATGTCAGACCGTGGTCAGACCGGGCGTGCTACCGCCATCGCGCTGGCGCTGCTGCTGCTCTCGTGGCTGCCACTAGGGCTGTCGGCCCACTCGTTGCTGGCGCTGCTGGTCGGCGTGGTGGTGCTGGACCTGGCCGCGCAGCTGCTGCACGTCAGTAACCAGAACCTGATCTATGCACTGCAACCGGCAGCGCGCAACCGCCTCAATGCCGGCTACATGACCGGCTACTTCATCGGCGGTTCGCTGGGTTCGCTGCTGTCGGCGCAGGTCTACCAGCGCTTCGGCTGGACCGGCGTCTGCGTAGCCGGTGCTGCGGTGGCGGTGCTGGCCCTGCTGCTGTGGCTGCCCGGCGCGCTGCATGCGCGCCAGGCCTCGGTGGCCGACTAGAAACTGCCCTGCAGCGCCAGCTCCCATCGTCCACCGGCATTGCCCGGGAACAGGCGCTTGGCCGCACTGTCGGTGTCATGCACGGTGGCACGCAGCTCCCATGCCGGGGCCAGCGTGGCAATGGCACTGAGCTGCCCATGCAGGTAGTCCGGGCCCTGCGCGGTGGCCAGCCAGTACTGGCCCACCGCTGCTTCCAGGCGGACGCGCTCGTGCAGCGGCACGCGCACGCCCAGCTGGGCATAGGTACCGCGATGGCCACCGGCCAACGCATCGTTGGAATGGGCGACCTGCAACCAGGCGCGCTGCTTCCAGCTCACCGTGGTGCTGAGTTCGGTCCAGTCCAGCGCGCGGCCGGTGCCCGGGTACATGTAGCGGGTCAGGTTGGCATCCAGTGTCCAGTCCGGGGCCAGCGCACCGGACCAGCCGGCCACCAGGTCGAACTCGCTGCGCGCGCCATTGTCCGGCTTGAACGAAACGTTGGAGCCCCACACGCTGGCGTACCAACCCGATGGGATCGAAACCTTCGCACCCGCCTGCACCGCCGGGTCGCCGTCGCTCTGCGAGCTGCCACGCCACACGTAGTCACTGGTCAACGCCGCACTGCCACTGACCTGTACCTGTGCCTGCGCGCTGCCGATCCCGAGCAGCCCTGCCAGGGCGGCCACCACCGCCGCCATCATCCCCTTGCTGTTCACTGCACTGTGTTCCTCGTCGAAGGCGGTTATGCCGCCGGGAACGCAGTGTCGAGGCGGTGGCCGTAACGGATCGAGGGTGCTGCCGGGGCCGCGGCGCAAATTCGGCGTAAATCCCGTGAATCGGGGCCACATGCCGGCAGCGCGGTATCATGGTGCCCTGTTTCCAGAGAACCAACCGCGTGGACGCCATCCTGACCCCGGTATCGATCGGCGAGCTGATCGACAAGATCACCATTCTCGAGATCAAGGCCGAACGCATCGACGATGCGGCCAAGCTGAGCAACGTGCGCACCGAGCTGGACGGCCTGCTGCCGTTGCTGCAGCAGCAGCTGCAGGCTCAGCCGGCGCTGGCCGTGCTGAAGCAGCAGTTGAAGGCAATCAACGAGCGCATGTGGGACATCCAGGACCAGCTGCGCGACAAGGAAGCGGCCCAGGTGTTCGACGATGGCTTCATCCAGCTGGCACGCGGTGTCTATGGCACCAATGGCGAGCGCGTGCAGGTGAAGAACGAGATCAACCGCGTGGCCGGTTCGGCGCTGGTGGAAGAGAAGCAGTACCAGGGCGAGTAAGCCCGCTCATCCGCATTCGAGCAGGTGCCGGATGCGGAACAGCTCACCATCGCTGTGAATGCCCAGCTTCTCGTACGCCGTCCGCTTCTGCGTGCTGACCGTACTGGCCGTGCGCCCGAAGCGCCGCGCCACCTCCCCGGTGGTGCAGCCCTGCAGGACCAGCCGGAGCACCTCGCGCTCACGTCGGCTCAAGGGCGTCAGCACCGGCGCCGGTGTGCGCCGCATGCGTGATCGGTTCAGCTGCGTGCGCAGCTCCGGGGGCACGAAGCGGCCGCCACGGGCCAGTACCTCCACCGCGCGCCGCAGCATCGCCGGCGTGGTTCCCTTTGACAGGAAGCCGCGCGCGCCGGCCTGCATCGCCATGGTCACCATGCTGGCATTGCAGTGCGCAGACAGCACCAGCACCGGCAGCAGCGGCCAGCGCCGCGACAACAGCCGCAACAGGGACAGGCCCTGTTCGGGACCATAGGGCGCCAGCAGGTCGATCAGCAGCAGGTCGATGCCATCCGGCTGGCGCTGCAGCAGATCGAGCAGATCAGCTTCGCGGGTGAAGCTGCCACAGACCTGCACGCCACCGTGCTGGCAAAGCACCACCTCCACCCCCAGACGCAGCACGGGATGCGGCGCCAGCATTGCCAGGCGGCGGGGCCGATCGAGGGGCAGAGCGGGAACGGCAGGCGGCATCACATGGATCCGACGATACGAAGTGCCCACCGTAGGGCCGCGCCGGGAGCAGCGGAATCCAATTTATTGCAACGCAGCAGCGGCCCCGGAACATGCTCAGCTGCGGTTTCGGGTCGTCACAACGCAACAGGCCCGGCATGCGCCGGGCCTGTCGAGGCATCTTCAGCGCGCAGGCGCGCCGAGGAAGCTATTACCAGCTGAAACGCGGGCCGACGGTGTATTCCTTGTCGCCGTCGCGGTTCATCTTCAGCTCGCCATTGATGCCCCAGTTCTGGTTCAGCTTGACCTGGCCACCCAGGCGACCGTACCACTGGCCTTCCGGATTGATGCCGTGCTTCTTCGAGAAATCTTCGTAGCCGACCATGCCGTAGACTTCGGCGTGGGCACCGAAGGCGGTGCGGATACCGGCTTCAGCGCTGTAGCCGTTGAAGTCCAGGCCGTGCTTCTGGTCGCGCTTCTGGTAGGCAACGCGAGCAACGAAGTCGGTGGTCGGGGCGATTTCAACGTTGTAGCCGGCGCCGATCTTCCACTGGTCCAGCTTGATGTTGGTGTGGTCGATTTCCTGGCGGCTGTAATCACCGAAAGCGTGGAAGTTCGGCAGGAAGCCGTACGAGCCCTTCACGCCCCAGCCGTCGGCCTTGAACGCATCGATGTCGGTCTTGGCGTAGTCGGCTTCGGCATAGTTGTACGACAGGTTCTCAGCAGCCGAGGCGGTGAACGGCAGGGCAGCGGCCAGGGCCAGAGCAATCAGCGAATTCTTCATGGGGGTACACCTTTACTTTCTTATGGTGTGCAGCAGCGCCAAGGCGCCATCGCATCGGGAATGTAAATTCTCCGTTATTCGCCACAACGCTCCCTGAAAACAGCGGTCTTCGCATTGCTGAATTTTCTGGCTTGATTCAGGCTGTTTCTGGCATACGCGCGCGGCGCGCGTGCATTTGTGATTCGTCACCGACTGCAACAGGAGGTTGCCTTGCACGTTTCTGATCCGCTGCTGATGCCTGTTCGCGCCGCCCTCCTGGCCTGCGCTTCCCTGTTTCCGATCCATGCTGCGCACGCGCTGCAGGCGGCTGACTACCAGCGCGCCGAACGCGTGCATGACAGTCATCTGCGCGGTGCGCTGCGCAATGCATCGGTCCTGCCCCACTGGCTGGCCGATGGGCGCTTCTGGTACGAACGCGAAGACACACAGGGCCGGCGCCAGGCGATACTGGTCAATCCAATCCAGGCTACGCGCCAGATCCTGTTCGAACCCGATGCGCTGGACGCCGCAGTTGCACCTCTGGGTGCCAGCGGGCCACGCCTGCGCTTGAACAACGTGCAGGTACTGGATGATGGCCTGCGCCTGCAGTTCAACGGCGAGGCGGAGATCAACTGCCAATGGCCACGCCTGCAGTGCACGGCCGCACAACAGGCGTTGCCGCCGGCTGATGCACTGCCGTCGCCCGGCGGTGATGCCTGGCTGCAGGTACGCGACCACAACCTGTGGCTGCAGCGCTCTGGAGCGGCGCCGCAGCGACTGACCCAGGGCGGTGAAGCTGGGCATGGCTATGGCGTACTGCCGGACTTCACCCTGCGCGGCATTCCACGCCGTCTGGGCCGGATGCCGGCACGACCGTTTGCGGTGAGCTGGTCACCCGATGGCCGTTACGCAGCCGGCATCCGCTACGACGAACGCGCGCTGCAGGACTATCCCTATCTGGAAAGCAGCCCGACCCACAGCGCGCGGCCGCGCGTGCATACCGTGAAGCTGGGGGTACTGGGCGATGCACAGCAGGTATGCGACAGCCTGTATGTCATCGATATCCCCAGCGGCAGGCAGCATGACATCGCGCTGCCCGAGGGCTGGAACACGCTCAGTGAGGCCGGCATCCTGGGTTGGGACGGCGATCGGTTGTATGCCGTGATCGCGCACTTCGGCACGCCGCGCAGGCTGCGCCTGGTGGAGATCGATGCCAACAGCGGTGCATTGCGCACGGTTGTGGAAGAAGCCAGCGACACTCGCCTCCAGCTCAACGTGTATTCCTACAACCGGCCCGCGGTGGCCATCCTGCCCGGGCAGGACACCGCCGTGTGGTTCTCGCAGCGCGATGGCTGGGGCCATCTGTACCGGGTGCGCCTGTCCGATGGCAAGGTGCTGCGCCAGCTCACCCGCGGCAAATGGGTGGTGCGTGACCTGCTGGGTGTGGACGCTGCGGGTGGCTGGGCGTACTTCAGCGCCGGTGGCGTCGACGGTGGCGACCCCTACGTGCGCGGCCTGTACCGGGTATCGCTGCAGGGCGGTCCGATCCAGCGCCTTGCCGCCGATGGCAACGACCACATGGCCGATGCCGGTACCGGCGCGCTGTTCGGGGCGCGCGCTCCCCAGGCGCTGTCGCCTGGCGGTGGGTATCTGGTGGATACCGTTTCCCGTCTCGACCAGCCACCACGCACCGTGCTGCGGGCCAGCGATGACGGACGTGAAGTGATGGTGCTGGAAACAGCCGATGACAGCGCGATCGTTGCTGCCGGCTGGCGCGCACCACGGCGCGAACGGCTGCTGGCCGCCGATGGACGCACGCCGATCTTCGCCACCGTCTACCTGCCCCGCGACTATCGCGATGATGGCAGCTTCCCGGTGATCGACGCGATGTACGGTGGTTCCTTCATCAGCAATGCGCCGGTGACCTACGCCGAGGCGGTGTCTGCCCTGAATCCGGTATCCCGCGCCAGCCTGGCCGAACTCGGCTTCATGGTGGTCAGCATCGATGCGCGCGGCACCGGTGGCCGCAACAAGGCGTTCCATGACAGCAGCTTCCTGCGCGCCGCCGATGTGCAGCTGGATGACCATGTGGCTGCGCTGCGCCAGCTGGGCGAACGCTACCCGGGCATCGACCTGGAGCGGGTCGGCATCTACGGGCATTCGTTCGGCGGCTATAGTGCAGCGCGCGCCCTGCTGCGCTATCCCACGTTCTACAAGGTGGGCGTGGCCTCGGCTGGCAGCCACAATTTCCAGGGTATGTACGGCGGCGCCCTGCACGGCATGGACCGGCTGTTCGGTGGGGTGCTGCCGGCCACGCCCACTGCCGAAGGCGTGCCGGCGCCCTTTGCCGGGCTCGACAATGCGGCACTGGCCGGCAACCTGCGCGGGCATCTGCTGCTGGTCTATGGCGAACTGGACGAGAACGCGCCACCGGCGCTGACCCTGCAGCTGGCCGCCGCCCTGAACAAGGCCCAGCGCAGCTACGACCTGCTGTACCTGGCCCGGCAGGACCACGAACTGTTCCGCAACGACGCCACCTACACGCACCGCATGTGGGACTACTTCGTGCGCCACCTGGCCGGCCAGCAGCCACCGGATACGGTGCTGGCGCCGCTGCCCGGTGGCCCGGGCTGAACAGGCGCACACAGGATGTCGATCCACGACGCCCTGGTTCGTCGGGTACTTGAAGGCCGTGCATGCGGCACGGTCCATCCGGAGGCAGGCAATGAGCTACATCGATGGTTTCGTCCTGGCGGTGCCCACCGCCAACAAGGAGAAGTTCCTCGCCCCCGCACGCACAGGAGATCCCGTTTTCATCGAATACGGCGCGCTGCGCGTGGTCGAGTGCTGGGGCGATGACGTGCCGCACGGCAAGACCACCGACTTCTTCGGCGCGGTGAAAGCCACGCCGGATGAGACGGTGGTGTTTTCCTGGATCGAATGGCCGGACAAGCCGATCCGCGACGCCGGCATGAAGAAGATGATGGAAGACCCAAGGTTTGATCCGGCGACGAATCCGATGCCGTTCGACGGCGCGCGGATGATCTACGGCGGCTTCGTGCCGATCTACGAACTGACGCGCTGAACCGGGCGGACGTGCTCAGCGCGCGTCCGTTTCATCGCTGGCAGCGGCATGGCCGGCGCCCAGTGCGGCGCCAGCGCCGAGGCCCACACCGCCCATCCCAGCGCCCATTCCGCCACCGCCACCTCCTCCACCCGCACGACCGCCCTTGGCGTCGCCGTCGTTGCGGCCCTTGCCGCCGACACTGGCGCCCCCCGGCCGGGTCGGCCCCTGCGGCGGTATCTGCAGGTCGGTCGGAATCGGCGCCAGATCCAGCGCTTCGCGCACGAAGTCGCGCAGCGAGACCACCAGTTCATGGGTATGTACCGGCCGCCCCTGTGCCAGTTCATTGGCGGCACGCGCGGCCAGCCGCACCTGTTCGTCGGTGCCCAGCAGCAGGATGTCCGACAACGCCGCTTCCACGGCATCACGGATGCGGCGCGCGCGATCCGAGCGGGGCTCGGCAATGCCCTCTGCATCCTCGCGCTGGCGAAGGTCACGGCGATGGCTGGGGTCCACACCCAGTTCGCCGGTGAACGAACCGCCCAGGGTCTTGTAGGCCGCCATCAGCGTGCGCAGCCGTTCGTTGATCTGCCGGTTCTCGCGCTCGCGGCGCTGCTGCAGGGTCTGCATCACCAGCAGGCGGATGCCCACGCCCAGCAGGGTGATCAGGACCAGGCCGGCCAAGGTGGACAGCACGCCCTGCCAGGAACTGAAGTCAATACCGCGCATGCCCCGGGCTCCAGCAGGAAGAACCTGCATCTTGCTCCATACCGCGTCCCTGAAACGCGAAAGGCCCCACCACCCGGGGGTGGCAGGGCCTTCGGTCACGGCGCGATTACTTGCGCTTGGCGACCTTGCGCACGGCCTTCTTGGCCGGAGCCTTCTTGGCGGCGACCTTCTTCAGCGGCGCAGCCTTCTTGGCAACCGTCTTGCGGGTGGCGGCAACCTTCTTGCCCACTGCCTTCTTGGCAACGGCGGTCTTCTTGCCGACAGCCTTCTTGGCAGCGGCGGTCTTCTTGCCGACGGCCTTCTTGGCGACGGCAGCCTTCTTGCCGACAGCCTTCTTGGCGGCCGTGGTCTTCCTGGTGGCGACCTTCCTGGTGGCGGCAACCTTCTTGCCGACGACCTTCTTCGCAGCCACGGCCTTCTTGCCAGCAACCTTCTTGGCGGCGACGGTCTTCTTGGCCACGGCCTTCTTGGCGGTAGCGACCTTCTTGCCAACTGCCTTCTTGGCAACAGCGGTCTTCTTGCCGACGGCCTTCTTGGCGACGGCAGCCTTCTTGGTGGCGGCCTTCTTCGCGGTGGCGACCTTCTTGCCGGCAGCCTTGGTGGCGGCCTTGGTGGTCTTCTTGGCAGCGGCGGCCTTCTTGGTCACAGCCTTGCCTGCAGCCGCCTTCTTCTTGGCCACTTCATTCTTCAGCGCAGCGGCTTCGGCCTTGGCGTTCTTCTTGGCGGCTTCCAGCTTCTTCTTGGCGTTGGCAACAGTCTTGCCGACCGACTTGGCAGCCTTCTCGGCCTTCTTGGCAACGGTCTTCTCGACCTTGGCCACGGCCTTCTTGGCCTTGGCAACGCGGGTACCGGCAGCCTTGGTGGCGCGCTTGACGGTCTTCTTGACCGACTGCACTGCGTCTTCGGCAGCGTGGGCGATGGTCTCGCCAACGTTGGTGGCGGTTTCTTTGACGTTCTCGACGGCGTCGGTCACGACCGACACACCATTACCGTTGCTCATGTTGCCCTCCTGGGGGCCTTAAGTATCAAAACGGGGCGATGCTATACCGACATTGACGATCGTGGAACGGGGCACGCACGAGCAATCGCATCTGATGCGACGGCAATGGTGTAGTCGGGTACCCTCGCGAGTACGATGTGTTGACGGGAAACCCCTTTTTTTCAGTGCTGCGCCGCACGATACGGGCAGCGGCAGGGGCTGCGTGCGCACACCCGCCCGGACGTAGCGAAAGGCATGCGATATGGCGCATCGCGGCATCGGGATGCGCAGAACTGCGCAAGCATCGGCCTGCATACCCACGCGCTTGGGCAGACGTCGGCACAGTGCGAGGAACCTCCGCCGTTGCCGCCTGCGGCCCACGGTAGCGATGTTGGCCCGGGTTCCGGGCATGGCGTTTTCATGGCGCATTTATCCAGATCGCGACACACTCATTCAGCTTGTTCTACCGTAGGGCCGTACCGCCCCCACCCACGCCAGCGAACCGACTCCCATGCGACCGCTTCCTACCCTGCTCACGCTCGCAATCGCCGCCGCCTTCGGTGGCTTCGTTGCCACCGGCATCAATGCCCACATGGACAACCGTGCCGACGCCGCGCCGCTGCCGGCGGTGTTGCCGACCACGGCGGCCTTGCCGGCTTCGGTGGCCGGTCAGGCGGTGCCGTCGCTGGCACCGATGCTGGAAAAGGCAATGCCGGCGGTGGTCAGTGTCAACACCAAGCAGGTGGTGCGCGTGCGCAACCCCTTCTTCAACGACCCGTTCTTCCGCCGCCTGTTCCCGGATATCCCACAGGAACGCATCAACGAATCGCTGGGCTCGGGCGTGATCATCGACGCCAAGGAGGGGCTGGTGCTGACCAACCACCATGTCATCGACAACGCCGATGACGTACAGGTGACACTGGCGGACGGGCGCACGGTCAAGGCCGAGTTCCTCGGCTCGGACCGCGATACCGACATCGCGCTGATCCGCATCCCGGCGCAGAACCTGACCGACATCAAGCTCGGCAACAGCGACCAGCTGCGCGTAGGCGACTTCGTGGTGGCCATCGGCAACCCGTTCGGCTTCAGCCAGACCGTTACCTCGGGTATCGTTTCGGCGGTGGGCCGCAGCGGCATCCGCGGGCTGGGCTACCAGAACTTCATCCAGACCGATGCGTCGATCAATCCGGGCAACTCCGGTGGCGCGCTGGTCGACCTGCAGGGCCAGCTGGTCGGCATCAATACCGCCAGCTTCAACCCGCAGGGCAGCATGGCCGGCAACATCGGCCTGGGCCTGGCGATTCCTTCCAACCTGGCGCGCAGCGTGGTCGACCAGCTGGTCAAGCACGGCGTGGTGGTGCGCGGCACGCTGGGCGTGGAAAGCCAGAACCTGACCGCGCAGATCGCGCAGGGCCTGGGCCTGGGCGAAACCCGCGGTGCGCTGATCACCCGCGTGCTGGCCGGCTCGGCCGCCGCCGCAGCCGGGCTGAAGCCGGGCGACGTGGTGGTGTCGGCCAACGGCCAGCGCGTGGACAGCGCCGAGGCCCTGCACAACGTGGAAGGCCTGGCGGCCGTCGGCAGCGCGATGACGCTGGACGTACGCCGCGAAGGCAAGCCACTGCAGATCAAGGCGACACTGAAGGAACAGGCGCGCGCGGTCACCGGTGAGAGCCTGGACCCGCGCCTGACCGGCGCGACCTTCGTCGACCTGCCCGAGTCACTGCGCCAATCCGGTGTCGGCGGCGTGCTGGTCAGCGAGGTCAAGCGCGGCAGCCGCGCTGCCAGCAACGGCCTGCAGCAGGGCGACATCATCACCGACGCCACCGTGGGCGAATTCGCCGACCTGGCCAGTTGGCGCGCCAACTTCCAGCAACGCCCGCCGACCCTGGTGGTGCGCGTGCTGCGCAACAACGGCCAGCAGCAGGGCCAGCTCGTGATGCGCTGATCGCCCTGCCGTAACACCCCCTATACCCCGGCAATGCTATTGCTGTCAGTCCAGGTCGGCAGCGCCGACGCCGTTCCCCCATCGCAACAGGAGTGATTCGATGAGCCCCACCAATACCGAGAACCTGAAGGAACACCTGGGTGAAGCCGGTTCCCACCTGAAGCAGGCCGCCAGCGCCGCCGGCGGTGCGATCAAGGGCGCCACCGGTGCCGCGACCGACGAACTGCGCATCGGCAAGGCCAACGTCAAGGCTGAACTGTCCGACAGTGCACTGTCCGGCCTGGCCGCTGCCGAGTTTGGTGGTGCCGCCGCCAAGGAGCAGGTCGATGCGCTGATGGACAAGGGCAAGGACCTGATCGACAGCGCCGCCGAATTGATCCGTGAGCGTCCGCTGGCCTCGTTCGGTGTTGCCTTCGCGGCCGGCTGGATCATCGCCAAGCTGGCCCGCGGCAGCAGCGACAAGTAAGCCGCGGCGTGAGCGAAGACAACGCGCAAGCCCCTGATCCGGCGGCTACCCCGCCGCTGGAGGAGAGCATCCGCCAGGTCGGCGCGGCCGGTCGTGCCGCTGCCGACTCGGCCAAGCACTCGCTGCGTTCGCTGCGCCGGTTGGCCTCGGCCGACTTCGCGCTGGCACGCAGTGCCTTCGGCCGCGCGCTGGCCTGGGCCGGCGTAGCGATCGTATTTGGTGCGTCGGCCTGGCTGCTGATGGCCGCCACCCTTATCGCGCTGCTGCAAAGCTGGGGCCTGAGCTGGCTGCAGGCACTGCTGATCACCTCGCTGCTGAGCCTGGCCGTCACCGGTTATGCGATCTGGCGGGTGTCCTACTTCTTCCACCACACCGGCATGCACGCCACCCGGCGCCAGCTGTCCCGCCTGGGCCTGTTCGACGAGCCCAGCGAAGACGACCCCGATGCCGATGTGGAGCTGCCAGAGGGCAAGCCATGAAGTTCGGTGCGCTGCAGCGTCGGGTGAAGCGCTGCGAACAGGTGGTAACCGTGCGTCTGGTCGAGACCCAGGACCACTGGTCCACGCTCGGCCAGGTCTGGCGCCAGGGCTGGTCGCCACTACGCATCGTGGTAGTGGGCCTGGCCGGTGGCTTCATTGCCGGCAAGCTGGAAATGCCGGGCAAGGTCAACGGTGCGCGCTGGCTGCAGATGGTGGGTTCGGTCTCGAACCTGTTCGCCAGTGCGCAGGCGGCGTTCGCCACGGCGATGGCGGCGCAGGCGGCGGCCACCGCCGACGATGCGGCCGAAGAAGCCGGCGATGCCAGCGAACAGGCACACGCAGCGGCCTCCGCCGCTGAAGCACGTCCCGCAGCGGCAGCGCGAGCTGTGCCGGAGCCGGAGCCGGAACCGGACCTGCGCGAACCGCGCCCGGCCGAGGCGGCCACCGAGCTGTCCGAACGTTGATCCCTGGAATCCGCCGCGCCGGTCGCGGCCGGCGGATAATGCGCTCCCCTTTCCGGCTGATGCGTCGATGAGCGAGTCCTCCCTGTCCCCGTCACCGGCCGGCCACGACGCATCCGAGGCACCGCTGCCGCCCCCGTCGCGCCCACGCGGACCGATGTCGCTGGTTGTGCTGGCGACCCTGGCCGTGGGCTATACGCTATGGGCGGCGCAGGACATCATCCTGCCGGTGCTGCTTGCGATGTTCTTCGCGCTGGTCGGCAATCCCATCCTGCGCCTGCTGCAGAAGCTGTGGATTCCGCGCGCGCTGGGCGCGCTGTTGATCCTCGGTGCGGGCCTGGGCGTGACCGGTTCGCTGGCCGTGCAGCTGATCGGACCGGCGATGGAATGGGCGCAGGAAGCACCGCAGCAGCTGCGCAAGGTCGCCCGCCAGGTGCAGAACCTGACCAAGCCGGTGCAGCAGGCCAACCAGGCGGCGGAAAACTTCGCCCGTGTGGCCGGCGGTGACAGCAACCACAAGGTGCAGGTGATCCGCACCCAGCTCGACGACCCCTACCGCATGCTGACCCGTGCACCGCGGCTGGCTGCCTCGGTGTTGGCCGTGGTGCTGCTGACGCTGTTCTTCATGATCTACGGGCAGAGCCTGCAGCGCGCGGCGATCGCCCTGTTCCCCAACCGCCAGCAGCAGCGCTTCACTACCGACATCCTGCGTTCGATCGAACGCGAGGTCTCGCGTTACGTGCTGACCATCAGCGTGATCAACACCTTGGTCGGGCTGGTGTTCGCCGGCGTGCTGATGCTGCTCGGTATCGGCCTGCAGGAAGCGCTGCTGTGGGGCACGGTGGCCGCGCTGCTGAATTTTGCGCCGTATGTGGGTCCGCTGATCGGCGTGGCGCTGATGCTGTTGATGGGCTTCGTCGAGTTCCGCGACCCGCTGCAGGCCCTGCTGCCCGCAGCCGCCTACCTGGGCCTGCACACACTGGAAGGGCAGATGGTGACCCCGATCGTGCTGGGCCGTCGGATGAAGCTGTCGCCGCTGGTGCTGATCCTGGCGCTGATGGTGTTCGGCTGGGCCTGGGGCATGATCGGGCTGCTGCTGGCGGTGCCGCTGCTGGTGTGCATCAAGCTGGTGCTGGCACGCCTGGACGGCATGCAGGGCTGGGCACGCCTGCTGGAATGAAAGCCCGCGCGGGCAGGGGTAGAATGGCGGGGTGAATTTCCCCGTCCAAGCCATCACCCTCGACCTTGACGACACGCTGTGGCCGTTCGCTCCGATCGGCGCCCGCATCGAACAGGTCCTGCACGCCTGGATGTGCGAACACAGCCCCGCTACCGCCGCGATGTATCCGGTGGAGGCGATGCGCGAACTGCGCGAGCGGCTGTACCACGCCCATCCGCACCTCCACCACGACCTGAGTGCGCTGCGCCGGCTGACCCTGCACGAAGCACTGCACACCAGCGGTGCCAGCCTCGATCTGCTGGAGCCTGCGTATGAAGTGTTCTACGCCGCACGCAACCAGGTGGAGTGCTATCCCGATGCGATCGATGCACTGGCACGGATTGCCGCGCGGGTTCCGGTGGCGGCGCTGAGCAATGGCAATGCCGACCTGGAACGGGTCGGCCTGGCCCATCATTTCGCCTTCCAGCTGGGTGCGCGCGAACACGGCGCGGCCAAGCCCGAAGCCAGCATCTTCCACGCTGCCTGCACCCGACTGGGTGTCGCGCCGGCACAGGTACTGCACGTCGGCGATCATGCCGACATGGACGTGGCCGGGGCGATTGCCGCCGGCCTGCGCGGGTGCTGGATCAACCGCGAGGCAGCCACCTGGACCCATCCGCAGCTGCAGCCGGACCTGCAGTTCGACACCCTCACCGGCCTGGCCGACTGGTTGGATGCCAACCTCGACGCCGCCGCACTCCGGAGTACCTGACGCATGAGCGAGATCACTGGTTTCACTGCCGACACCGCCGCAGCGCTGCCGCTGTACGTGCTGGACCGCGAGCAGTTCGCCGCCTGGAAGGACGGCCAACCGGCCGCCACCCAGGCCTGGCTGGCATCGCAGGGCTTCACCGCCGGTGCCTTCACCACGGCGTTGCTGCCCGGCGCCGATGGCCTGTCCGGAGCGGTGATCGGTGTGGGTGATCGCGCCGATGCCTACAGCTATTCGCATGCCCCGCACGCCCTGCCGGAAGGCAGCGTGTGGCAGCTGGCCAACGAACTGCCGGCCGCCGAACAGGCGCTGCTGCAGCTGGGCTGGGGCTTGGGCAGCTACCGCTTCGACCGCTACCGCAAGCGCCACCGCGCACCGGCGCAACTGGTAGCCGCGCCGACCGGCGAGGTGGCCGACCTGATCACCGCCAGCCTGCGCGTGCGCGACTGGGTCAACACTCCCACCGAAGATATGGGCCCGCAGCAGCTGGAAGACGCTGCCCGCGCCCTGGCCGCTGCGCACGGCGCGCAGGTCGAGGCGATCACCGGTGACGAACTGCTGAAGCACAACTTCCCGGCCATCCACGCCGTGGGCCGCGCATCGCACCGCGCGCCGCGTCTGGTGGTGCTGCGCTGGGGCAAGGACACCGATCCGTCGCTGGTGCTGGTCGGCAAGGGCGTCTGCTTCGACACCGGCGGCCTGGACATCAAGCCGGCCGACGGCATGCGCAACATGAAGAAGGACATGGGCGGCGCCGCGCATGCGCTGGCCCTGGCCGGCCTGGTGATGGCACGCGGGCTGCCGGTACGTTTGACCCTGCTGGTGCCGGCGGTGGAAAACGCGATCGGTCCGGAGGCGTTCCGCCCGGGTGAAGTGATCGCCACCCGCAAGGGCCTGAGCGTGGAGATCGACAACACCGACGCCGAAGGCCGCGTGATCCTGTGCGACGCATTGACCTTCGCCGGTGAGCAGAAGCCGGACCTGGTGCTGGACTTCGCCACCCTCACCGGTGCCGCGCGCATCGCACTGGGCCCGGATCTGCCAGCGCTCTTCAGCAACGATGACACGGTGGCCCAGCAGTGGCTGCAGGCCGGTGACGCGACCCGCGACCCGGTCTGGCGGATGCCGCTGTGGCGCCCCTACCTGCGCTACCTGAGCAGCGGCATCGCCGACCTGGCCAACGCCGGTTCGCGCATGGCCGGCTCGGTGACCGCCGCGCTGTACCTGGAACGCTTCCTGGAAGACGGCCAGCGCTGGGCGCACCTGGACGTGTACGCCTGGAACGACGGCGAACGCCCGGGCCGTCCGGCCGGTGGCGAAGCGCTGGCGTTGCGCTCGGCGTGGGCGATGCTGAAGGCGCGCTACAGCTGATCGGGTGGGTGCCGACCTTGGTCGGCACGCCGTCCCCGGCAAACTTGACGAAAATTTGAATACCGGGCCTGGAAGGGTTCTGCGAGGATGTGTGGGTCGACCACCCACACGCTCCGTGAAGGCAGGACTCCGACCATGTCGCTCTTCGGCTACACCCGTGCCGGCCAGACGCCGGGCACACCGCGCAGGCATTCCCCCCTGCTCTGGATCGCGCTGATCGCGCTCATCCTGGGTACCGTGGCGCTGGCCTTTGCCTGGCTGGCCGGCTGGATGGGCGACCGCCTCACCGCGCAGCGCTTCACCGATACCATCGAGGCCACCGGCCCGGCCCATCCGGGCTTCCGCCGTGCGCACAGCAAGGGCATCTGCGTGAGCGGCTGGTTCGAACCCAGTGCGCAGGCCCGCACCCTGTCCAGTGCACGGGTGTTCTCGCAGCGCCGCGTGCCGGTGATGGGCCGCCTGTCGATCGGCGGCGGCGACCCGTACGGCGCCGACAACACTGCACGCGTGCGCAGCCTCGCGGTGCAGATGGTCAGCGATGATGGGCAGGAATGGCGCATGGCGATGAACAGCTTCCCGTTCTTCGCGGTGCCCAGCGCCGAGGCGTTCTACGAGCAGACCCGCGCTTCCATTCCCGACCCGGCCACCGGCAAGCCCGACCCGCAGAAGATGGCTGCGGTGCTGGCGAAGTACCCCAGTGCGCAGGCCTTCCAGCAGTGGGCCAGGACGGCGCCGTGGACCAGCAGCTGGGCCGACACCACCTTCAACAGCGTCAACAGCTTCTGGTTCACCAATGCGCAGGGCCAGAAGCGCGCGGTGCGCTGGCGCTGGCAGCCGCAGGCGCCGGTGGTGGAGATGGATGCGGAAACGCGCAAGCAGGCCAGCGTCGATTTCCTCAGCCAGGAACTGCAGCAGCGCCTGGCCAACGGCCCGGTGCGCTGGAACCTGGTCGTGACCACCGCCGAGCCCGGCGATGCCATCGATGATCCGTCGGTGCCATGGCCCGAGTCGCGTGACCAGGTAGTGGCCGGCGTACTCAGCGTGGACCGCATGCAGTCGCAGGAACAGGGTGCCTGCGGTCAGATCAACTTCGATCCGCTGATCCTGCCCAGCGGCGTGCGCGGCAGTGACGATCCGATCCTGGCCGCCCGCTCGGCGGTGTATTCGCAGTCCTTCAACCGCCGCGAACGCGAGCGCGCCACCGGCAACGTCGAACAACCGAAGGAGGCCGCACGATGAGCATCGGCAACGGCCACTTCAACCTGCTGGCGCGGGTGCTGCACTGGTCCATGGCACTGATGATCATCGCCATGCTGTTCATCGGCGTGACCATGGTCGCCTCACTGCACCTGCGGCCAATGCTGATCGACCTGCACCGCCCGCTGGGCATCGCCATCCTCGTGCTGGTGCTGCTGCGCCTGTACAACCGGCTGCGCCATCGCCCGCCGCCGCTGCCTTCCGACCTGCCCGCCTGGCAGGTGCTGGCGGCCAAGGCCTCGCACTGGATGTTGTATGCGCTGATGCTGGCGATGCCGTTGATCGGCTGGGCGATGCTGTCGGCAGGCGGTTACCCGATCGTGCTGTGGGGCGGCCTGCACCTGCCGCCGATCGTGCCACACACACCGGCGCTGTACGCCGCGTTGCGTAATGCGCACAGTCTGCTGGCCTACGTGCTGTTCGCAACGGTGCTGATGCACGTGGGTGCGGCGCTGTTCCACCTGTGGGTGCGGCGCGATGGGGTGTTCCAGGCGATGGCGCGCGGGAAGGATTGAGAGCGAGCTCCTCTGCGCCCACGCATGAGTAGCGCCGGGCCATGCCCGGCGGATCGTTTCCGCGCCTGCGGTGGGGTGTCACTTTTCTTTTCGCGCGAAAAGAAAAGTAACCAAAAGAAACGCGCCGCCAGAGCGCGAGCCGGTGCTGCGCACCGGTGCCCTGTGCTTCTCGGTGAATCAGGGGACGGCGCCGAACTCGCTACGCTCAAACACCGGCGCCTCTTCGCCCCTGATTCCCCTGCGATGCTCGGCTCGCTCAAGGCGGACCCAACATCAAGAGCGACAGCTGCACCCAGAGATCCACGCCATGCGTGGATGCTGTTGCCGTTGATCTTGACCTTCCAGTCCGCCTTGAGCGAGCCGAGCACCGCAGGTCCGGCGAGGGCGAAGAGGCGCGGGTGTCTGAGCGCAGCGAGTTCCGCGCCGTCCCTCGGCGGGCCGAGGAGCGCAGGGCACCGGCGTGCGCAGCACGTCGGCTCGCGGCCGGCGGAGCGTTTCTTTGGTTACTTTCTTTGCGCGCAAAGAAAGTGACACCCCTCCGCGGTCGCGGAAATGACATCACCGGGAAAAGCAGGCCGCCGCTACAACCACCCCTTCTGTCGCGCCAGCCGATAGGCCTCAATCCGGTTGGCCACACCCAGCTTGCCGATGCACTCGGACAGGTAATTGCGCACCGTACCGTGCGACAACCCCAGCTGCTCGGCAATCTCGCTGGCGGTTCGGCCCTCCCCTGCCAGACGCAGCACACGGCGCTCGCGGTCGGTCAGCGGATCGGCCTGCGACCACGCATCCAGCGCCAGCTGCGGGTCGATCGCACGGATGCCCTGTTTCACCTTGCGCAGTGCATCGGCCAGGTTCTCGGCCGGTGCGTCCTTCAGCAGGTAGCCCAGCACGCCCGCCTCCAGCGCGCGGCGCAGGAAACCGGCGCGGGCGAAGGTGGTCACGATCACCACCTTGATCGGCAGCTCATGGCGGGCGATGCGCTGCGCCAGCTCCAGCCCGGACAGGCCCGGCATCTCGATGTCGGTGACCAGGATGTCCGGCTTCAGCTGCTGCAGCATGCGCCACGCGGTTTCGCCGTCGGCGGCGCTGCCCAGCACCTCGATATCAGGCTCCAACCCCAGCAGCGCCGACAGTGCGCCGCGCACCATCGCCTGGTCCTCGGCCAGCAGGATGCGGATCATGCGGCACCGTCCTGCACCAGCGACGACGGCGTGCCTGGCGGCAACGGTGTGGTCGCGGCAGCCAGTGGCACGCGCACGGTCAGCAGCGTGCCCTCGCCCTTTGCGGACTGAACCTGAAGGTTGCCCCCCAGGGCGGCCACGCGTTCGCGCATGCCGCACAACCCGTTGCCCTCGGCCTGCACGCCGCCACGACCATCATCGCGGATCTGCATCGCCAGCATGCGTCCTTCCAGCATGAATTCCACCCGTGCCTGTGTCGCCTGTGCATGGCGCACGATGTTGGTCGCGGCCTCGCGCAGCACCAGCGCCAGACCGCGTTCGACATCCACCGGCATCGCCGGTGGTGGTGCGTATTGAAGGTGGACCTGCTGGCACTCCAGCAGCAGCCGCGCCGACGCCAACTCACCGGCCAGGTCACTGGCGCGGATACCGGTGACCGCGCTGCGCACCTGCGCCAGCGCTTCGCGGGCAATGTCCTCGGCTTCGCCGATTTCCTGCCGCGCCCGCGCGTCGCCACGATCGTGCAGCTTGCGGGCCAGTTCCAGCTTCAACGTGATCAACGACAGGGTATGGCCGAGCAGGTCGTGCAGGTCGCGGCCGATGCGTTCGCGCTCGGCGGTGGCTGCGAGCCGCCGCACCTCGTCCTGCGACAGCTGCAGTGCCGCATCCTTCTGCTGGTTGAGTGCCTCCACGTTCACGACCAACCCGACGATATAGGACACGGCGGGGATCCAGACCAGGCTCTGCCACGGGTACTGGAACAGCAGTGCGAGGCCGCAGAACAGGAGGTTCAGGCCAGTGAGCTGCAGCAGGTACTGCCACCAGCCACCGCGTCCGCTCACCCGCAGCAGCACGCAGCCGAACACGAAGTAGGTCAACCCGGACGGGTACCACGGCAGCAGCACCAGCGACATCCCGATCAGGCCCAGGGCATAGCGCGGCGCGTGATGGCGTGGCGCCACCATCACCTTGGCGTACAGCAGCAGGAACACCGGATAGCTGGCCACTGTAAGCAGCAGCCAGCGCAGGGTGAAGCCATGGCCGAGCAAGGGCGTCAGGAAGATCCACACCGACCACAGCAGGTGGATCGCCTCGCTCCAGGGTGATTTTCCCCGGCGCAGCGTCTCGGCCACCGCCGAGTCCGGCGCGGGGCGCAGCAGGGAGGCAAGCCAGGTGGACGGCACAGGCGGTTCCAGGCGGGGATGATCGCCGCCGATCATGCCAGTTCGGCTGGCTGCGCGCAGGCGCCACCGCCGGCAAGATGGCACCGGCGCAACCCGCCGCAGATCACGGTACGCTTGGCGGTACCGCTGCAGCGGGCCAGCGATGGGGTGGTCGGATCCATGAGCGGTACCGGCAGCGGGGACGTTGCCATCCTGTGCCGCCGCGGTCACATTTCGCAGTTGCCGCCGTCAGTGTCATCGGGTGACAGCTGTCACTGCCGTCATCGCTGTGCCGGCCTTCATGCTGTGCCGCACGCTCCACCGCCGGAACCGCCGCCGTCCGCGCTTCCGGCCACACCCGCCCGAACGCCTGTGATGGAACGAATGAACGCTTCTGCCGAGCTGTTGAAGGAACTCCGTATCGACCGCAAGTCGCCGCCGCCCGCCTCCGGTCGTGGCAGCAACGGCGGTGGTCGCCGTTGGTTGTGGATCGCGACCATCGTGGTCGTGCTGCTGATCGCCGCTGCCGTGGCGTTCCTGTTCGGCCGTGCGCCGGCCGTGGAGGTGGAAACCGCGCCGGCCGTGGCCATCCAGCAGGGTAGCGCCAGCAGTTCGGTGCTCGACGCCAGTGGCTACGTGGTCGCCCGGCGCATGGCCACGGTCTCGGCCAAGATCACCGGCAAGGTGCGCGAGGTGATGATCGAAGAAGGCATGCGGGTCGAGGCCGGCCAGGTGATGGCCACGCTGGACCCGATCGATGCCGATGCGCAGCGCAGCCTGTATGCCTCGCAGCTGCAGGCCGCACGCAGCCAGGTGGCCGGGCTGGAGGCGCAGCAGAAGCAGGCCGCCGCCGAAGCCAGCCGCCTGCAGGCACTGGTCGGCCAGCAGCTGGTGTCACGTTCGCAGTACGACCAGGCCGTGGCCCAGCGCGACAGCCTGCGTGCGCAGCTGGAAACGGCCCAGCGCAACGTCAAGGTCGCCCACGACCAGCTGGCCATCGCCGACCTGGGTGTGGACAACAACATCGTGCGCGCGCCCTTCTCCGGCGTGGTCACCGCCAAGGCCGCGCAGCCCGGTGAGATCGTCTCGCCGCTGTCGGCCGGCGGTGGCTTCACCCGTACCGGCATCGGCACCATCGTCGACATGGACTCGCTGGAGATAGAAGTCGAGGTCGGCGAGGCCTTCATCGGCCGCGTGCAGCCGAAGATGCCGGTGGAAGCCACGCTCAACGCCTACCCCGAATGGAAGATTCCCGGCGAGGTGGTCGCCATCATTCCCACCGCCGACCGCGGCAAGGCCACGGTGAAGGTGCGCGTGGCGCTGAAGGTGAAGGACCCGCGCATCGTGCCGGAAATGGGCGTGCGGGTCAGCTTCCTGGAACAGGCACAGCCGCAGGCCACAACCAAACCGCAGGGCGTGCGCGTGCCGGCTGGCGCGGTGGTCCAGCGCGAGGGCGCCCCGGTGGCCTTCGTACTGGGTGACGAGAACCGCGTGCAGCAGCGCACGGTCGAGGCTGGCCAGGCAATGGGCAAGGACCGCCAGATCCTCAAGGGCGTGAGCGCCGGTGAATCGGTGGTGCTGAACCCGCCGGACACCCTGCGCGATGGCGCCAAGGTGCAACAGAAACAAGCGCAGTAGCGGCCTGGCGCCCACGGGCGCCGCCGGCAGCACCGCTCGACGCACGCCTGCGGCCCCTTGCCGTGGCGCTTCCCCGTTTCCCGCCTTCCGTGGAGAACCACCCATGTCGACCCTGGTTTCACTGCGCAACATCACCAAGACCTACCAGCGTGGCCCCGAGAAAGTGCAGGTGCTGCACGGCATCGACCTGGACATCGCCAGCGGCGACTTCGTCGCGCTGATGGGTCCGTCCGGCTCGGGCAAGACCACCCTGCTCAACCTGATCGGCGGCCTGGACAACCCCAGCGGCGGCGAGATCAGCATCGAGGGCGAGCGCATCGACCAGATGAGCGGCGGCCAGCTGTCGACCTGGCGCAGCCACCACGTCGGCTTCGTGTTCCAGTTCTACAACCTGATGCCGATGCTGACCGCGCAGAAGAACGTGGAGCTGCCGCTGCTGCTGACCCATCTCAATGCCGCGCAGCGCCGCCGCAATGCCGAGATCGCGCTGACCCTGGTCGGCCTGGCTGACCGCCGCAGCCATCGCCCCAATGAACTGTCCGGCGGCCAGCAGCAGCGCGTGGCGATCGCGCGGGCGATCGTCTCCGACCCGACCTTCCTGATCTGCGACGAACCCACCGGCGACCTCGACCGCCAGTCGGCCGAGGAGATCCTCGGCCTGCTGCAGCAGCTCAACCGCGAACACGGCAAGACCATCATCATGGTCACCCATGACCCGAAGGCCGCCGAGTACGCCACGCACACGGTGCACCTGGACAAGGGCGAGCTGGCCGACGCGCCGCTGGCCCACTGACGGAGGCCACGGCGATGAAATACTTCTCGTTGGTGTGGGCGCAGCTGTTCCGCAGCCGTACCCGCACCCTGCTGACCCTGCTCTCGGTGGTGGCCGCGTTCCTGCTGTTCGGCATGCTCGATTCGGTGCGGGTGGCGTTCTCGTCGGGTGGCAGCGTGGAAGGTGCCAACCGGCTGATCGTGGCCTCGCGGCTGTCGATCACCCAGTCGCTGCCGATCCGCCTGGAAACCCAGGTCCGCCAGGTGGCCGGCGTGCGCGACGTGGCCTACGGCATGTGGTTCGGCGGCATCTACCAGGACCCGAAGAACTTCTTCCCGAACTTCTCGGTGTCCCCCAACTACTTCGATGTCTACCGCGAGCTGCAGATCGACCCGGCACAGCTGGAGGACTGGAAGCAGACCCGTACCGGCGCCATCGTCGGCGAAACCCTGGCCAAGCAGTTCGGCTGGAAGATCGGCGACACCATCCCGCTGCAGGCCACGATCTTCCCGCGTGGCGGCAGCAACGACTGGCCGCTGGTGCTCAAGGGCATCTACCGTTCCAAGGACCGTGCGCTGGCCGCCAACGAAGAACGCCAGCTGATGATGAACTGGAAGTACTTCGATGAATCCAACGACTACATCAAGAACCAGGTGAGCTGGTACACGGTGACGCTGGACAACCCGGACCACTCTTCGCGCGTGGCGCAGGCGATCGACGCGATCTCGGCCAACTCCGACCACGAGACCAAGACCCAGACCGAATCGGCCTTCCAGCAGGCCTTCGTCAAGCAGTTCGCGGATATCGGCATGATCGTCACCTCGATCATGGGTGCGGTGTTTTTCACCCTGCTGCTGTTGACCGGCAACACCATGGCGCAGGCGGTGCGCGAGCGCGTGCCGGAGCTGGCCACGCTGAAGACACTCGGCTTCAAGGACGGCACCGTGCTGACCCTGGTGATGGTGGAGTCGGTGCTGCTGATCGGCCTGGGCGGCCTGCTCGGCATGGGCCTGGCCGCCCTGATCCTGCCGGCGATCGGCCCGAAGAGCATGGGCATGCTGCCGCCGCACGTACCGACACCAACCTGGCTGATGGGGCTGGGCCTGATCGTGGTGATCGGCATCATCGTGGGGCTGCTGCCCGCGCTGCGTGCCAAGCGCCTGAAAATCGTCGATGCACTGGCCGGCCGCTGAGGAGGATTGCAGATGAACAAGCTCAAGAAGTGGCTGGGCAACGGCATAACCGTGCTGCTGCTTGCGATCGGCCTGGTGCTGTGGATCAGCCTGCCGTGGATCGGCGTGCTGGCCGTGGCCGTGCTGGTGGCGCTGTGGCTGCTGCTGACCCGCGGCGGACGGCTGGCGTTGGCCGCCACCCGCATCGGCGTGGCCAGCCTGCCGCAGCGCTGGGGCGCATCGTCGGTGATCGTGGTCGGCATTGCCGGCGTGGTCGGCGTGCTGGTGGCGATGCTGGCGATGGGCGAAGGCTTCCAGGCCACGCTCAACAACACCGGCGATGACACCACCGCCATCGTGCTGCGCGGTGGCTCGCAGGCCGAGACCAACTCGGTGATCACCCGCGAGCAGGTACCGATGCTGTCCACCCTGCCCGGCATCAGCCGCGATGCGCAGGGCCGGCCGTTGCTGTCACCGGAACTGTCGCAGGTGGTCAACCTGGTGTCCAAGTCCGATGGCACCGACGTCAACGCGCAGTTCCGCGGCGTCGGTCCGCAGGCCTGGGCCGTGCATGCCAAGGTCAAGATCATCGAAGGCCGCAGGTTCGCCACCGGCCTGCGCGAGATCGTGGTCGGCCAGGGTGCCAAGGGCCAGTTCCGCGACATGGACGTGGGCAGGACGCTGACCCTGGGCAACCAGACCTGGACCGTGGTGGGTGTATTCGCCACCGGCGACGCGCACGATTCGGAGCTGTGGACCGACGCCGATACACTGGCCACCACCTACCAGCGCAGCGCCTGGCAGTCGATCAGCGTGCGTACCGAGGGCAAGGCCGGATTCGAGCAGTTCAAGGCAGCAGTCGCCGCCGACCCACGCCTGAAGCTTGACGTGGAAACCACCCGTGTCTACTACAGCAAGCAGGGCGGCGGGCTGACCAAGCTGATCGACATCCTCGGCAAGGTGATCGGCACGATCATGGCGGTGGGTGCAGTGTTCGGCGCACTCAACACCATGTACGCGGCAGTGGCCACCCGTGCGCGCGAGATCGCCACCATGCGCGCGATCGGTTTCCGCGGCCTGCCGGTGGTGACGGCAGTGATGCTGGAGACGATGCTGCTGGCGCTGCTCGGTGGCCTGCTCGGCTGTGCGGTGGCGTGGCTGCTGTTCAATGGCTACAGCGTGTCCACCATCGGCAGCAACTTCAGCGCAGTGGTGTTCAAGTTCCATGTATCGCCGGAACTGCTGTGGACCGGACTGAAATGGGCGCTGGGCATCGGCCTGGTCGGCGGCCTGTTCCCGGCGCTGCGCGCGGCACGTTTGCCGATCACCACGGCGCTGCGCGAAACCTGAGCATCACGCAGCGGCATTTCGCACATCCTGCAGGGACGGAGCGAAGGCTCCGTCCCTTTCAGGTTGCCGAACTCAGACATCCGCCGCCGCAGCATCAAACGGCGGGGCCGCGCGCGGCCAGATGCTGGCGAAGGACTTCCTCGGGCGGATACGACGTGCCCAGCGCGTGCTGCTCGCCTGTGTGCCGGTCGACGAAGATCGGCCCATTGCCGGCCAATGCATCCGAGATTTCGCCGGATTGCAGGTAGCGCAGCGACTGGAAGCAGAACAGCCAGCCTTCGACCACTTCGTGCTCATGCGTGATGGCAACCGGCTCATCGTCGCTGGCAAGTGCAGCCTCCACGCGACGGCGTGCTTCTTCAAGCTGGATCATTTCTTCATCTCCTGCCTTCGATGACGAGGCGAAGAGCATTTCATGCGGGCAGATGCATCACAACGACTGCGCGCCTGCATACAAGCGCGTACTGCGACGCGTTGTCGCAACTACTCAAGCGTGCCAGCTTCGTGCCGCTATCGATGCCTCTGCCCATCGCAAACGCAGCGCGCGTGACGCCGCGCACAGCGCATCTGTGGATTGTTGGTTGCGATTCATGTTCACGCACATTCCGCAGCATCGCGACAAACAGTTGCGAATGAAAACACTCTAGAATCCGGCCCCCCACGTTGGTTTGCAGCACCCCACGCGTCCACAGAATGGACGCTTGTTTTTTCTGAAACACGAGATTTCACGGATGTCCCTGAAGACCACCCCGCTGCGCAACGCGATCATCATCGCGCTGGCCGCCAGCTGCACTACCCCCGCCTTCGCACAGGATGCGGGCGACAACACCACCAACCTCGACCGCATCGAAATCACCGGCTCGCGCATCCGCCAGGCCAGTGTCGAAACCGCTCAGCCGGTGGTCGCGCTCAACCGCGCGGAGATCGAGAAGAAGGGCTACGTCAACGTCGCCGACATCCTGCAGGATGTGACCGCTGCCGGCTCGCCAAGCATGAGCCGCGCGTCGTCGCTGACCTCATCGCGCGATTTCGGCGGAATGTATGTCAGCCTGCGCAACCTGGGCCCCGAGCGCAGCCTGGTGCTGATCGACGGCCGCCGCATGGGCGTCAGCGCCGGCGGCTACTCCGACCTGGCCTCCATCCCCTCGGCCATCGTGGAGCGCGTTGAAGTGCTGACCGATGGCGCATCGGCGTTGTACGGCTCCGATGCCATCGCCGGTGTGGTCAACATCATCACCCGCAAGAACTTCGATGGTGGCGAAGCCAGCGTCTACGTCGGCCAGTACGGTGAAGGCGATGGGCAGAAACGCTCCTACAGTGCCACTTTCGGCAAGACCTTCGACCGCGGTTGGTTCAGCGTTGGCGCCGAGCGCACCAAGGAAGACGAAGTGATGGGCGGCGCGCGCGAGTTCAGCCGCTACGTCAACGGTCCGCGCCATCCGAACGATGGCCTCAACGGCACCACGCCGTGGGGCAGCGTCACCGTCGGCGGCAAGCCGCTGACCGTCGGTCCGGGCGGCGACCCGACCAGCGCCGGCAACTTCCACGCGCCGAACCCGGCCGATGGTGCCAACACCAAGACCAACATGAGCCTGCTGACCGGCCTGGAGCGCACCTCGGTGTTCGCCAACGGCGGCTTCTCGATCACCGATGACCTGCGCATCGTTGCCGATGCCATGTACAGCAAGCGCGAATCGACCAAGCACCTGGCTGGCTACCCGTACTCGGTCACCGCCACGCAGGCGCGCAACGGCAGCCGCGCCGCCCTGTCCAAGGACAGCGCATTCAACCTGTGGGGCCAGGACGTGCTGTTCTCGCATCGCACCGAAGAGATGCTGCGCGGCACCGAGAACACCCTGGAAACCAAGCGCGGCAGCCTGGGCCTGGAAGGCAGCTTCGAAACCGGCTCGCGCTACTGGGACTGGAACGTCAGCTACACCTACAACCGCAATGAAGGTGAGCGCGTTGGCACCGGCAGCATGTACCAGCCGAACGTCAACCTGGCCGTCGGTCCGTCCTTCATCGAGAACGGCGTGGCCTACTGCGGTACCCGCACTGCGGTGATCGCCGGCTGCGTGCCGTGGAACCCGGCCGCACCGATGGGCTACACCGGTCCGGGTTCGCTGAGCAACCAGGAGGTGCAGGACTACCTGTTCGCCCGCTACGTGGACAAGAGCCAGACCACCACCAAGGTGGCCAGCGCCAACATCTCCGGCTCGCTGTTCTCGCTGCCGGCCGGCGACGTCATGGCCGCGATGGGCTTCGAGCACCGCAGTGAAGAAGCGCGCTACACCCCGGACCTGATGGTGCAGAACGGCCAGATTGCCGGCACCAGCGGCAAGCCGACCCAGGGTGACTACTCGCTCAACGAGGTCTACCTGGAAATGCAGGTGCCGCTGCTGGCCGACATGGCCTTCGCCCGCGAGCTTTCGCTGGACGTTGCCGGTCGCTACTCGGACTACAACAATTTCGGTTCCACCACCAACAGCAAGTTCGGCGTGAAGTGGAAGCCGATCGACAGCCTGCTGGTGCGCGCCACCTACGGCACCGGCTTCCGTGCGCCGACCGTGGACGACCTGTACGGCGGCACTGTCAGCAGCCGTGACTCGTTCACCGACCCGTGCGATACCTCGTTCGGCACTGCCGCCACCAGCGCCGCCGTTGCCGCACGCTGCAAGGCCCTGAAGGTGCCGGCCAACTTCCGCCAGCTCAACAGCGACGGCAGCGTGGCCAGCAAGCCGGGCCAGCAGGCCACCACCGATTTCAACTCCGGTTCCAACCCGAACCTGAAGCCGGAAACCGCCAAGACCTGGACCGTGGGCCTGGTCTACAGCCCCGACTTCGTGCAGGGCCTGGACGTCAGCCTGGACTGGTGGAAGATCCGCATCGACAACGCCATCGTTGGCGAGTCGGCCACCAACATCCTGGAACAGTGCTACGTGCAGGGCTCGGACGCCGCCTGCGGCCGCTTCACCCGTAGCAGCAACGGCCAGGTCAACACGCTGGACCGTTCGCTGGTCAACGCCGGCTACCGCGAAACCGCCGGCTATGACATCAGCGCGCGCTACCGCCTGCCGGAAACCGCGTTCGGCAAGTTCGCCGTTACCTGGAACACCACCTATACCGACTATCTGGAGCAGCGCAACGACAACGCCGCGACCACGCCGGTGGAACAGCTGACCAGCTGGGGTGGCAACTTCCGTGTGCGCTCTACCCTCAACCTGGACTGGCAGTACGGCAACCTGGGCATCGGCTGGACTGCACGCTACTACTCCAGCATGAAGGAGAAGTGCTCCTACATGGGCGAGTGCAACATGCCGGGCTTCAGCTCGGCCTACACCGATGCCTCGCCGACCAACAAGGTGGGTTCGAACACCTTCCACGACCTGCAGGTGCGTTACGCCCTGCCGTGGGACGGCACCGTCTCGCTGGGCCTGAACAACGTGTTCGACCACCAGGGTCCGATCATGTACAGCCAGCCCAACAGCAGCTTCGTCTACTACGGCGGCTTCGACATCGGTCGTTTCATGTACATGAAGTACCAGCAGCGCTTCTGAGCCTGCACCCGCGTTCCCGCCACCGCCATCTCTCTCCTGGCGGTGGATGGAAGCAGGGCGGCGCCCCCCGGGGCGCCGCTCTTTTTTTCATGCGTGCCAGTCGATCCGGCCCGGTGCTACCGCTTGGCGCGCATCGTGCGGATGTTGTCGCCGACGAACAGGATCAGGCCGGCCCAGATCGCGGCAAAGCCAATCGCCTTGCCGGCGTCGAAGGCTTCGTGGAAGAAGAACACGCCCAGCAGCAGCTGCAGGCTCGGCGCGATGTACTGCAGGATGCCGACCAGTGACAACGGAATGCGCTTCACGCCGTAGGCAAAGCCAATCAACGGTACCGCCGTCACCACACCGCCGAAGATCAGCAGCAGGTCGTTGCGCCAGCCCCAGCCGTGGAAGAACGCGCCCCCATGACCATTTTCGGCCCAGATCGCGAAGCCCAGCGCCGGCAGGAACAGGTACATGCTCTCCACGCCAAGGCCCGCCACCGGGTCGACCGAAACCAGCTTGCGCAGCAGGCCGTACAGGCCGAACGAACAGGCCAGGCCCAGCGCGATCCATGGTGGTGTGCCGGCATCGATGGTCAGCCAGGCCACGCCCACTGCCGCCATCGCCACCGCCACCCATTGCAGGCGGCGCAGCCGCTCCTTCAGCACCAGCACGCCCAGCAGCACGTTCACCAGCGGGTTGATGAAATAGCCCAGGCTGGTCTCGATCACATGGCCGGCGTTGACCGCCCAGATGTACAGGCCCCAGTTGAACGCGATGGTCAGGCTCGACACCAGCAGGATCGGCAGCGCGCGCGGCTGCGCGGCGATCTTCTGCCACCAGCCCAGGCGCGCACTGATCAACAGCCAACCCAGCACCAGCACCGTGCTCCAGATGATGCGGTGGGCGATGATCTGAAACGAGGGCACCTCGTTGAGCAGGTGCCAATAGACCGGCACCAGGCCCCAGATCACGAAGGTGGATGCGGTGACCAGCAGGCCCCGGCGTTGTTCTTTCTCGTCCATGCTCACTTCTTTCTCGTCCTTGCCATTGTCAGCACCACCACACCCAGAAGAATCACCGCCATCGCCAGCAGATCGCGCCAACCGAAGCGCTCACCGTTGAGCAGCGCGCCCAGCAGCACCGCAATGACCGGATTGACGTATGCATAGCTGCCAGCCAGCGCCGGGCGCACGTTCTGCAGCAGCCACACGTAGGCGGTGAACGCGACGATGGAGCCGAACACGCACAGGTAGGCCATCGCCAGCAGGCCACCGGTATCGGGCAGCGTGGTCGGGCGCTCGCCGACCGCCAGGCCGATCAGCACCAGCAGCACACCGCCACAGATCATCTGCCCGGCGGCGGTCATGAACGGGCCCGGCAGGTCCAGTCCGCGTGCCCACACCGAGCCGAATGCCCAGCCGACCGGCGCGATCAGCAGCAGCACCAGCCCGGTCGGCGAGGCGGTCAGGCTGCTGCCTGCGTTGAGCCAGACCACGCCGAGGAAGCCGATGGCGATGCCCAGCCACTCACCGCGGCTGGCGTGCTGGCCGCGCAGCGCCGAGAACAGCGCCATCCACAGCGGCACCGAGGCCACCGCAGTGGCTGCCAGTCCCGAGGACACCTCGCGCTCGGCCAGCACCACCATGCCGTTGCCCAGCACCAGCATGGTCACGCCCATGATGCCCAGGTTGCGCCACTGCCGCAGGGTCGGGTTCGGCATCTTCCAGAACAGGCGCAAGGCCAGGAACATCAGGCCACCGGCAATGATGAACCGGCTGCCGGACACCATCGTCAGCGGCAGCGCGCCCCCGTGCAGGGCCTTGGCGATGCCCAGGTAGGTCGACCCCCAGACCACGTAGACCAGCAGCAATGCCAGCGCAACAAGGCCACCCCGGGGGGCAGCCGCAGACGAAGAGGGGGGAGCCGACATGACACACCAGGGAGCCGGGGGAAGGCGGATTCTAGGACGTTTTGAGTATGGTCCGGGACCCCATACGGTGGCACGCTGTCATCCATCCATGCACCCTGCTCTGGTCTGCTACCCCGTGTTGACGGCCCATGCAGTACCAAGAGGGCTGTCCGGCCGCGCCGCCCCAAGGCCGGGCGCCGTTTTCCCTGCGCACGGACGCGCCGCATCGAGGATTCCCACCCAGATGAGCACCACGTCCCATCCTGCCGTACCCGCGAACGACCGTGCCGCCCTGCGGCGTTCGATCTCCAACACCCTCAAAGGCTCCGCCGGCAACCTGGTGGAGTGGTACGACGTCTACGTGTACTCGGTGTTCGCCGTGTACTTCGAATCGCAGTTCTTCTCGCCGGACGACAAGAACTCCACCCTGTACGTGTGGGCGATCTTCGCCGCCACGTTCCTGATGCGCCCGATTGGTGCCTGGTTCTTCGGCCGCTTCGCCGACCGCCATGGCCGTCGCCTGGCGCTGACGGTCTCGGTCACGCTGATGGCACTGTGCTCGTTCCTCATCGCCATCACCCCCACCGCCGCCAGCATCGGCATCTGGGCCGCCGTGATCCTGCTGTTCGCGCGCCTGCTGCAGGGCTTCGCCACCGGCGGCGAATATGGCGCCAGCGCCACCTACATGTCCGAGGCCGCCATCCCGGGCCGCCGCGGCTTCCTGTCCTCCTTCCACTACGTCACCCTGGTCGGCGGCCATGTGCTGGCCCAGCTGACCCTGCTGCTGATGCTGACCTTCTGGGGCAAGCCGGAGATCTCCGAGTGGGGCTGGCGCATCGCATTCGGCATCGGTGGCGTCGCCGCAGTGGTGGTGTTCTGGCTGCGCCGCGGCATGGACGAATCGCTGTCGGAGTCGTCCATCGAGGCCGCGCGCGAGGGCAAGGCACAGAAATCCGGTTCGATGTACGAACTGTTCGTGCACCAGTGGCGGCCGCTGCTGCTGTGCTTCCTGATCACCGCTGGTGGCACCGTGGCCTTCTACACCTACTCGGTGAACGGCCCGAAGATGATCCAGAGCGCCTTCGCCGGCAACGATCCGATGACCGGCACCCTGATCAACCTGGGCGTGCTGGCCTTCCTGATGGTGCTGCAGCCGGTCGGCGGCTGGCTGTCTGACATCATCGGCCGCAAGACCCTGCTGGTGTTCTTCGGCGCCGGCGGCGTGCTGTACAGCTGGTACCTGATCACCCAGCTACCGCACCAGCATGACGCCACCCTGGCCTTCCTGACCCTGGCACTGGCCTTCGTCATCCTCACCGGCTACACGTCCATCAACGCGGTGGTGAAGGCCGAGCTGTTCCCCACCCACGTGCGTGCGCTGGGCGTAGGCCTGGGTTACGCGCTGGCCAACTCGCTGTTCGGCGGCACCGCCCCGTTGCTGTACCAGGGCGCGCTGAAGACCGGCCACGTCGACTGGTTCGCCCTCTACGTGACCGCAACGATCGCGGTATCGTTGGTGGTCTATGTGTTCTTCCTCACAAACAAGGGCCCGAACTGGCTCGACGGCACCCGCAAGTAAGCGCGTTGCCCTGATCGCGGCCACCGGTGCACTGCCGGTGGCCGCTGCGTCTCCCGCTCCTCCACTGATGTGGATCGCGGTGACGCTGGCCGCAGCCACGGCACTGGCCTGGCTGCTGCGCCGCCCCAGCGCACAGGCCGCATGGCCACGCATCGGTTTCGGGGTCGCCCTGCTGCTGTTCTGCGCCGCACTGGCGCTGCAGCTGGCAGTGGACCTGGGCAGCGGCCACAGCTCGCTGCAGCTGCGCCTGCATCGCGGCGTCAACGGCGGATCGCTGGTCGGCCTGCGCACGATGGTGGCGTGCTATCTGGCAGCGCTCGCTGCCAGTGGCTGGGGCGCGTGGGCGCTGTTGCGCCGGCGCAGGTAGTGCCGGCCGCTGATCGGCAATCGGCAATCGGCAATCGGCAATCGGTAGAGTCGACTGTTAGTCGACTGCTCTCTCGGTCGGCACCGAAAAACCCGCGCTGCGCGCGATAGTCGACTATCAGTCGACTCTACCCGCGGCGGAATGACATGACACCCCGCCGATCCCGATCCTCAACGGCGGGCCGCTTCGCTCTTGTCGCGCGCGCCGCGGAACTCCGATTCCTTTTCCCACGTCGGCCAGCGGCGGCTGTTGGCCAGCTCGGCGCCCAGGTCGTAGACCAGCAGCGTGTCGGCAGCGTGGCCGCTCGGGTCCCAGCTCGGCGTCCAGGCATCGCAGGCCTGGTGGTAGCAGTCGGCGAAGTACTTCTCGCGCAGCGCGCGCCCGGCTTCAACCCCACCTTCCAGCTTGTCCAGGCCCGGGCCGATGGTGATCGCTGGCACGCCCAGGCGGGCAAAGGCGAAGTGGTCGGCGCGGTAGAAGAAGCCGGCTTCCAGGTTCGGATCCGGGCTGTAGCTGCGGCCGCGGGCCTTGGCCACGCGTTCCAGGTCGCCTTCCAGCGACACCCGGCCCTTGCCCCACGAGGCGATGTCGCGGGTCGGGCCATCCGGGCTGAACATCTCGATGTTCAGCACCGCAGCGGTCTTGTCCAGCGGCGCCAGCGGATGCGCGGCGTAGTAGCTGGCGCCCAGCAGGCCCTTCTCTTCGGCGGTCAGTGCCACGAAGTACAGCGTGCGCTGCGGCTGCGGGCCAGCGGCGAACACACGGCCCAGTTCCAGCACCGTGGCCACGCCGGTGGCGTTGTCGATCGCACCGCGGCGGATGCGGTCACCCTTGGCGTCGGGCTGGCCGACACCGAACGCATCCCAGTGCGCGGAGAAGATCACCGCCTCGTCGGCATGCTCGCCACCGGGCAGCTTGGCCACCACGTTGCGGGTCACCACCGGCTCGCGCTTGAGCGCGAAATCCACGCTCAGCTTGGCGTTGTCCAGCGCCACCGGGCGAAAGTCGGCACGCATTGCCTTGCGCTTCTCCGCATCGAAGTCGAGGCCGGCGTCGGCGAAGATCGCCTCGGCCAGCTCGCGCTGCATCCAGCCGCGCAGCGGCGTGTGCTGCGCCATCGCCTCGGCCTGGCTGCGTTCGATGTCGAACAGCGGCGAGGTACCCGAGCTCTTCACCGTGGCCCAGCCATAGGCGGCCGGCGCGGTCTCGTGCACGATCAGCACGCCCTCGGCGCCACGGCGTGCGGCTTCCTCGAACTTGTAGGTCCAGCGGCCGTAGTAGGTCACCGCCTTGCCGTCGAACGCGCCCGGCGCATCGGCTTCGAAATCGGCGTCGTTGATCAGCACCACGGCGATCTTGCCGTGCAGGTCCACGTCCTTGTAGTCGTTCCAGTGGCGTTCCGGCGCATCAATGCCGTAACCGACGAACACCAACGGTGCATCCTTGATCTGCACGCGCTTGCGCGGCTGCAGGCTCTGCAGGGTTACGTCCACGCCATTGGCCAGCGCACGCTTGCCCTGCTTCAGCGACAGGCTGGCCTTGGCCGCGCCCTCCAGCTGCGCGCGCACCAGCGGCACCGGCTGCACCCAGCTGCCGTCCACGCCGCCCGGCTGCAGGCCATAGCTGCGGAACTGCTCGATCAGGTACTGCACCGTGCGCTCTTCGCCCTCGGTGGCCGGTGCGCGGCCCTCGAACTCATCCGACGCCAGCACGCGCACGTGCCGCGACAGTGCCTGCGGATCGATGCCGCCACCGGGAAGGTCATTGGCCGCATGGGCCAGGCCACCGACGAACAGGCAGGACGACAGCAGCAACACGCGCATCGGATTCACGGCAGTACCACGGCTAGCTTGGAAGTCACCAGAGTGTAACGTGGTCGTGACATCGCGGTGCAGCGTGAGCTTGCGTCATCCACGCATGGCGTGGAGCTACCGACGGATGCGATCCAGCCAGCAGGCCAGGCCCTGCGCGTTGAGTTCGATGTCCATCGCCAGCACCGCAGTCACCGCCGCATCGTCCAGCGCACAGCCATGCAGCTGCGCACGTTCCAGGTACAGCGCCTGCAGTGCAGCCAGCAGGCAGCGGTGACGGTCCGGCCGGCCGTCGCACTGGCGGCCGATGGCGGCCATCGCATCGATCTGCTCGAACAGGTCGTTGGCCAGTTTCTCCACCTGTTCCACACGACCGTAGTGGGTCAGGTACATCGCCTGCGGGCCGTAGCCCAGCATGCGCCGGATCGAGGCCTTCATCGCTTCCGGGTCGAACTGTACCGGCGACGACGTCGGGAAGATGAAGGCCCCCTGCGCGCTGTCCAGCTCGCGGTAGGAAATGCCGAAGGTATCGCCGGTGAACCAGCTGCGGCTTCGTGCATCCCATACGCAGTAGTGGTGCAGTGCGTGGCCCGGCGTGTGCAGCAATACCAGCTCGCGGCCGGCCAGGTCGATACGGTGGCCGTCCTCGGCCACCACCACACGATGTTCGGGAATGGCCTCGATACGACCATAGCTGCGAGCGATTTCCTCGGCGCCATACACCGCCGTGGCACCGGCGATCAGCCGGGTCGGGTCGATCATGTGCGGTGCACCGCGCGGGTGCAGCACCGCCTTTGCGTTCGGCAGCTGCTGCATGAGCAGGCCGGCGCCGCCGGCGTGGTCCAGATGCACGTGCGTGAGCAGCAACCAGTCCACCGCGTCCACGCCCAGGCCGGCATCCGCCAGCGCCTGCAGCATCGCCGGCACCGACAGGCCGGTACCGCAATCGACAAAGGCCGCGCGGCCGCTTTCAACGATCAGGTAAGCCGCGTCGAAGTCCGGGCGCTGGAAACCGGTATCGATGGTATGGATGCTGGGGTCGGCGGTCATCGGCACGCACCTGGCAGGATCGGGAACAGACACCATGGTAGGCGCGCAGGCGACCCGGGTTCGATGCGGCTTTGGTCGGAGGGGCGCTTCTGTAGAGCCGAGCCTATGCTCGGCTGCCATTCTGTCAGGCATCAGCCGAGCATAGGCTCGGCTCTACAGCGGCACGCGAAGTCGAGCATGGCTCGACTCTACAAAGGCGGGACTACCGGTCCAACCATCGCGGCCGCAGCAGCAGCGCCAGCACCAGCACCGCCAGGAACGCGCCGTAGGCGTAAAGCACCGCCAGTACCTGCGGCCAGATCGGGCCGGCACCGGGTTGCATCACGCCGATACGGTAGCCCCACAGCATCGACGCGATGCTCAGGGCGAAGGCCAGCAACAGGGTGGTGCCGTCGAACAGGCGCCGCCGCGGGGTGCGCGGCTGGCGCGGGAACAGCCAGTACAGGCTGCCCAGCAGCAGGAACCAGGGCAGGAACAGCAGCAGCGACAACCAGGCCATCGCAGACTCCATGTCATCGCGCCGGAGGCGCGCGGACATCATGCCATGACCTTCGTTCGCGGGTAGGGCCGGTCGCTGGCCGGCATTCCCTATGCAAATACCGTGGTAGTGCCGGCCGCTGGCCGGCGTTTCCCATGCAATTGCCGGCCAGCGGCCGGCACGACCTTTATTCTTCGCGCAGCACGGCCAGCGCGGCCAGTACCGCGTCCACCTCGGCGTCCAGCTTGAACAGCTCGCTCTGCAGCTGGTCGCCCTGCTCGGCCTGCTTGATCACGGCAATCAACTGCCCGGCATCACGCGGCGAATCGAAGCCTTCGCTCTGGATCAGCAGCGTGCCGTCACCGGCGGTCAGCTTGAAGTAGAACCGGCCGTCCTTCTCACGGTACTGCTTGAACTGCGGCGGCGCCACGCGGGCCACGCCGGCATCTTCGCTGGCGATGTCGCCCGCCGTGGACAGGTCGCGCAGGCCCACGGCGTGGCGCAGTTCTTCCAGCAGCGGTGCCGCCAGCTGCTCGCGCAGCTGCTGGCCACGGCGCTTGAGCAGCGCTTCGATTTTCTCCGGCTTGGCCATCAGCGCGTTGTAGCGCTCGCGCAGCGGCGACAGTTCGCTGTCGATGCGCTCGAACAGCTGCTGCTTGGCATCGCCCCAGCTGATGCCCGCAGCGAACGCCTTGGCGAATTCCGCGGTCTGTTCCGGGGTGGCGAACGCCTGGTACATCTGGAACAGCGCCGAGCCTTCGGTGTCCTTCGGCTCACCCGGCGCGCGCGAGTCGGTCAGGATCGAGAACACCAGCTTCTTCAGCTCCTCGCGCGGCACGAACAGCGGAATGGTGTTGTGGTAGCTCTTGCTCATCTTGCGGCCATCCAGGCCCGCCAGCGTCGCCACCTGCTCGTCGATCACCACGTCCGGCAGCGGGAAATACTCCTTGCCGTACACGTGGTTGAAGCGCTGGGCGAAGTCGCGCGCCATCTCGATGTGCTGGATCTGGTCGCGGCCCACCGGCACCTGGTTGGCCTTGAAGATCAGGATGTCGGCGGCCATCAGCACCGGATACATGAACAGGCCGGCGCTGACGCCTGCGTCCTCGTCCACGCCTTCCTCGCGGTTCTTGTCCACCGCCGCCTTGTAGGCGTGCGCGCGATTGAGGATGCCCTTGCTGGCGATGGCGGTGAGGAACCACATCAGCTCGGTGGTCTCGCGGATGTCGCTCTGCCGGTAGAACCACACGTGTTCCGGGTCCAGGCCGCAGGCCAGCCAGCTGGCCGCGATCTCCAGGGTCGCGCGCTGGGTGCGCTGCGGGTCCTGTGACTTGATCAGGCTGTGCAGGTCGGCCAGGAAGAAGAAGCTCTCGATCCCCGGCGCGCGGCTGGCCGCGATGGCCGGGCGGATGGCGCCAACGTAGTTGCCCAGGTGGGGCGTGCCGGAGGGAGTGATGCCGGTAAGGACTCGGGTGGTCATGACTGCGTGGGGTAACCTTCGATGAACGGGGCCAGTTTACCTTGCACGCCACCAACCCCGTCAGGGCCCGCGGCGCGTTCATTCACGCAACCCCGCTGGAGACGCCCGATGAAACGCCTGCTGCCCCTGCTGCTTATCCTGCCTCTGGCCGGCTTCCGCCCGGCCCCGATGCCGCCGCCGGTCTACGAGGGCGGCCCCGTGCGCATGGCCCTGGTCGACCGCGACCGCGGCACCGAACTGCGCAGCTACCCCGCCGAGGGCCAGCGCTGGGTGGCCGGTGAGCGCGGTCACCGCTACGCCGTGCGCCTGTACAACGACAGTCCCCGCCGGGTGCTGGTGGTGCTGTCGGTGGACGGCGTCAACGCCATCTCCGGCGAAGATGCCGATCCCTCGCAGACCGGTTACGTGCTCAACCCCGGACAGCGCGCCGACATCACCGGCTGGCGCAAGAGCCAGGACGAAGTGGCGCAGTTCGTCTTCAGCAGCCCCAGCGGCAGCTATGCCAGCCGCACCGGCCGCCCCGACAACATCGGCGTGGTGGGCGTGGCCGTGTTCGAGGAAGCGCGCCGCTGGCGCCCCGAGCCGATCCTGCGCCGGGGCCTGCCACCGCCGGCCCCGGCTGCACAGGCCGAAGCGGCCGCCGATGCCAGCGCCAGCCGCATCGAGGGCTACGCCAGCAAGCCGCAGGCGCCGGCGCTGGGCACCGGCCACGGCGCGCGCGAGCAGTCCTCGGTGCGCGATACCGAGTTCGAGCGCGCCAGCCGCAGCCCGGCGCAGGTGTTGCAGCTGCGCTACGACAGCGCCCGCAACCTGCGCGCGCGCGGCATCCTGGTCGATTCGCCGTCACGCCTGCCGCGCGAACCGCAGGCGTTCCCCAACCGCTACGTGCCGGACCCGCCGGCACGCTGATCCTCCGCGCAGACAACACAACGCCCGCAACCTTTCGGCGCGGGCGTTGTGTCGTGGGGGAAACCCGGGGGCTTACTTGTAATCCGGGTAATCCTTGCGCACGCTGTCTTCGAAATCCCGGACTTCCTTCTCGGCGCGGTCCTTGGCCCAGCCATAACGCTCCTGCAGGCGACCGGCCAGGTATTCGGCATTGCCTTCGGCCACATCGAAATCGTCGTTGGTCAGATCGCCCCACTTGGCCTGGGCCTTGCCCTTCAGCTGCGACCACTTGCCGGAAATGATGTCTTTGTTCATTGCTGGGAGTCCTTGGTTGCAACGGCGTTCTTACCGTGGTTCCAGCTTCGCGCAGTCGCTGTTGAGTACCGGTCAACCAGCAATGAAATGCGTGCTCACCTGCTTGAATGGTTCACTCCGCTTGCACAGCCGTGTGTGGCAGCGTGCAAGAAAAAGGCCGGGGATGATCCCCGGCCTCTTTCCTTCCGTTCCGCGCCGGGCTCAGTTGCCCTTGGCGGCATCCTCAACCTTCTCACCGGCCTTCTGCACGTCCTTGCCGGCACCGGCCACAGTGTTGCAACCGGCCAGCAGGGCCACCGAGAACATCGACAACAGCATCAGGGCAACTACGCGCTTCATGGGCTTCTCCTTGGGTTTGCCGCTACACCGCTTCATTCGCGGATGGGATTCTTTCGCTCAGCGGGAGAAGGCCAATGCCCGCCGCCGCCGCGTGAAGTGCAATCTGGCGGCAGGGGCGTGGAGCGGGTGTGAACGGATCGGCGATCCGTTCAGGCGGTTGCCTTAGTCGCGCATCAGGGTGGACTTGCCGAACAGGCTCTCGACCAGGTCCACGGCCAGTTCGGCGGTGGCATTCTGCTTGTCCAGCAAGGGGTTGAGCTCGACGATGTCCAGCGACCCCATGCACCCGGTGTCAGCGATCATCTCCATCACCAGCTGCGCCTCGCGGTAGTTCACCCCACCCGGCACGGTGGTGCCCACGCCCGGCGCGATGCTCGGGTCGAGGAAATCCACATCGAAGCTGACATGCAGGTGGGTGTTCTCGTCGATGCCCGCCAGCGCCGCTTCCACCGCGCGCTTCATGCCGTTCTCGTCGATGTAGCGCATGTCATAGACATCCACCTTGTGGGTCTTGATCAGGCGCTTCTCTTCCGGGTCCACCGAACGGATGCCGATCTGGTGCACCTGGGTGGGAGTGATCGCCGGTGCGCTGCCGCCGAGGTGGGTCAGCGCCTCCGGGCCGAGGCCGCACAGGCAGGCCACCGGCATGCCGTGGATGTTGCCCGAGGGGGTGACATCGCTGGTATTGAAATCGGAATGTGCATCCAGCCACAGCACGCGCAGGGTCTTGCCCTGCTCGCGGCACCAGCGTGCCACGGCAGTGATCGAACCGATGCCCAGGCAGTGGTCGCCGCCGAGCATGATCGGCATGCGGCCGGCCTGCAGTTCGGCATAGCTGGCTTCCATCAGTGCATGGTTCCACGCCACCACTTCCTCCAGATGGCGGTAGCCCTGCACCGGCGCGGTCCACGGGTTGCGCGGGCCATCCAGGTTGCCCAGGTCGCGCACGTCCACGCCGCGCGCTTCCAGCGCCTCCGGCAGGCCCGCCACGCGCAGCGCTTCCGGCCCCAGCCGTGCACCGCGATGGCCCGCACCGACATCGGTGGGAACGCCGATCAGGGATACGGAAATGGGATGGGCCATGGGTGCCTCCTTGCGGGGGAAAAAGAAGCACAGTCTAGCCAGAGCTGCGTGACACCACTCGCGGCGGTGCAGCAGGGCATTGGCATGGCATGATGCCGCGCGGACCCGACCGTCCTTCATGGAAGATTGCGATGTCGCCCTTCATCAATACCGCGTGGCCACGCTTTTTCACCGTGGCGCTGCCGGTCGCCGTTTTTGCGGTTTTTTTGAGCAACTCGATCGATGCGTCGCCGAATGGCTGGCTGATGCAGGCGACACTGCTGCTGGTGCCGTTCTCGACCCTGGTATTCCTCGGGTTGGGCTGGCAGCGTCTGCGCAAGGCGCACGCTGAATACCCGATTCTGAAAAGCGAACTGCACCGTATGCTGGCGGCGTTGATCGGCAACGTGAAGGTGGCCGCGCTGTGGTTCGGCCTGACCTTCGTTGGTATGTTCACCCTGATGCTGGCGTGGGTGTTGCTGTATAGGTCCTGCGGCTGAAGCCTGTCCCAACCCGCTGCGCGCTCAGCGTCCGCGGCGGCGCACCGGCGTCACGCTCTGCACCTGGCCGTTGTTGCGCATCATGCACAGGAAGCGGCCATCGGGGTAATCGATGATCAGTTCCTGGTAATCGCTGCCCACAGGCATCTGGGTGACCAGGGCGCCCTGCGCGCCCTTGCGCATGTTGCAGGCGCCCAACGCGGTATCGCCTGTCGGCGCGGGGGTAGTCACCGAGGACACATTGCGAAACACCGCGCGGCAGCCGCCATTGACCCACACCGAGTGCCGCGACAGGCCCCAGTTCTTGCCCTCCTCGCAGCGGGTACGGCTGAGCTGGCGCACGATTTCCACGTTGCCACGGGTGTTCAGATCGCAAGAGACCTGCTGCTGGCCGGTGGATTCGCAGGTGACTTCGCGCGGTAGCGCGGCATCCCCGGCGGCAGCGTCGCGAGGGCGGGCGCTGTTTGCGGCGGGCGCAGGCGCACCACTGCTACTGACCTGGCAGATGCCATTGGCGCCGCCACGACCGGTGTAGCTGATCTGCGGCGCGCCGTCGTCGTTGCGGCTGATCGACAGGGTGATGCCGCTGTTGGCATCGCGTGCTTCGAAATAGCGGTCGTTGAAGCGCTTCAGCGTGGCCTCGCGGCCCTGCACGTAGACCGGGCCGCCTTCGTCGGCGTGCACGTCGATGCCGCCCGGGCAGCTGGCGTTGAAGAAAGGCACGGCAGCCATGGCCGGGGCCACGAAAGCAGCGGACAACAGTGCGACGGTGAGCGACAGGGCATGGCGACGCATGTGCTTATCCCGAAGGGGCCCAGGGCGGGCGTGTAGCGGAAGTATGCGGTGGGGCGCTGCGGGCTGTCCGTGAGGAATATCAAGATCCTGGGCGCGCGTTGGCACTTTTGGGTCTGGTATCGTTGCCTTGGTGCCTTGCCGAGGCTGTTAAGCCAGCTTTACGTCGCACGCTACTGTAAGCCGTGCGGCAACAGTGGCGCAGCCCGGATGACCGATGATGACGGCGCTGCGCGATATGTCGCTTCTGGCATTGCGATGCTCGAAACGGGCCAAACGCGATAATTCATTTTTCCCTTCAGATCACCCGATGCCATCGAGACAAACGACTGGCAGGCGGTGATTTCACGTGCGCATGATGAATCGCCACCTGCAAAGGTGGTCGGGACTTCCAAGCCCGTGTAATCGAAGCTGTATACGCTTGCCAGCCGGCGCCGTCTTCCCAAAAGCGGCGCCGGCTGGCAATCCGTTCGCCGATCGACGGCGGGCGGTGCGTGGGGGCCCTGTGCCCGCCGGCTCATCGATTTCCGGTCTTGGAAGCCACGCATCGCCCGCCACCCTCTTCGGGTGGCACCTCTGTTGCCGACGAGGATGCCCGCATGCCCAAGCCCCATCACCCGTACCTGACCGCCACCCTGGGCGAGGCTGCCTTGCGCCTGCCGCCCGAACTGGCGCAGCCGTTGGAAGCTGCTTTCGCTGCCGCGAACGAGGCGCCCGCGCCCATCAACCTGCCCGGCTGCCTGCAGCGCATCCAGACCGGTGACGCCGCCGATGGACAGCCGTGGCAGGGACCGGCAGGCACACCTGGCGACGCCGTGGCTGCCGCACGCAGGGACCGCGCCGCAGTGGGCCTGGTATCGCTGCTGGAGCTGTACCACGCCGCAGAGCGCGTGCGCGTGGATGGGGAAGAGAAGGACGACATCGGCGATGGCACGCGCGAGGGTCTGATGCTGGCCTGCCGGGGGCTGGCGGAGTATGTGGCGTTGCAGGTGGGTGGGGCTCAGTAATTCAGAACATTGAGATGCCCAATGCACAGGTTCACAACGTCACTGCCCCGGCTAGCGAATCAGGCAGACCCGCTGCTGGAATGAGCGCACCCTATCCAAACCTGAAGCCTGTTCTCGTTGAGCTGCGGCTGGACGAAGTGGATTCGCGCGCCGGCGCTGTTGCCGAGTTGATCGCCTCCACCGCACGCCCATGGCGCTCTCGATAAGCCCTGAAGTCATGTGGTACAGCTTCGTGCTGAATGACAGAGCCATCACCCGGATCCGTCCTGGAACGCGGACGAATTGCACGATCTCATTCATCAATTACGAAGGTGCGAAGGAGGTGTTCACTTGTGGCACGTCGGCCGCCTTCGGAGATGGATCGTCGACAAGGGGGTTGATCCGCATCATCCGGTTTGATTGAGACTGATCGCACCTGACTTCTTGAGGCGGCGGAAGTGGAGCGCAGTGCCTTGATGCCTCACGCGGCACTGGCATGCAGACGCACACCCAAGGCACGGGTCACCTTCAGGATGGTGGCGAAATCGGGGCTGCGTTCGCCGGACAGTGCGCGGTAAAGACTCTCGCGCGACAGGCCCGCCGCGCGCGCAACCTTGCTCATACCCTGAGCGCGCGCGATGTCGCCGAGCGCCTTGGCAATGAACGCGGAATCGCCGTCGCTTTCCTCGATGCAGGCGTCGAGATAGGCGGCCATTTCTTCGGGTGTCCGAAGGTGTTCGGCCACATCAAATGCTTTGAGTTCGACTTTTTTCTTGGTGGCCATGATGGAACAGCTCCAGTACTTCGGTATTGATTCGTTTCGACTACAGCCGGTTCGACGCTCACAGGGCACGTGCAATCTCCCTGGCCTTTTCGATATCGCGATGCTGTGAGCTTTTGTCACCTCCGACCAAAAGAATCAGCAACTGCCTGCCGCGCTGGGTGTAGTACAGGCGGTAGCCCGGCCCTGCATCGATACGCAGTTCGGAAATACCGTCCCCCAGACGGCGGTGATCACCCGGATGGCCTTCGGCGAGCCGACCGATACGGGCCAGGATGCGAGCGCGTGCAGTTACGTCCTTGAGAGCGTCAATCCATGTCGCGAACTGACGGGTACGCTGGATCTTCATGGAAAAATGTAGCCTACTGGCTACACATTTTCAACTACGAGAAACGCGCATCAACCACGAAGCACGCGAACAGGCAGGTGGGACGCGCCTCGTCAGGTGCAAGATGAGATAACAGCAAGGAAGGAAAAGAACGGGAGAGACGCAGCAGGGAGCAGTGCTCGACCGATTACTGCGCCGCCATGTCGAGCTGCACAACTGGAGTGTGGTGGTGCCGCTTATCCGAATCGAACGGATGACCTACTGTTTACAAGACAGTTGCTCTACCAACTGAGCTAAAGCGGCATGGGTGGATCACCGGCGGCAGCGCCGCAGTCAGGGGATTCTAGCGCAACCGCGTGCATTCCAGCGACCGGCTCTGTGCCGCCCCGCTGCGCTGCTGGGCCTGGGCCGGCTGCGTGCCCGCCGCCAGTTGCGCTTCCAGCCACCACTGGCCGGCGTCGCCGCTGGCGACCAGGCGCGGCTGGAAGCCGGCGGCCTGCACCGCTGCCATGCGGCGCTCGGCGCCCTCGCGATTACGGTACTGGCCCAGCGCCACGGCGTTGGCGTCCTCGCCCTGGCTGATGATGTAGTAGTCGCTCAGGCCGGCGGCGACGATGCGCTTCACGGTGGCCTGCGCTTCGTCGCGGTTGGCGGCGGCCGGCAGCATCACCCGGTAACGGGCACTGCCGCTGGCAGCGGGCTGTTCGCGCAGGCGCACCTGGCTGAGCAGCGTGCCGGCCTTGCCCTGCGCGCTGCTCGCGGCGGCGCGGTCGGCGAACGGGCCCAGCGCGACGCAGCGCGGCGGTTCGGCAGCCTCGGGCGGGGTTGCGGGTTTTCCCGGTGCTGGCACGGGCGCTGCGACCGGCTTGTCGGCGCCAGCAACCGATGTGGCGGCAGGCGCAGCTTCGGCCGCCTGCGGCTTGGCACTCTCCGGCTTGGCCGGGGCGGCGGGCGCCGGCGTTACAGCCACGGCCGTCTTCTCCGCCGGTTCGCGCTCCATCAACGGCGCGGTCGGCGCGGCAGCCGTGGCTTCGGCGGCCGCAGCGGCATCCACGCCACCGGGCACCCAGCGCAGCTCGGCCACGCCCGTGGGTTGCGGTGGCGGCGCAGGCTTCTGTGGTGCATCGCGCAGCAGCCACCAGCAGGCGACGCCAAGGTTGAGGATGGCCAGTACGACGATCAGGGCACGGGTCAGCATGCGCGGATACTAGCCTGCGGGCTGGTGCACCGCCCAGCGGGCGAGACCATCCAGCACCAGCGAGGGGTGGTAGTCGGCGCCGGGCAGCAACGGCATCAGCGCCGGTGCGCCGCCCCCGTGCACCAGCAGCGACGGTGCAACGCCCAGCAGCGCGTGCCCCTGCTGGGCGCTGCGTTCGATCAGCGCCACGGCCGCACCATCGCAGCCGGAGGCGAGCGCGTCGGCGGTGTCGTTGGCGAATTCGCTGTAGTCACCGCCGGTAGCCGGCAGCTGCACCGCACGGGCATGCAGTGCTTCGCGCATGGTGGTGGGCGATGCGGAAATGCGGCCACCGTGGTGCTGGCCGTCCGCGTCGAGCAGATCAATCGTCAGTGCGGTGCCCACCCCGACCACCAGCACCGGGCGCTGCGCCTTGGCCGCGGCCAGCAGGGCCAGGAAGCGGTCCACACCGAATTTTTCGGGCTTGGCATAGGCAATGCGGACACCGGCGCATTCGGCGCTGGTACGCACCACGTGCACGTGCTCGAAGCGACGCTGCAGCTGGTCCAGCATCGCGCTGGTCAGCGACGGTGCGGCCACGCTGGCCACGAACGCGGTGGTGCCGCTGGGCAGGCTGTGCGGCGGCTGTCCGGCCATGCCTTCGGCGCCATGCGCCCAGGCCTGCACGTCACCGGCACGGTCGCCCTGCAACGGCGCGAACTTGAAGCGCGAGTTGCCGAGGTCGAACAACCAATCGCTCATGCCGCCCTCACGCTGACTTCGCCGGCGTGCAGCAGGCGCTCACGGCCATCGATGCGCACGCGCAAGGCGCCGTCATCGGCCAGGCCGAGCGCGGTGCCATGCTGCCACTGCCCTTCCAGTTCCACCCGTACTTCGCGACCGGCCAGCATGTCGAACGCGGCGTAGCGCGGCAGAAAGGGAGCGAGGCCTTCGCGATCGAATTCTTCCAGTGCCGGCAGCAGGCGCGCCAGCACGGCAGCAACCACCACGTTGCGGTCCACCGGCTTGCCGGCCAGCGTGTCCAGGTCCACCCACGGCTGGGTGATCTGCTCGGCGAAGGATGGCGGCATGTGCGTGTTGATGCCGATGCCGATCACCGCGCGCGCCGGGCCGGCATATTCGCCACCGCCCTCGGCCAGCAGGCCGACCAGCTTGCGCTTGCCATCGACGATCAGGTCATTCGGCCACTTCAGCTGCGCCTGGGTATAGCCCAGGTCGTGCAGCGCTTCGGCCACGGCGATGCCGGCCACCAGGCTCAGCCCGGCCAGGCGGCCGAGGCCACCGGAGAACAGCCGCAGCACCGACAGGTACACATGCGCGGCCAGCGGCGACGCCCACGTACGGCCGCGACGGCCGCGGCCGCCGGTCTGGCGTTCGGCCAGCAGGACGCTCACCCCGCGCTGGGGCGCGCTGCAACGCAGCAATTCGGCATTGGTCGAGTCCACCGTCCAAGCCACCTGCAGGTCGTGCAGCAGCGGCAGCACCTCGGCGGGCAGGCCGGCACGGATCGCATCCGGGTCCAGCAGGTCGACCGGGCGGGTCAGGCCATAGCCCTCGCCAGCGCGGCCTTCGATGTCCACACCGGCGGCTCTAAGTCCTTGAATACGCTTCCAAATGGCCGCCCGGGTCTGGCCCAGCTCACGGGCCAGGGCGTCGCCGGAGAGGCGACCGGCAGCGAGTTTGGCCAGCAATTGGCGGTCGTCCACGGCAGCTTCCACGAAGTCAGGAAGGAATTATGCGGGAAAGCCGCCAGCGGCGCCCGCCACGCTGGGTTCTGCGGGGGCTTCCAACGGGGCGCCGGGTTCGGGCTAGAATCGGGAACTCACCTTCCCTTAACGTGGATGTCGTCAATGCGCCGCTATGCCCATTGCCTGATCCTGCTGACGATGCCCTTCGCGGCGTCTGCGACGGCAGCGCTGGACGACAGCCGCGGCGCCTGCGTGTCCTCCAACGGCGATGCCGCCTCGCAGCGTGCACCGACCGCGACCGCTTCGGCCGCCACCACCAAGCCGGCACCGGTCCGCCCGGCAGCCAACACCAGCACGGGCGGCGGTGGCAGCGACGACGACGTGCTGCAGCGCATCCGCGCACCGAAGTGGCACAGCTACCTGCCGGGAATGTTCCGCTGATCAAGTCGTTGCTGCAGTGGCTGCGACCTGCGCCGCGGCCGATCGACGATGTACTGTGGAATGAGGCCTGCCGCCGTGCGGCCTGGCTGCGCGGTCTGGACGACGAACGCCGCGCACGCCTGCGCGTGCTGGCCACGCGCTTCCTGCACGAGAAGACCATCACGCCGATCGGCGAGCTGCAGCTGCAGGCCGGCGATGGCGTGCTGCTGGCGGCGCTGTGCTGCCTGCCGCTGCTGGAGTTCGGCGAGGTGGGTCTGGAAGGCTGGTCGCAGCTGATCGTCTACCCCGATGCATTCCGCGTACATCGCAGCCACATGGATGCGGCCGGCGTACTGCATGAGTGGGATGACGAACTGATTGGCGAATCGTGGGACAGCGGTCCGCTGATCCTGTCCTGGGCCGATGTGCAGGCCGACCTGGCCGCGCCGCACGAGGGCTACTGCGTGGCGGTGCACGAGATGGTGCACAAGCTGGATGCACTGGATGGCGCGATGGACGGCACGCCGCCGCTGCCGCGCGAATGGCAGCGTGAGTGGGCGGCCATCTTCCAGCGCGCCTACGATGCGTTCTGCGCGCAGGTGGATGCGGGCGAAGAAACGCTGATCGATCCGTATGCGGGCGAAGCGCCGGAAGAATTCTTCGCGGTGACCAGCGAGTATCACTTCTCGGCACCGGATCTGCTGCAGCAGGCGTTGCCGGAGGTGGCCGCGCAGCTGCGGCGGTTCTATGGCGAGCCGCCGACGATCGAAACACGGTAGTGCCGGCCGCTGGCCGGCACCTTGGCAATGCCACCGAGGATCATGAGGTTGCCGGCCAGCGGCCGGCACTACCGGAACACCACGCGTTGTTGCGCCAGGCGATGCCCGGCGGACAGGAACGTGCGGCTTACGGCCCCGGCGGCAAGCGCACTTCGAAACGGGCGCCGCCCAGTTCGCTTGAACGGCCGACGGCCAGTTCGCCGCGGTAGTCCTTGATCAGGTCCTGCACGATCGACAGGCCGATGCCGTGGCCCTGCACGCGCTCGTCGCCACGCACGCCACGCTGCAGCACCTTGCCGATGTCGTCCGGGGCAATGCCCGGGCCATCGTCGTCCACCGCCAGCAGCAGGCCGGCGCGGCGCGCGTTCGGTGCCGGCAGCGGCTGCGCGGTCAGCAACACGCGGCGGTTGGCCCACTTGAAGGCATTTTCCAGCAGGTTGCCGAGCAGTTCCTGCAGGTCGCCCGGTTCGCCGTGGAAGCGCGCGGCCGGGTCGATGTCGAATTCGCACAGCACGCCCTTGGAGGCATAGACCTTTTCCAGGCCGCGCACGATCTCCTCGGCGTTGGATTCAATCGGCAGCGGCGCGGAGAACAGCTTGTGGCCCGACGATGCAGCACGTGCCAGCTGGTAGGAGACCAGGTTGTTCATGCGCTGCAGCTGCACGTCCAGCTCCTCGCGCAGGGCGCCATCGCCGGCACCGCTGTCCATCTGCGTGCGCAGCACGGCGATGGGCGTCTTCAGGCTGTGCGCCAGGTCGGCCAGGGTATTGCGCTGGCGCTCGAGGTTCTCGCGCTCGCTTTCAATGAAGGCGTTGATGCTGTCGGTCAGCGGCTCCAGCTCACGCGGATGGCGCTCGCTCATGCGCTCGGTCTCGCCGCGCTGCACCTTGGTCAGCTCGGTGATCACGCGACGCAGCGGCCGCAGGCTCCACTGCAGGATGACGGTCTGCAGCAGCAGCAGGATCAGGCCGATGCCACCCAGGTAGAACCAGACCCGGCCACGGAACACGCGCAGCTGCGCGCCCAGCGCGCGCGAGTCTTCCATCACGTAGATGGTGTAGGGGAATTCGGTGGCCGGGTCGGCGTCGGCGTCCCACACCAGGCCCAGGCCATAGCGGTACACCGAGCCCTGGCTGCCGTCGATCTGGATCATCGGCAGCGGGCCTTCGAACACTTCCTGGCGCGGTGCCAGCAGGCCGCCGCCGACGGTGGGCAGCATCGGGCCTTCGGCGGACATCGAATTGCCCTTGCCGTGCGGCATCACCACTTGCAGGTACAGGCCACTGCCCGGCACGTCAAAGCGCGAATCCGGCGGCTGCTCGCGGATGTACAGCGAGCGGTCGCGGGTGAAGTCGATGCCGGCCGCGTAGGCGGTGGCGTAGTTCTTCAGGCGCTCACGCAGGTTCGCCTTCGCCGTATCGGCGAAGGCGGCGTCGAGTGCGTAACCGGCCAGGGCCAGGAACGCGACCAGGCCCACGGACGCGGCAAGCATCTGGCGCGCCTGCAGCGAGCGCGGCCGCCAGCGTCGGAAGAACCACAGACGGCCGGACATCATGGTTTCGCCAGGCTGAGCCGGCTCAGCCCTCGTTGCGCGGAATCGCGAAACGGTAGCCGCGGCCGCGCACGGTCTCGATCGGCTTCAGTTCGCCATCCGGGTCCAGCTTCTTGCGCAGGCGGCCGATGAACACTTCCAGCACGTTCGAATCGCGGTCGAAGTCCTGCTGGTAGATGTGCTCGGTGAGGTCGGCCTTGGAGACCAGTTCACCGGCGTGCATCATCAGGTACTCCAGCACCTTGTACTCGTAGCTGGTCAGGTCCACATTGCTGCCAGAGACGCTGACGGTCTGGGCGGCGAGATCCAGTGCAACGGGACCGCATTCCAGGGTCGGCTTGCTCCAGCCGGCGGCGCGGCGCAGCAACGCGTTGACGCGGGCAAGCAGCTCTTCGACGTGGAACGGCTTGACCAGGTAATCGTCGGCGCCCTGCTTCAGGCCCTCGACCTTGTCCTGCCAGCTCGAACGCGCGGTCAGGATCAGCACCGGGAACTTCTTGCCTTCGTCACGCAGGGCTTTGATCAGCTCCATGCCCGACATCTTGGGCAGGCCGAGGTCGATGATGCCGACATCGAACGGAACTTCGCGCCCCATGTAGAGGCCTTCCTCGCCGTCCTGCGCAGCATCGACGGCAAAGCCTTCGCGCTTGAGCCGGGCTGCCAGGGTCTCACGCAGCGGGGCTTCGTCTTCGACCAGAAGGATACGCATGAACTCTCCCTAGTGTCCTGGGTGTGGCCCGGAGGCCTGTGGGGTACGGGTTGATAGCGACAACTATCCCTGTTCAGGGGTTATCGCCGCGTAGTGATGACATATCCGACCGCGGCGTGCGCGGCTGTGAACGCGACGGGGCGGGGTCGTCCATGTAGCGGACACGGCCCCGGTCGTCCATGTACTTCACCCGGTTGATGTCACGCCCATCGAACGGCACACGCTCGGCGCCGAGGATGTGGCCGCCGGTGGTGCGCTGCACGCGGCGCACGGCATCGGACAGCGAGCGCTCGTCGCCACGGCCACCGCGCTCGCCCCGCTCCATCATCTCCGCCCGCCCCTGGTCGCCACGCGGCGGCTGCTGCGCAAGCGCCGACGACAACGGCACAGCCGACAGCGCCACGCAGGTGGCCAGGGCAATGCGGCGATGGAAGGGAGCGGGAGACATCGATGCGATCCTAGCCGAGCACGGCGATTCGTTCAAAAGTCGTAAATCCGGAAGCCGGGTACGGGACCCGGCCTTTACAATTCCTTTGCAAATTCTTGGTTTGGGGCAGTGAATCCGATCTGAACTTTTCCGGGCGATGCCGCGAGTTGTTCATCTAGGTGAACATTCGGGACGAATCGCCGCCCCTTGTCAAGTCAGGACTGTGACCGACGTCACGCTGCGGCGCGATCAGCTTCGCGTTCGGTGACCGCCAAGGCCTGTTCGACCAGGCTCCAGTCGGCGCCCGGGCGGTGTGCGCCCTCGCTCAGCACCTGACGGAATGCGCGGCCGCCGGGTTGGCCGTGGAACAGGCCGAGCAGGTGGCGGGTGATGTGCTTCAGCGCCAGGCCTTCGCCCAGACGCGCCTCGACGTAGGGGCGCAGCGCGCGCAACAGGTCACCACGGGCCTGCAGCGGGGCGCCGGTGTGCAGCGCCTCCAGCTGATGCAGCAGGTAGGGGTCGTGGTAGGCCGCGCGGCCCAGCATCACACCATCGACGTGCGCGGCCTGCGCCTGCACCGCCTCGATGCTGGCCAGGCCGCCGTTGATCACCACCGGCAGTGCCGGGCGCTCCTGCTTGAGGCGGTAGGCCCAGTCGTACTTCAGCGGCGGAACCTCGCGGTTCTCCTTCGGCGACAGGCCCTTCAGCCACGCGTTGCGCGCATGCACCACCACCATTGCGGCACCGGCGGCGACCTGGCGGTCGACGAAGGCGGCGAACACGTCGTAATCGTTGTCCTCGTCCACGCCCAGGCGGCATTTCACCGTCACCGGGATGTCGACCGCATCGACCATCGCCGCCACGCACTCGGCCACCAGCACCGGCTCGCGCATCAGGCAAGCGCCGAAACGCCCGGCCTGCACGCGGTCGGACGGGCAGCCGCAGTTGAGGTTGACCTCGTCGTATCCCCACTCGGCGGCAATGCGCGCAGCCTGCGCCAGCAGGGCCGGATCGCTGCCACCCAGCTGCAGCGCCAGCGGCTGTTCGCTGCGGTCGAAGCCGAGCAGGCGCTCGCGGTCGCCGTGGATGACCGCGTTGGCGTGCACCATTTCCGTGTACAGGCGCGCACCCGGCGCCAGCACGCGATGGAACACGCGGCAATGGCGATCCGTCCAGTCCATCATGGGGGCAACGGACAGGCGCAGGGAATCGGCGTAACGGGCGGTGGCGGGCGTCATCGGGGCGTTGATCGTGGAGACTGGCATTGCCAGTGAGATCAATAGTTTACACCGCCCGGCTGAATGCGCCCGGTCAGTCGCGCGGCAAGCGCCGGTTGGGCCCGCTTCCGGCTGGCGGCCGGGGTGGGCTGGGCGGTGGCAGCGGACGCTTCCTGCCCTCGGGGAGCTTGGGGTTTGGGTTCTCCATGGATACGACCAGCTGGTCCAGTGGTGGGTTGGAACCCTTCCTCAACTTAGCCATTGTCTGTCTCCTGGAGAATCTCGACCCATTGCACATCCACCGCGTGAATCAGTATGCCATCGAGCTGCGGAAGCTCCACCACGGCGGGGTTTGCCAGCGGATCCGCACCTTCATCTGGCGGATCCGCATCCACGAGCCAGGCCGGCATCTGCATGTAGAACTGTCCCGCAGCCGGGCTGATCGGCCACTCCTTGGGGTAGCCGGTCAGTCGACGGCCATCCTTCAGTTGCAGCACCACGAAAGCAGGACGCGTACCGAGCACGCAGTACCACTCGCTGGGGTGGGACGTCCGCGTGGTGAAGCCTGCGCGGCGGAGACCCGCGTGGAGAAAGTCCTTGTTCGCAGCGAGGGCCAATCCTGTCCCCAGCAGTCCGGCGAGGACAAACCCCCAGAGCAGGCTGCTGGTCTCGGTCCAGATCCCCAGCACAAAGCAGCGACCCGCCAGCAGGAGCATCAGTTCGATGAACTTGACCAGCGCCTGGACTACGAAGGTAAATACCAGCGCTTCCACGGTCCTTTCGAACTGCGGTGGCTTGGGGCGTGAAGTCAGCCCGTAGAACACCCAGGCTGCCAGGAAGCCCGGCAGCGTGCGTGGTCTGCCATGTAGGGGACAGTCCGCAACGGCAGCGGAGCGTGGCTCCGCTCTACAATCCAGGCATGGCCAACGACCGCCCGCAGTTCTTCGACCCCACCACCGAACAGGGCGTGCTGCGCCTGTCGATCGCCGCTTCGCTGCTGCTGGCCGCGGCGGCGGTGGTGTTCGGCCTGCTGGCCAATTCCTCGCTGATCATCTTCGATGGCATCTACGGCCTGATCGACGTGGTGATGACCTGGCTGTCGCTGCTGGTGGCACGGCTGATCGCGCTGTCCACCCAGACCGACGCGCTGCAATCGCGGCTCAACCAGCGCTTCACCATGGGCTTCTGGCACTTGGAGCCGATCGTGCTGGGGGTGAGCGGCACGCTGATGATCGGTGCGGCACTGTATGCCCTGGTCAATGCGGTGGATGCGCTGATGTCCGGTGGCCGCCACATTGCGCTGGGCCCGGCCATCGCCTTCGCCGGGCTGTCCATCGTCGGCGAAGGCGCACTGGCATGGTTCATCCTGCGCGCCAACCGCCGCATCGGCTCGGAGTTCATCGCACTGGATGCGAAGAACTGGGTGATCGCGGCCAGCATGTCGGCCTGCTACCTGCTGGCCTTCCTCGGCGGCGTGCTGGTGCAGGGCACGTCCTGGGCCTGGGTCGGGCCGTACATCGACCCGGCCATCCTTGCCTTCGTCTGCGTGCTGGTGATGATCGCCCCGCTCGGCACCGTGCGCCGGGCGCTGGCCGGCATCCTGCTGGTCACCCCGCCGGAGCTGCAGGCGCACGTGGATGCGGTGGCGCGCGACATCGTCGCCAAGCACGGCTTCGTCGAGCACCGCAGCTACGTGGCGCAGGTGGGGCGAGGCGAGCAGATCGAGCTGTTCTTCGTGGTGCCGGAAAACGACCCGCCGCGGCCGCTGGTGGAATGGGACCAGTTGCGCGACGAGATCGGCGATGCGCTGGGCGAGGCCTCGCCGGACCGCTGGTTGACGATCATGTTCACCACCGACCGCGAGTGGACGATCTAGGCCCGCAGGACGATCGATCAATTTTTTAGTACGTTCTGCAACCCAACGTACGCGGAAAGCGGGCAAAGTAGTCTCCATCGCACCACCCACCCACTGACCAGGAGCATCCCGATGTCCATCGAAAAGGTTCTGTACACCGCCCAGGCCACCTCCACCGGCGGCCGTGAAGGCCGTTCCGTCTCCTCCGACAACGTGCTGGACATCCAGCTGTCGACCCCGCGCGAGCTGGGCGGCGCCGGTGGCCCGGGTACCAACCCGGAGCAGCTGTTTGCGGCCGGTTACTCTGCCTGCTTCCTGGGTGCGCTGAAGTTCGTGGCCGGCCAGGCCAAGGTCGCGCTGCCGGCCGACACCACCGTGACCGGCAAGGTCGGCATCGGCCAGATCCCGACCGGCTTCGGCATCGAAGCCGAGCTGACCATCAACGTGCCCGGCGTGCCGCGCGAGCAGGTGGAAGAGCTGGTGCAGAAGGCGCACATCGTGTGCCCGTACTCGAATGCCACCCGCGGCAACATCGACGTGACGCTGATCGTTGCCTGATGGGGTGCTGCCGGCCAGCGGCCGGCACTACCCGAGCGAGGGAAAAAAATGGGCGGATGCCGGTCGAAACCGAACATCCGCCCATCCCACCTCGGGTGGGCCCCGGCGCGCAGCCGGGGACGCATTCGCTTCTGTAGAGCCGAGCCCCTGCTCGGCTGATCCGTCCGGCGCGGGAACATCCGGCGGAAAAGCAGCCGAGCACGGGCTCGGCTCTACATATCCAAGCCTTACTTCTCGCTCGTGATGAGCTGCACGACGCTGGAGAAATCCAGCTTGCCGCGGCCAGCCTGGTGGTTCATCGAGTACAGGTTGCGGGCCACTTCGCCCAGCGGGATCGAGGCGCCGACACTCATCGCCGCTTCCACTGCCAGCCCCATGTCCTTCAGCATCAGATCGCTGCCGAAACCGCCGCTGTAGCCGCGCGAGGCCGGCGCATTTTCCAGCACGCCCGGCCACGGGTTGCACACTTCGGTAGCCCAGCTGCGGCCAGTGCTGACCGCCATCATCTGCGACAGCACCTTCGGGTCCAGCCCGTGTGCCACGCCCAGCGCAATGGCTTCACCGGTCACCGCCATGATCACGCCCAGCGCCATGTTGTTGCACAGCTTGGCGACCTGGCCGGCGCCGCTGGCGCCCACGTGGAAGATGTTTTTGCCCATCGCCTGCAGCACCGGACGGGCACGCTCCAGCGCGTCCTCTTCGCCACCGACGATGAAGGTCAGCGTGCCGGCCTGGGCGCCTGCGGTACCACCGGAGACCGGTGCATCGATCATCTGCAGGCCACGTGCGGCGGCGGCCTCTGACACCTTGCGCGCGCTGGCCGGTGCGATCGTGCTGCAGTCGATGACCAGTGCGCCATCCGGGATCGCGGCGAGGATGCCGTCGTCGCCCAGGTACACGCCTTCGACGTGACGGCTGGCTGGCAGCATGGAGATCACCACTTCGGCGTCGGCCAGGGTGTCGCGTGCCGACGACGCAGCACTGGCACCGGCGTCAACGGCGGCCTGGACCGCGGCCGGAACCAGATCGAACACGCGCACGCTGTGGCCGTTCTTGACCAGATTGGCGGCCATCGGGCCACCCATGTTGCCCAACCCGATGAATGCAATGCGGCTCATGCAAGGCTCCTTTCAACAAGGGGAGAGCCCAGGTCGGCCAGCGGATGCGCGGCATCGGCCCAGGGGGAAGCAAAGAAGGTGTCGGCCCACGCGCCGGTGGCCCCGGCCAGGGTGGCCGGGTTCCACTGCGGATTGCGATCCTTGTCGATCAGCAGCGCGCGGATGCCTTCGGCGAAATCACCATGGGCGGCGCAATGCAGGGCGACGATGTACTCCAGGCGGTAGATCGCGGCCAGATCCTGGCCGGCGCTGCGACGCTGAAGCTCGAAGGCCAGCCGCGCCGAACCCGGCGCACCGGCAGCAAGGGTCTTCTGAGCCGCCTGCAACCAGGCGTCGTCGGTCTGCAGGCCGGTAATGCGCGCCACGATGGCCTGCAGGTCATCGCCTTCGCACAGCGCCTCGACCTGTGCCGCATTGGCCAGCAGTGGACCGGTCGCAGCATCACTGGCATGCGACTGCAGCAGGTGGGTCAGGCGTTCGTGGTTGTGTGCGGGGTGGCTGGACCAGGCCACCTGCAGCAGCGCATCGAACACTGCACTGCGGCGCTCTTCGGCCACGTGCACATCGGCCAGGCCGGCATAGATGGCATCGCCCGGGTTGAGCAGTGCACCGGTCAGGGCCAGGAACAGGCCGCCCTTGGCCGGCACCCGCGGCAGCAGCCAGCTGCCACCGACATCGGGGAACAGGCCGACGGTGATTTCCGGGAAGGCCAGCTTGGAACGTTCGCTGACCACGCGGTGGCTGGCACCGGACATCAGGCCGATGCCGCCGCCCATCACAATGCCATGGCCCCAGCACAGGATCGGCTTGGCGTAGGTGTGGATGAGGTAATCGACGCGGTATTCGACGTCGAAGAACTCGGCAGCATAGGCGTTCTGGCGGATGTCGCTGTGGCCGGCCTCGCGGAAGGCGACCATGCTCTTGTACAGGCTGTGCAGGTCGCCGCCGGCGCAGAACGCCTTTTCACCGGCGCCCTGCAGCACCACCATGGCGATGCCGTCGTCGTCGGCCCAGGCATTCAACTGCTTCAGCAGCAGGTGCGCCATCGGCAGCGAGAATCCGTTGAGCGTGCGCGGCGCGTTGAGCGTGGCGATGCCGATGCGCGTGCCATTGCCGGCCACGCGCTCTTCGAACAGCACCGGTGCGTCGTCGGCAGCGGTGTCGATGCTCATGCGTTCTTCCACTGCGCGGTGCGCTTTTCCAGGAAGGCGGTTACGCCCTCGACCTGGTCGGCGGTGTCGAACAGGTCGACGAAGGCTTCGCGCTCGGCCACCAGCGCCGAGGCGTGGGTGCCGGCGCGGGTGGCCTGTACCAGCGTCTTGCAGGCGGCTATGCTGGTCGGGCTCTGCTTGCCGGCCTTCTTCGCCCATTCCAGTGCCAGTGCCTTGGCTTCGCCCTTGCCGACCTTTTCTTCGGCCAGGCCAATGCGCAGTGCGGTCTCGGCATTGATGCGCTCGCCCAGCAGGATCATGCGCTTGGCCCAGCCCTCGCCCACCAGGCGCGGCAGGTTCTGGGTGCCACCGGCACACGGCAGCAGGCCGACGGTGGCCTCCGGCAGCGCCACCTGGGCGTGGTCTTCGATGATGCGCAGGTCGCAGGCCAGTGCGCATTCCAGGCCACCGCCCATGGCGTAGCCGTTGATGGCGGCGATCGACACGCCACGGAACCCGGACAGCGCTTCGAAGGCTTCACCGAAGCGACGCGCGGCCTCGCGCGCAGCGGCCTTATCGCCGGAGGCGAACTGGTTGAGGTCGGCACCGGCGGAGAAGAACTTCTCGCCGTCACCGGTAATCACCAACGCGTAGATGTCGCGGTCTGCGTTGAGCGCGCCCACCAGGTCGCGCAGCGCCGACAGGCTGTGCACGGTCCAGGTGTGCGCCGGCGGGTTGTTCAGGGTGACCACGGCGGTATGGCCGTCGGCCTCGACCTTCAGGCCCACGTGCTCCTGGGTACGCCAATCCTTCATCGCAGTTCCTCTTCGGTGTTGAGCAGGTGACGGGCAACGATCACCCGCATGATCTCGTTGGTGCCTTCCAGGATCTGGTGCACACGGCAGTCACGCAGCAGGCGTTCGATCGGGTATTCACGGATGTAGCCGTAGCCACCGTGGATCTGCAGCGCTTCGTTGCAGACGTTGAAACCGGCATCGGTAGCGAAACGCTTGGCCATCGCGCACCACACGTTGGCGTCGCTGGCACCGGCATCGAGCTTGCGTGCGGCGGTGTGCACCATCTGCCGCGCGGCCACCAGCTGGGTGACCATGTCGGCCAGCTTGAACTGCAGCGCCTGGAATTCGGCCAGCGCCTTGCCGAACTGGCGGCGCTCGCCCATGTAGCGGCGTGCGGCATCCAGCGCACCTTGCGCGGCACCCAGCGAACAGGCGGCGATGTTGATGCGGCCGCCGTCGAGCCCCTTCATCGCCAGTTTGAAGCCGCCGCCTTCCTCTCCCAGAAGGTGGCTGACCGGCACGCGGACGTTTTCGAAGGTGATGCCGCGGGTGGGCTGGCTGTTCCAGCCCATCTTCTCTTCCTTGCGGCCGAAGCTGATGCCCTGCAGGTCCGACGGCACGGCAATGGCGCTGACACCACCGGCACCGGCACCGCCGGTGCGCGCCATCACCACCAGCAGCTCGGTGGCCCCAGCGCCGGAGATGAAGGCCTTCGAGCCGTTCAGCACATAGAAGTCGCCATCGCGCACGGCGGTGGCCTTCAGCGAGGCCGCATCGGAACCGGCGCCCGGCTCGGTCAGGCAGTACGAGGCCAGCTTGCTGCCTGAGGACAGGTCGCTGCCCCAGGCATCGCGCAGTGCCGGCTGGCCCCACGTGGACACCATCCACGAGGCCATGTTGTGGATGCTGATGTACGCCGCCGTCGACGGATCGACGTTGGCGAGCTCCTCGATGACGACGGCGGCGTCCAGCCGGCTCAAGCCGCTGCCGCCCACTTCCGGGTCCATGTACAGACCGCAGAAGCCCAACTCACCGGCCTTGGCGATCGCCTCGCGCGGAAAGATGCCCTCCGCATCCCATCGCGCGGCGTGTGGCGCCAGTTCGGCCTGTGCGAAGTCGCGCGCTGCCTCGCGGTACGCCTGCTGTGCTTCGTCCAGTTCCGTCGTCATCGAGTGGCTCATGGCTGCTCCTGCCGTTACTTCAGGCTGATCGTGGTGTTGACGCCGTGGCTCAGCGTCTCGTCATCGAACCAGCGCGCGGTGACCGTCTTGGTCTGGGTGTAGAACAGCACCACCTGCTTGCCGTACGGGCCCAGGTCGCCCAGCTTGGAGGCGCGCGAACCGGTGAACGAGAACAGCGGTACCGGCACCGGGATCGGCACGTTGATGCCGACCTGGCCGACGTCGATGTCTTCCTGGAACTTGCGCGCGGCAGCGCCGGACTGGGTGAACAGTGCGGTGCCGTTGCCGTTCGGGTTGCTGTTGACCATCGCGATGGCGTCTTCCAGCGTCTCTGCTTCGAGGATGACCAGCACCGGCCCGAAGATTTCTTCCTGGTAGATGCGCATGTCGGTGGTGACACCGGCAAAGATGGTCGGGCCGACGAAGTTGCCCTTCTCGAAGCCATCGACCTGCGGCTTGCGGCCATCCAGCACCAGCTTGGCACCCTGCTCCACGCCCGAGGCGATCAGGCCTTCCACACGCTCGCGGGCGCTGCAGGAGATGACCGGGCCGACGTCGGTGCCGGCCACGGTGCCGGCACTGACCTTCAGGGTCTTGGCCTTTTCAACCAGATCCTGCACCCAGTTGCGCGCTTCACCGACCAGCACCAGGGTGGAGGCGGCCATGCAGCGCTGGCCGGCCGCACCGAAGGCGGCGCCGACCATCGCGTTGAGGGTCTGTTCCTTGTTGGCGTCCGGCAGCACCACGGCGTGGTTCTTGGCGCCCATCATGCACTGCACGCGCTTGCCGGCCAGCGAGGCACGGTTGTACACGTGGGTGCCGACGCGGGTGGAACCGACGAACGACACGGCCTTGATGTCCGGGTGGTCGCAGATCGCGTTGACCACTTCCTCGCCGCCGTGGACGACGTTCAGCACGCCCTTCGGAATGCCGGCTTCCAGGGCAAGCTCGACCAGGCGCATGGTGACCATTGGGTCCTGCTCGGACGGCTTGAGGATGAAGGTGTTGCCGGTGGCGATCGCCATCGGGAACATCCACAGCGGAATCATCGCCGGGAAGTTGAACGGGGTGATGCCAGCGCACACGCCCAGCGGCTGCATGATCGTGTAGGTATCCACGCCATTGGCCACGTTGTTGGCCAACTCACCCAGCTGCAGGTTGCCGATGGCGGCCGCATGCTCGACCACTTCCAGGCCGCGGAACACATCGCCTTCGGCGTCGGGCAGGGTCTTGCCCTGTTCGGCGGTGAGGATGTGGGCCAGCTCGCTCATGTTCTCGCGGATCAGCTGCTGGTACTTCAGGAAGATGCGCGCGCGGGTGCCGATCGGGGTCTTGCGCCAGGTCTTGAAGGCTTCCTTGGCGGCGGCGACGGCGGCGTCCACTTCTGCGGTGGTGGCGAAAGGCACCTTGGCCAGCACGTCCTGGGTGGCCGGATTGATCACGTCCTGCCAGTGGGAGGTGGCCGATTCGATGAACTGGCCATCGATCAGCATGCGGATACGGGGCGCTTCAACAGTCATGACGACAATCCCACGGGCTCGAAAGATGCTTGGCATTATTCACAGCAGCCACCTCGATTTCCGGCCTGAATCCGCTTAATCTGGCCAACACGCCAGACGATTCATGTTAATTTTGTGAATTATTCGTCCAGCCAGCGGCAGCTTGGCCTTCGCTTGCTGCGGCTGCGCGAGCAGCGCGGCTACAGCCAGGTGGATCTGGCCCGCGCCTTGGGCCTGTCGGCCAGTTACCTGAACCAGATCGAGCGCAACAAGCGCCCACTCACCCCGGCCGTTCAGAAGAAGCTGGGCGAAGTATTGGGCGACGTTTCCTCACTATTCGACGAAGATGAGCCTGCCGCGCTGCAGGAAGCGCTGGGCGAAACCCTGCGCGACCTGGGCCTGGCGGAGGTCAGCGCGACCGAGCTGCGCGCCTTGGCCGGCAACCTGCCGCAGGTCAGCCGCGCCCTGCTGGATCTGCACCGCCGCCACCTGGCGCTGCGTGAGCATGCCGCCGCCCTGGAGTTCCAGCTGGGCGAACCCGGCGCCGGCAGCATCCTGCCCGCAGGCGACCAGGTGCGTGAGTTCTTCAACCGCATGCACAACCACATTCCCGAACTGGACGAGCTGGCCGAGCGTCTGTTCGCCGAGTGGGGGCTGTCGCCCGGGCACGTGGCACCACGCCTGCGCCAGCTGCTGGCCGACCGCCACGGCGTGCTGGTGGAAGTGGCCGCGCTGCAGGCCGGGCGCGAGAAGCGCCAGTACGATGCCGAAGCACGGCGGCTGTGGTTGCCGGACTACCTGGAGCCAGGCCAGCAGGCATTCCAGATGGCCGCCGAGCTGGCCCTGCACGGCTACCTGCCGCAGATCGATGCGGTGGTGGCACGTGCCGGCTTCACCGATGAGGCACGCATCGCTCAGGCCCGCATCGGTCTGTCGAACTATTTCGCTGGCGCCTTGGTGATGCCGTACATGCGCTTCCTGCGTGCGGCCGAGGCCAGCAGCTACGACATCGAACTGCTGGCACACCAGTTCGGCGTCGGCTTCGAGGCGGTCTGCCATCGGCTGAGCACACTCGCGCGGCGCAGCGCGCCCGGCCTGCCGTTCTTCTTCATCCGCGTGGATCGCGCCGGCAATGTGTCCAAGCGCCATTCGGCAACCGATTTCCACTTCTCGCAGGTAGGTGGATCGTGCCCGCTGTGGATCGTCTACGAGGCGTTCAACCAGCCCGGGCGCATCCTTACGCAGACCGCGCGCATGCCCGATGGGCGACGGCATTTCTGGCTGGCACGGCAAGTCAGCAGTGGTCCGGTCGGCCATGGCCAGCCGCGCAAGACCTTCGCGGTGGCGCTGGGCTGCGATCTGCAGCATGCCGAACGGCTGGTGTATTCGCTGGGGCTGGATGTGCAGAGCCCGGGCAATTCGGTGTCGATCGGCCCGGGGTGCCGGGTGTGCCCGCGCGAGGACTGCATGCAGCGTGCGTTCGCGCAGTTGCCGGGGAGATAGGTTCTTCTGCAGGGCTGCGCCCTGCACCCCTGTAGAGTCGAGCCATGCTCGACTGAAGCAACGGGTAGGTGCCCACCTTGGTGGGCACGCTCTGGCCGTGCGCGAAATGCATCCACGCGTGGCGTGGATCTACTAATCCCAATACACGGTCAGCACGCGGTGGCCTTGCGAGGGTACGGGGGCGTCGATGTGCTGGCCGTAGGGCCAGCCTTCACCCACACCGTCGCATTCCAGACCCTGCAGCCAGCCTTCCACGGTCTCGACGTCGGCGCGGGTGAGCACGTGCACGTTCTCTGCGGCAGGCCATTCGCTGTCGTCTTCCAATGCGCTGCTCCAGTCCTGGTGCAGGCCTACATACACGCCTTCCACCTCGGGCTTTTCGGCAATCGCGGCCAGGCGCGCGTACAGCTCGGCAATCGGCGGACGGCCGAAACCCCATTGGTTGGGCGCGATGCATTCTTCGAAATCATTGCCTTCGAAGTACGCGGCCAGTGGCACCACCGGCAGGTGCTCCGGGTCGCGGGCATCAAGGCGTTCAAGCAGATCCAACAGTTCCTGGCGGGCAGACATCCACAGCTCCTTGCAGCATGAAGCACGATTGTATCGATCGCGCTCAGTAGATCGGCGTCACCTTCATCTGCGGCAGCGGACGCGGTGCGCCGTCGGTCAGGTCAGGGCCCAGGTCCTCCCAGGTTCGGCCCTGCTCGACCATCTGCGCCCACAGCTGCTGCGAGCCGCGACGCTTGTCTTCCGAGCCCAGCTTGTACGACGGCGGTGTCGGTTCGCCGCGAGCGACCATCGAGTACGCCGCGCGATAGGCCAGTACCTGCTGCGCCGGGTCGTCGGTACGGGCCACTTCCAGCGTGTACCGTTGGTAGGCCGAGGCCAGGTTGCGCCAGCGGATCCAGTAGTGGTTCTCGAACGAGAACGAACAGAACCGCGCACCGGCCAGGCTGCCCTTGTCGGCGATGCGGGTCAGCACCTCCTGCGGCATGTCCAGGTTCATGCCACCTTCGTCGCCCTGCAGGCTCACATGCACGATGCGGTCGCGATAACCCGGCGCGCGCGCCTGCAGCAGGTCGCGCCAGTTCTGCATGGTCGCCACCACCGCGAACAGGAAACGCCCCAGCTCGGCTGCGGCCAGCGGCGTGGCAATGGACTGGTAATGCCGTTGCCAGCCGTGGCGGTTCTCGGTGGGCAGGAACACGGCATGCTCCAGTGCCTGCCGGCTACCGCTGCCCTGGCTCACGTCTTCGGCGTGCTGCGGGTAGACCAGGTTGATGGCGAAGGTCGGCCAGCGCGGCAATGCGGCGTCAAACAGATGGATCGGGAAGTTGCTGCTGATGCCACCATCGGAGAACCAGCAGATGCGGAAGGCGGTGATCACCGGACCGCAAGCCTGCCCGGCGCTGGTCAGCCCTTCCATGCTGTCGGCCACGTTGTGCTCGGGGTCGGCCGCCGGCGCGGTGGGTTCGCAGCGGCGCTCGCGGCGCGAGGGTTCGTGCAGTGGCACCGCGCTGATCAGCAACGGGAAGCTCAGGCTCATGCGTGTGGCCACCAGCACCGGCAGCTTCGGGCCCTGCGGCAGGTGGTAGTACTGCCGCCCCTCCACGTCCAGCGGCGGGCCAGCCTGATCCACCAGCCACTGCACCACGCTGGCCGGGAACAACTGCTCGAACTCTTCGCGCAGGAACCAGAACTGCGCGCCGCCCAGTGGCAGCGTACGCGGCTCGTTGTGCGAGACGCAGGTGGTGATCATCTGCAGGCTGATCGCGTGCGGGCTGTCCGGCTCGCCGGCATAGCGCGGTGCGTCGTGCAGGTCGGCGAAGGTCAGCGGTGCATCAAGTGGCTTGCCTGACAACTGCTGCAGGCACTCATGCAGCCACTCGGTCAACGCCGGTTTGCGTGCATCGCGGCCAAGGCCACTGCACAGGCCCAGCAGGTTGCGCCGTGCCACGCGGGCCACGCGCAGCACGGCACCGGCCACACCGGCACCGTAGGCGCACAGCAGCGACGGCAGCAGCGTGGCGGCCACACCGCTCCAGCCGCCGCCCCACCCGCCCAGGCCCAGCAGCAGCGCCAGCGACACCAGCACTTCCAGCGGCGCGATCTCGAATACCGCCACCGCCAGGCACAGCAGCTTGTGTGGCAGGCCCGCATTGCCGGTCAGCACCACCAGCAGCCGATAGGCCGCACGCGCGCCCCGCGCCGGTTGGAACAGGCTGTAGATGAACCCGCGCCGCGACAGCTGCGCCGACACCGCCGACAGCCCCCCATAACCGGCATCACTGGGCAGGTGCTCGCCGGCCTGCTGGCGACGATCGCCGCATGCCGCCGCAGCCGCCACCGCCGCAGCAATGGCGCCGGCCGAGGTACCGCCGATGCTCTTGAAGCGATACTCGCGCGCCAGCGCCAGTACCGCATTGGGGTACACGATGCCGCTGGTGATGCCGCCTTTCATGACCAGATCGCAGTACTTCGCCGCCACGAGCCACCTCCCGTCTGTCGATGCCCAGTATGGCAAGCGGCGCTCTCACGGCCTGAGAAACGGACCAGAGCCCCGAGCTTTCATTGACCCTTGACCATTGCCCTCGACGCGTCCACCGTGGGCACGCCGAAGGTATCCCCGCCGCAGCGTTGATGGCGACAGGGATTTGAACGGGAATCCGGTGAAGGCGCCTGGCGCGCCCATTCCGGAGCTGCCCCGCAGCGGTGAATGGAAACGAATCCTGCCAACAGCACTGGGCTCGCGCCTGGGAAGCGGCAGGTAGTAGGTGGGCTGCGGCCCGTGTCCATCAGCCCGAATACCGGCCCCGGCCGGGGGACACGACCGTCCCCTGACTCGACCTGGACTCTCCGCGGGGAGGGTGCCGGGGCCGTCGCTGACCTGCGCGTGCGGGCAGTGCGGCCGCGTGCGTCCTTTTCACGGTATCCGGCCAGCCCTGTCCACCCACGCGCAGATGCATGGGCCACCGCCGTTGCCGGCGGTCCATGCGGTACCTGACGATGACCGAGTTCCAACGCCCCACCCTGACCCTGCCTGCCAACGGCAAGCGCCTGCTGCTGCATTCATGCTGCGCGCCCTGCTCCGGCGAGGTAATGGAGGCGATCACCGCCTCCGGGATCGACTACGCGATCTTCTTCTACAACCCCAACATCCATCCGGTGAAGGAATACGAACTGCGCAAGCAGGAAAACATCCGCTTCGCCGAGCAGCATGGCATTCCCTTCATCGACTGCGACTACGACACCGACAACTGGTTCAGCCGTGCGCGTGGCATGGAGAACGAGCCCGAACGCGGCATCCGCTGCACGATGTGCTTCGACATGCGTTTCGAACGCACTGCGCTGTACGCGCACGAGCACGGCTACGACACCATCAGTTCGTCGCTGGGCATCTCGCGCTGGAAGAACATGGCGCAGATCAACGATTGCGGCATCCGCGCCGCCTCGCGCTACGAAGGCCTGCAGTACTGGGACTACAACTGGCGCAAGGGCGGCGGTGCCAGCCGCATGATCGAGATCAGCAAGCGCGAGCAGTTCTACCAGCAGGAGTACTGCGGCTGCGTGTATTCGCTGCGCGATGCCAACCGCCACCGTCGCGAGAACGGCCGCGAGCGGATCAAAATCGGCCTGCTGTACTACGGGCAGGACGCTGGGACGCCGCAGGGCGATTGACGTGTGAGCGAGGGGCGGCCACGCTGGTCGCCCCTTCTCTTGTAGTGGATCTGCCATGACCGCCCTGCCCGCCGACGTCGCCCTGCTGGTGATCGACCTGCAGCCGGACTTCATGCCGGGCGGCGCGCTGGCCTGCGACCAGGGTGATGCGCTGGTGGCACCGATTGCCGGACTGCTGGCGCAGCGCCGCTACCGCACGGTGGTGGCCACCCAGGACTGGCACCCGGCCGATCACGCCTCGTTCGCCAGCCAGCACCCCGGCCAACGCCCGTTCGAGACCATCCTGCTGCACGCGCAGCCGCAGACCCTGTGGCCCGACCATTGCGTGCAGGGCAGCGATGGCGCCGCTCTGCACCCGGACGTGGACTGGGCCATGGCCGACCTGATCCTGCGCAAGGGCACGCGCCAACAGGTGGATTCGTACAGCGCCTTCCGCGAGAACCACGGTCCCGATGGCGAGCGCCCGGCCACCGGCCTGGCCGGCTGGCTGCATGAGCGCCGTATCCGCGAAGTGCACGTGTGCGGCCTGGCCCGCGATTACTGCGTGCTGTGGAGCGCGCAGGACGCGGTGAAGTCCGGCTTCAAGGTGAAGTTCCTGTGGGAGCTGACCCGGCCGGTGACCGAGGCCAACGATACGATGGTACGCGAGGCGCTGGGCAAGGCGGGGATTACGCTCGCCTGACGCGCGACCGCCGGGCATGGCCCGGCGCTACCGGATCG